>SDOA01000002.1 GCA_004524595.1 Candidatus Thorarchaeota archaeon | reverse complement strand
GAACACCCTTATACCCGTCACGATAAGCTGCCTTTGCAAGTAATTCAGCAGAGGTGACACCACCTTGACCACCTCTTCCATGCCATCGAATTTCAATCATATGCATTGGAAATGACTCCTCGTATGACCTGCAGTCAAACTTTGCGCGGCATCGGTCAAACATAACCTTTACGTTATCACTATAACTTATCAAATGCGGGTAACCATGGACGAATATCTTAGAGCCAATAGAGACCTATGGGACAAATTAGCAAAGATACACTACGAGTCAGCATTTTATGACGTAGAAGGATTCATGATGGGAAAACAAACCCTTGATCCAATAGAGGTTGATGAACTCCCTGATATCTCAGGAAAAAAACTTCTACACCTCATGTGCCACTTTGGTATGGACACGCTCTCCCTGGCACGACTTGGTGCAGAGGTTACGGGTGTAGACTTTTCTGAAGACGCAATAGATTTGGCATTCTCACTTGCAGAAGCCGCTAAGATTGATGCTAGATTCGTCTGCTCAGATGTATACAATCTACCAAATGTTCTGCAGGATGAATTCGATATTGTGTTCACCTCTGGCGGTGTGCTCATGTGGCTACCAGACCTTGAGAGATGGGCAAAAATCATTGAGAAATTCTTGAAACCAGGGGGTATTTTCTATATTAGAGATTTCCACCCATTTGTGTATATCTTCGATGATGAAGAAGGGGTTTCAGATTTCGCTGTGAAATACCCCTATTTTCAAGATAAGAATCCAATGATGTTTGAAGATGAGGGGAGTTATGCTGATAAAAACGCAGATACTGGTAAAATGAAGACATATCAGTGGAACCATCCAATCTCAAGAATAATCAATGTCTTAGCTAAAGAGGATTTCAGAATCGAATTCTTTCACGAGTTCCCATTCTGTTCCTATAAGGCACTTCCATTCATGATTGAGAATCGTGAGGGAAGATGGGTGTTTCCAAACCATGCGGATTCTGTACCACTTATGTTTTCAATAATGGCTGCCAAACCGTGGTAGGGAGAAATAGAATGGACAAACATACTAAGGCTAATCGGGATCTTTGGGATGAATGGACTCTAATGCATGAGGACTCAAAGGAGTATGATGTAAAGGGATTCATAAAAGGAAAACAGACTCTCAATCCAATCGAAGTCAGAGAATTAGGCTCGGTTGAGGGTAAAAGTCTGTTACATCTTCAGTGTCATTTTGGAATGGACACAATGTCATGGGCACGATTAGGTGCAGAAGCAACCGGTGTTGATTTCTCAGAAGAAGCAATTGGTCTTGCACAGAGGCTGAGCAAACAAACAGGAATCAAAGCAGAATTCATCCAATCGAACATTTATGATTTGCCGAAGGTTTTAGATAGACAATATGATATTGTCTTCACATCAGAGGGCGTTCTTATATGGCTCCCCAACCTTACTGAATGGGCAAAAATCATCTCAAGATATCTCAAAGAGGGAGGCAAGTTCTACATCAGGGAAGGTCATCCATTCTCTAAAATATTTGATGATGAAATAAAGACGAGTGAGTTCAAGATTCGGTATCCATATTTTACACCCAAAGAACCATTTCATTTCAGAGGTTCGGAAACCTATACCGAATCCACTCGAAAGATTGAACCAATGGATTGGTACGAATGGAATCATAGTGTTTCCGAGATAATTAATAGCCTTATCAAAGCTGGTCTACGAATTGATTTCTTCAATGAGTACTCGTACATATCTAGTAAGATCCTTCCATTCCTTATTCAGAGAGAAGATGGTAATTGGATACTCCCAGACGATTTGGGTGAAATGCCTTTGCAGTTTACACTCATGGCGACAAAAATCTAGATGGCTGAATCTTCTTTCAAAGCATGAACTACACCATCTGCAGATTGGGCTGCCTGTTGGAGGCCAACTCCTGAACCAGCAGTATCTGTGCCTACAATATAAAGCCCTCTAATTGGGGTTCTAGGTCCTGGTCTATCAAGATCGGTCTGACCAGGAGTCAATTTAGCCCTTGTTGCATAAGACATCTGTACATGTTCCATCTCAATGTGTTCTAGAAGTCCGGGATAATATTTTTTCAGACCATTACTCTTCATCATCGAAATGTGCTCTTCGACGGATTTACCAGATTCAGCCATCATTGCAATAGCAACTAGTTCTTTGCCTTCTGGTGCGCAGCTTGGGTCAAAACTTGAAATAGATACAATCCAACGATTAGGATTTGGATGAACAAGAACCCTATTCTTACGGTCTCCAATCACTATATTATCAAGGCCTAACCAGAGGGTGACACCCCTTGTAGGTTCCATCATACTCCATTCTTCAAAAAATTCTCGACCTGTGCCTGAGATTGATTTTACTATCTTATTCATAGACCATAAAGGAATGTTACTGACGATTGTGGCGTGATTAAACATATTTCCAGCAATTGTCAATCCTGTGACAATCCCATCTTTTTCATGGATTCCTTCCACAGGAGCATTGAGAATATAGTCACCATTTATTGTTTCAACGACTCTTTTGATGAGACCCTCCATTCCTCCAATGACATAACCTTCATCGTATTCACGGGAGCCCAGTAGCAGGCGTATTGCGGAACCAATCTTTGATGATTCTTTATCAGTATCTTTCAATGTTCTTAGGGCTTCATAAGCAGATGCCTCAGTTATCGGTACACCTGCAGCCATGTAGATTGCACTCTGCATAACATCAAGCATGACTTGGTTTGTAGCACCATGAGATTGCATAAACTCAAAGAAGGAGATGTCTTTGTATTTTTCCATCTCTTCCAATTTCATGGTTTTAATCTTAGCGCCAATCTTAAGCAGACCAAAACGTCCTCTCCATCCTGTTAATGGCCATCTCAGAGTTTCACCTATACTTGAAGGGATTGTTCCTACTCTATCAAAGACTCGGAATTCCCAGCCATCATGCATAACAAATTCAGGGGGAGGAGAGAGATAATTCTTCAAGAAGCGAACAAATGCGCCGCGAGTCACTCTAGTAATAACATGAAGGCCTTGGTCAACACGATAGCCATCTACCCAGTACCCATGCCAAACTCCACCAAGACGGCCTTCCTTCTCAACAACTAAGACTCTCTTTCCCTCTGCTGTCAATGCGAGAGCTGCAAGAAGCCCGCCAGCCCCGCTGCCAGCAATAATAGCATCATAACTTGTAGGATCTACTTGGTCAATAGATATTTGTTGCATGACTCGACTCAAAAGTGACACATTACTTCATGTACTTAAGGCTGTTCAAATACTCAGAGAATCTTGATAGAAGTCCCGTTATTGGCAGATTCATACGCTGCATCAACGATCATATGAGCATTAACTGCATCAGAGAAGTTAGGTGATGGACTTTCTCCTGAACTAATTGAATTGATGAATGCATAGCTCAATGCAGCATAACGACTGATGTCAGAATCCATGAACACACCATAGATATCAAGTGAAGCCCCATTTTGTTGAATTCCCAGATGATCCAACAGAACCAAGTCAGCAGTTTCAGCATGTATTCTTACAGGACCTTCACCTTTCAAATGATAATCGAGGTAACGCTTTCCTGATTCCAAGGTTATCAAAATGAATCCCTTTTCAAAGAAAAATTCTATTCTTCTTTCATCAAGACGATCCATATCATGCCAAATGGAATCAAGCGTGCTCATTGAACCGTCCTTATGGACCATCGTAATAGATGCTATGTCTTCCACTCCACGACCAGATATGAAACCAACCCTTGCTTGAACCTCAGCTATTTCACCAAAGAACCAAGCGAGAATATCAATATCATGAACACAGTGCTCTGAGAGAGTACCTCCACCTGCGATTTGCGCTTCTCCTCTCCATTTATTGAGTCCATCATATTCTTCTGTATATTGACGGTCAGCTCTAATATGAGCCAGCATTGGTCTTCCAAAATCATACTTTGATAAAAGATGTTTAGCATAGAGGAGGAATGGTTCATATCTGAGTACTAGTCCTGATCCTGATTGCACATTAGCGTCTTGAGTGACAGCCATCAACGTTCGAGCTTGTGGACAACTATTGGCAAGTGGTTCCTCACAATAAATAGCCTTTCCGGCCTTAGCAGCAGCTTTTACAATGTCAGTGTGCTTACTTGTGGGTGTACAAATATACACCGCATCAATTTTTTCGTCTTTAAGGAGGTCTCGATAATCATCATACTTGTTAGGTACACCATATTCAATAGCAGCTCTATCAAGTGATTCTATGTTAGTATCGGATATAGCATCTAAATTGAAATTAGCAAGCTTTGCATTTTTCAGAGATGACAGGGCGGTAAGATGAGCTCTTCCAATTTTACCGGTCCCAATGAGTCCAAGACGTAGTTCTTCTTCCTCACTCAATGAGATTCAACTACCAGATAATACATGAGTCTGAATGATATATGAGTCTTCTGTGAATGGTACAAGCTATGAGGGCAACTGTTATGAGGAATAAGAAAATCAACACAGTCAATCAATCATTCAACTTCACGTTGAAGGGGGACCATATCTTGACCTCCGAAGATGAACTCCTCAAAGAAGCTCGACAAGATATTGAAAATGATAAAAAAGCTGATGGAGCCAAGAAGCTAATCAAGGCTGCAAACCAAATGGCAAAAAAGCAGGAGTATCAAGATGCCGCTAAGATCTATGAGGAAGTTGCAATAGTCTTTAGAGACCTGTACAAAGCTGATGACTGTTTCAAAGCTTTTGAACAAGCTACACTCATGCTTGTTCGTATGCCACAGACACTAGAGATTTATTCTGAAATAGTCCGTGTCAACAAGATAGCAGCAAAAATCGCAGAAGAAGCAACAGAATACAAAAGAGCGGCAGACTATTATTTCAGGGCTAAGGATTTCGCCATGGAGAGCAACGAAAAGAATGAACTTAATATCAAGGCTGCAGATGCTCTCGAGAACCTTGCAGATATCGAAGAAGAGCATGAAAATTACTCTGAGGCGATCGGCCTCCTTCGTAAAGTCGGTAGGCTCTATTACACAGCTGGTGACGATGAGCTCGGGGAGCGTATTAATGACCGAGCTGTCAAATTGGCACAAAAATGGGCGCAGGTATCAAAGAAAAAAGGAGATTTTCTCTCAGCAGGTAACGCTTTGGCTGAAGCAGCTCAAATAATGCAGACAATAGGAGAATCACCTGAAGCAACTCGAACAATGATGGAAGCAGGAGATCTATACGAAGCAGCCCATCTGTATGAAAAAGCAGGAAATATCTACGACGCCGCACAGGAGGCGTACAAACTTCAACGACTTACATCAGCTAGAAATCATGCATTATACAAGGCAGCAGAGGCATATTTGAAAATGGAAGGTAAGCCTGAAGCTGTGGCACCATTACTAATCAAGGGGGGTAATATGTTCCAAGAGATTGGTCGTGTGATGAAAGCAAAGTGGGCATTTAAGCGAGCTGGTGAGATGTTTGAAGACCTTGCTCAAAAAGCTCAGATTGAGAAGGATGTTGAATCAGAAAAAAAGTACCTTAGGTATCATGCTCTCTGCATGAAGAACTGGGGAAACGAAGAACAGGCTGACAAAATTTATGCTCAGGTCACGGATTATTATCTTGGACAGGCAAATATGAATAGGGAGAGTGGAAACAAGGAACTGCAAGCAGTATCGTTAGAAGAGGCTGCTGAAGTATTTGCGGAATCAGGAAACTTGGATGAAAACAAGAAATATCTTGAGCAAGCAATAGACCTCTATATTGAATTAGCTGATGAATCTGCAATAAATGGCGATTCAGAAAACTCCTCTAAGCTCTATAGCAAAGCAGCAGACTGTGCAAAGAAGTTGGGAGATAATGAAAGGACGGAGTCATTTCATTGGATGGCGAGCGAAAAAGCTGAGAAGGCTGCTGAGTTCTATGCAGAACTTGGAGTCCCGGAATTAGCAACAATCTGGACAAGAACTGCAGGAATCGAAGCATTACAGACAAATTCCAAGAAAATGATTGAGAAGGCTATTGAACTACTCACAAAATCAGCTGATGGCTTTAGACAAGCTAACGAATTAAAAGAGGCCTTTGAAGACTTATATGCTGTCTTCGAGGCCAGATTCCTCTATTATGCAGACAAGAAACGACCAATCAAGGACACCATAAAAGCAATGGAGGAGGTTTCTATTGCGTGTCAAGATGATGTTATGGCGGCGTTGTTATCATTGATTAGGGCAATGAACGAGGGAAATCACATAGGTGCACTTCTGATATTACAGGAGAACGAGGAGGACTTACTTGCAAAAGCAGACCAGATTCGTATACTTATCGACCATGCAAAGAAAGTAAGAGCAACAAAATAAAGTATCTTCTACTATTTCGGAAGATAGAAGTGATTATAGTCTGACTCTAACTCGGGTGAGCCTTTTTGAATACGTACCACCAAACGATCTCATTTGAAACCAAAGGCGATTGTGACATTATTGATATCACAAAGAGAGTCGAGAGTATCTTAACTGAAAGTGGCTTAACTGCAGGACTTTGCACTATTTTCTGTCCAGGCTCTACAGGTGCTATAACATCGATAGAATATGAAGGAGGTCTCCTCAAAGACTTCCCTGATGCGATGGAACGAATCGCGCCAAGAGAGGGAGAATATGAACATGATAAACGATGGGGAGATGGAAATGGACACGCTCACATTCGTGCATCAATAGTTGGTCCAAGTATTACCATTCCATTCGTTAAGAAACGCCTTACACTTGGTACTTGGCAACAAGTTATCTTTGTTGATTATGACAACAGACCAAGAAGTAGAAATCTTGAGATTCTTTTGCTTGGTGAGTAATTAAGGAAGTTCTTGGTCACTTGGTGATTCCCAAGTCAATTCGCGAATGGTAGGACTGACTGGATTCGAGTCGCGAATCTTCATAGCAAGATAGTGGATTCTCATTGCACGTCTCAATCGATGCATCTGAAATGGAGTATTCCAATTTACAGATGGAGCACGATACCCATAGGTATCCATCAGGTCACGAATCGTTTCCAATTCCTTCTTGACTTGGAGCTTGATGTCGTCAAGGTCTCGCTGAATAGTTAAAGAAGGTCTATCTGTCATCTATTGACATCTCTCCACCATCAATAGACAATTTCTACCAATTTTATATCATGTAAGACTTGGGTATTACCAAGTTTTCAACGAATTTTCTTTTTACTGGATACAATACGGCGCATCTGAGTTCCACATACTGGGCAGTCCAGAGTCTTCACGGTGGATTTTGATTTGCGATTACAAGCAGGACATTTAAGTAACCAGATAATTTCGTGCTGAAATTTCCCAGATGGATCTAATGTTGATATTCCAACATGCCGCGCTGTATTTAGAACAGCTAGGTCCGATGAAACAAGTGTAGTAGAGAATCCATTCGTCATCTTAGTATGGGCGAGAGATATAAGATCTATATCGGTTTCAGATAGAACCTTTAAATCACCCGAGTCTTTTGCCGTAGTTCTTACGATATCTAGTGATAGAGACTCAGGGGCTTCTTCTTTGAGTTTATCAAGATGCAATAGTATCTCGGTTCGAAGTCTACTTGGTCTATTTTTTATCTCTTCAATAACACCTGTAACAGTCACAAAGTTTCCATCTTTCATTCTATTCATCCATGTAGAGAATAACACACTGGTATCAACTACATAGATTTGTGACAATTCAGACACCTACAGAGTCCTCGGGATAAGGCGCGTGTTGAGTCGATCGTAGTAGTTATCATATAAACGTATGAAACGCGTGATATTCTCAGATTTCTTTAACCAGACCTTCTCATGGGCTTCAATATCCCACCTTGTCTGTCCATCAATCACAGCAAGACCAGGAGCTCCAGACTTTACTAGCTCAATCTCAAGAGTTGAATGATCAGGAATGACAATTGACTTGAGTTCAAATCTTGGAGGACAGACGGGTACGAAAATAAGTCCGTTTACATCCGGGGCAAGAATTGACCCACCTGCCGCTAAAGCATATGCAGTAGAACCACAAGGAGTGGCCAACATAGCACCATCAGCTCTTCCATAATCAACTCTAGCATTATCAAGATAGATTTGCATCGTCAATAATCTACCAGGGATTCGAGAGACAATGTATACTTCATTTAATGCATCAGGAAATGTATTATCAGCTACACCTGAACTTATGTTCAAGTTTGATTCGATGATACATTCATTTGCTAGAACCTTTTCGAGAGCGCTGAATGCAGTAGTTGTACCGCTCTCTGTCAAAAAACCAACCGTTCCTCGATTGATACAAAATAATGGTGTGGATCTATCTTTTAGTTTAGATAAAGTGTAGAGGATTGTTCCATCGCCACCTATTGTTATTACAAAATCCACATTCATATCTTCGATTGGGGTTACCTCTATTTTTTCACCTGCAATATTACACGACGCAGGATCAACCTGAATTGTAAGATTATTGGAGATAAGAAGTTGACCTATGCGTTCAGCAATTCGTTCAATCTCCATACGACCTGGTTTGCACACTAGACCGATGGTTCTTTTGTCGCTAATTATCTGCGGATTTTGTTCGATCACTGATAACACATCCAGCTAAGGCTGAAAAGGTTTACATTTTACTCTTATTACTATCCTTTCATCATTTCAATACACGCCCCCAAATATATATAGACGAATCGAAATGGGTGTATTGAGTCTACATGACTGAGTTGGTGAAACAAATTGAGTATCAAGAAGAGTGATGCAAAAAGCTTGAAACCAGGCAGCTATATGATGATCGACGATGAACCATGCAGAGTCATCTCAATGGATAAATCAAAGCCTGGAAAACATGGAGCTGCAAAAGCAAACATTATAGCTGTTGGATTCTTCGACAATAGGAAACGTAATGTTATCATGCCCGCAGATCGTATGGTAGATGTTCCAGTTATCGATAAGAGAAGTGCAACTGTGATAGCTGATACGGGAGAGAACTTTAGCCTGATGGACAGTGAAACATTCGAAACCTATGATATACCTAAACCTATTGATCAAGAGATACTCTCGCAAATCGAATTGAACTGCTCAGTCGAAGTCTGGGATGTTATGGGCAGGAAAGTTATTACTAGGGTTAAGACTGCATAATACTAGAAAGGCCTCAAGAAAAAGAAAGTCATGTAGGGATGTTCTTTATGGGGTCCACAGAAAAAATCGATGACAAGGATCGACAAATAATAGAGATTCTTTCTGACAATGCTAGAACTTCTTTAAGAGATATAAAAAAGGAAGTAGAGTTAAGCCCCAGTTCTATCCGGAACAGAATGGAACGTCTTGTTGAACTGGGTGTCATTAAACGGTATACAGTAGAAGTGGACTATCGCAAGATGGGATATGAGATTCAGGTCATTGTCTTAATAACGACAAGACCAGGTGCCTCTGAACAACTGTATGAGAAATTCAATGATAATAAACAGATTACTGAAGTTCTACGAACAACAGGTCCAGCTAATTTCATTCTAACAGTACGTGTGAAAGACATTGACGATCTTACACATTTCATCACTGGAGAATTAGAGCATTTAGATGGAATAGAACGAATAGAAACGATGTTTATTCTGCCGAATGATTAAAAATGGTGCGGAGGGCGAGATTTGAACTCGCGAACTCCTACGAGATTCCCCCTTCGCGATGATGTATCACGAAGTCAGGGATCTGAACCCTGCGCCTTTAACCAGGCTTGGCAACCTCCGCATGGTATTTTGCATGTGACTTTTTCACTCATTTAACCGTATCGTAGTTTTAAGCAAGACCTCGATACAGTCTCATTCGAAGACCTAATTCTTCCCAATTGCCAGTTTGTCGATTGATAGAAGAATCATTAAGAGCCCGTTCTACTGGTCCGTCGTAGATCACCCGACCTTCATGCATGACTGCAATAGAATCAGCCCAATTCTCCAGGAAGAATTTATTGTGAGTTGTATAGAGAACACTAATACTCTCTTCTCGTAGATTCTGAATGATATCCACCATTGTCGAAACCATGGGAAAATCAAGCCCTGCAAAAGGTTCGTCTAATAGCAATATCTTTGGTCGCATTGCAATGATCCCTGCAAGGGCAACACGTTTTGCCTGTCCATGACTCATCTGATTTACAGGTCTATTGATGAAGTCAGACATTCCTACAATATCAAGTGCCCATTTAACACGTTTCTCTACTTCTTCTTCAGTCAATCCGAGGTTTTTCGGTCCGAAGGCGACATCTTCCCATACTGTTGGAGCAAAGAGTTGGTCATCTGGGCTCTGAAAGAGAAATCCAACATCTTTTCTAATCTCCCAGAGATTATTTCGCTCGACCTTTCGTTCAAAGATATGAATACAACCAGCTGTTGGTTCGAGAAGACCGAGAATTAATTTGAAGAGAGTGGTCTTTCCAGACCCATTCAATCCCACAAGAGCCTTCTGTTCCCCAAGATGCAGGTTCATGGTTACATCTTGCAGTGAAAACTCCTTGTAACTGAAACACAGACCATTGACCTCTATTGCACATGTCATCCGACGAAGACCTCCAAAATCTGTTGTTGAAAGAGGATAATTATCAGTAAGAACAGACCAAGAAAGAGAAAGATGTCACTTCGTCTCGGTCCGACTCCTACAATAAACATCCCATGACCAAATCCTCGAAGGGTCATAGATTCATAGACTATAACACTCCTGTCCAATGCTCGATCTATGATCGAACCAACAAGAAAACCTAATGATTTGATCTGCTCTTTTCGCGTACCACGATGAAACCCTCGTAACTGCTGAGCCTCTTGCATGCTATTACGTTCTTCCAAGAATAGAGGTATGTAACGAAACATAATCAGGAGAGACCCAAGTACAGAAGCGGGAATTCTAAGAGTCTTTAGAGCCCCAATGAACTCAACTAGAGATATGTGAGAGAGTGCAGCGAGAAAGAGTGTGACAATACCAAAGATACGTACACCAATGATAAGACCAAGATTTAGTCCTTCTTGATATGCAACCAATTGTCCCCAAGGAACAGGAAATATCAGAAGAATTGTAGTCCCATAGAAGAAGGGGAGAAGGATAATCCAAAATAGAATGACAACTTCGAATCTTGCTGCAAGTGAGAGTACGACTTTCCACCTTGTGCGTGCAATGGTACCAAATATTAGAATTAGACCAATCAATCCAAGCAGATATAGTAATGTAATCTGAATGGAGAGTAATATTGCCATAATAAATGCAGAAACAAAAATGGATGTGGGCGAAAATCTTTCATTTGATATTCGCCCTTCAATGAAGGGTAGTAGAAACTTGCCCATATCATATGCTCCGTTTATTCGGTCTTTCTAGAGAAGAACCAGAAGACTCCATAGCCAATTAAAAGAATCGCAACAATACTTATGATTCCAGTCATTACCTCTATTGCCACTCCTTCACCCAAGAACGCCCAAATTCCTCCAAATCCTCCTTCAGGTTCCAGAACACCAGCAAAATCAAAGAGAGCCCATTCAAATCCATCTGGATTTTGAGATGCAAGGCCAAGTACAATCACAGCAGACACAATTACAATCACTGCCACTAAGGGTAATACATACCTGATTATTTCTTTTCTATCCATCATAATCACCCCGTAGTCTGTTGAGATAGGAGAGGTATAGCTGGCACTTTCGCCATCTCAGAAACTTCACTCTCTTTCAAGAACGAGATCACCTGTGGTTTGGCTCTGATAAAGTAGAGAAGAATAACGAAGGTAAGAATAGCCTCACCAATTCCAATGAAGACATGAACTATCGTAATGGCTGCTAATGCTTCAACTCCAAATCCAGTAACTGTAAATAATTGGAGTCCTAGCATAAAGGCAGCTAAGACTGTTACAATGTAAGAAGCAATTGATGTTGCAGCTAAAACGGACTTCTTCTCATCTGTGAACTTCTTTAATCCTTTGAACAAAACGAGTGCCAATGCCCACCCAACAAGACATGAAAAAATGCCCATGTTGAAGAAATTAAGGCCGTATGTCAGAAGTCCGCCATCACCTGAGAGAGCCTGTACAAAAAGGACCATCCCAATGATCAACATTCCTCCCCAAGGGCCAAGCATTACAGCAAGCAGAGTAGAACCAACTAGGTGGCCACTTGATGGAGGAACTGGGAAGTTAACAAGCTGAGCGGCAAAGATTACAGCAGCGAGAACACCCATATACGGTACAAGCTTATCATCAAACTTCTTGTTAATCATCTTAACAGAAACAACAAGCATTATCCCACTAATGATATACATGATAATCTGTAACCATAGCGGTATTATTCCATCCGGTACATGCATCTGATGTCACTTCTATTGGATTATGATTTCCGTCACAACCTTCTTAAATGTGTTACTTCTGAGGAATTCGTGTTACTTCCATAGGTGATTCATGTCATGGTATTAAAGAGGTTTGGAGTGTCCATTCCAGAGGACCTTCTGAAGGATTTCGACAGACAAGTCGAAGAGAGAGGATATGTTGGACGTTCTGAAGCATTACGGGATGCAATGCGATTATACATCTCTCAATATGATTGGGAGTCAGGTAAGAAACAGGTCACAGCAAGTCTGAATATTGTCTACTCGCACAAACCGAAGGTGATGGCGGATCTCATCAAAGTTCAACACTCATCTGAGGCCCATGTGATTTCTACAGTACACGTACATATCTCAAAGACGCATTGTTTAGAGGTTATTACTTTGAGGGGGTCAAAGGAGGCTATTTTAAAACTCGCAAATACGATTTCTGGTATCACTGGTATCGAATATTCCCGGCTCTTCACTTTCTCACTACCAGATGACAATAATGTTCATACCCACTCACATTAATTGAAGAGATTTAAGAGAATGAAGACACTCAGAGGAGTAGAACGAAGGATAGAACATGATAATAGCAGTTTCTGATCTTCATCTTGGTGATAAACTCTCTAATAGGAGAGGTTTTCTCAAGTTCATTAACGAGTATCTGAAACCAATGAGTGAGGATATTACAGAATTTGTCTTACTTGGAGACATCTTCGATCTTTGGAGGAGAGACAATTCCCAATTACTTTTACAAAATATAGATCTCTTGAATAGCATTTGCGAACTGGGTTTTCATGTTTCTTATATTGTGGGGAATCATGATATGATAATGTTAGAATTTGGAGGGGAACAAGCAAATGTGGATATGCCAGAGGAGTTCATTCATAGTTCTAAGAATCTGTCCATTAATAGGAGCCGAGTTCTGACCAGTGGAAATTCAAAATTTAGATTCATTCATGGTCACCAGATAAACTACTGGTATGCCCTTCCATTCTATGAAACATTCTGCAAAGCAATGTGTCACCACTATGGTGTGCAATCAGAAACTGTGCATGTCTGGAGTCTGATGGAACGCTATTCAGATTCAATTTCTCCATGGTTACTCTCAAGAGTGCACCAACTTACAAAGGAACAAAGAATAGATATAGAGAATAAACTAGCAGGACCTTTTGAGGGATATGCTGCATCGAGGGCAAAGTCAATGCAAGATGATTTCGAATTGTTGCATGATTTCATCGAGTTTGATATCCCCAATTCAAAAAAGACACAACAACAAATGATTGATTCAGTTAGAAAAGAGGTGCAAGAACCTTTTTGGAATGATTCAATTTACCCTCGGATTGAGAGCTGGGATGACTTCGCATATATCATAGAAAATGGTACAATACCAGAGATTGCCAGTCGTTTCTTGCAGACTTGGAGTGATATATTGCGATATATTGTTTCAAATAATTCAAAAAAAGGAATTAGTGAACATAATCAGCTATTGCGTAGCGGAACTAGAATAGCTGCTATGTTATCTGGGGAGCTAAATCATGACGAGTTTCTAATCCATGGTCATGGACATAGACCATTCTTGGATGAACGAAGTAGAGTTGCGGATGCAGGCTGTTGGCTTAGTGAGAAAGCAACGTACATCTCCTTCACAGAAGGAAAAATATCCTGCAACCAGTATACTTGATGAGTGGAAAGTTGCGTCAATATTTATCCTTTTCATTCTAAAATTCAATTTACATTAGTGATATCTGGTGTCTAACAATACAACTACAAACCTGAAAATATCGAAATCAGCATACTTCACAACGAAAGATTATGTATGGATGGTCTCTACATTTGCTACAACACCGATTGTAGCAAGCATGCTTTCTATTGCAGGATATATACCAATAGATCCAATTACTGCAGCAATCGATGGTTTCATTGTATCAATTGTCTATGTCGGATACCGTGTACTTGACGCTTATAGAAAAATCAGCTTACATAGACGACTACAATCTAAATCAAACGAAAGCCTATAGAACTTGAATCAATGTATCAAATTCAATATGAACTGTTCAACAAGAGCAATAAGTAAGACTTGAGATATAGAGATTGTGACGGAGAATGTCAAGTGAATATATCCTTCATTGCCATATTGATCCTCGTAAAGGTATCATTAAGGTTGGAGGAACAATAATAATCTCCTCAGTAGAGCAAAATATGTTCTTTGTGCTAAACCGTGGTCTTAGATGGACTAAGACAATAAGAAAGACAGCATCTGGGACCCAACATATCACACCAAGTAAATCTGATGCCTTTGAAGTCCCTCGATTCTATAACGGAGACCTCTGGACCTTTAACTTGATGGATACTGCACATGATGAATTTGTTATTGAAATGGAATATACAGGACAGATTCATCCACCATCCAAAGATTCCGGGATACCCACCATGGGGTATATCAAACGTGATTTTGTTGAGCTCGCTTGTTATAGTGCTTGGTATCCAGTTCCATTGAACATAGAAACCAACATGTCCTTTGATTTATTTCTAGAAGGACCAAGTGATTGGATCTGGGAAGTTAATGGCACACTATTGGATATGAAGAAACAGGTAGCTTCATCTGTATGGCATTGGAAACAGAATAATTTGGCAAATGACATCATAATTATTGGGCTACCAAAACATCTCGCCTATCTTCAGGATGATAGCTTATTCTGGGGGCCCAAAGATATTGTGGGTCCTCAGAGGGTACTTGAACAAGAGCTATCCAAGATGAATATTCTGCTTCAAGAGTGGTTAGGACCGCGGGAAACTCAAAAATCAATCCGATTCATCATTACACCTAGAGCTTATGGTGGAGCATATGCAAGATCAGGATTAGTCATTATAGGAGGGGGTTATTCAACTGAGCTCAGTCTTAGACGCTCGGTCTTACAGTCAATGTGTCATGAACTTTGCCACGATTGGTTCTGCAAAGCTAGTGTGAAGAGCTATGATAATTGGGTAGATGAGGCTTTGGCAGAATATTGCTCAATAATGATCACAGAAGAATATTTCAATGATGGATTTTTCGACTGGAGAATTGCTAAGACTAAAGAGAAGCTAGAAGAACAGGGTCAGATTCCATCAATTAAAAGTCTTACTCGAGACCAAGAGGAATCCTATGCTGCATATTATTTCAGGGGCTTCCTGCTTCTCAATGAGCTGGCTGAATTTTTCGGAAGGAGGGAGTTTCAAAAGATAGTTGGTGAATTTGCTCAGTTTTGTATTCGCAACAAAAATATTACATCAGAAATGTTTCTCGAATTCATGGAGAATAAGATAGGTGAAAAAGCACGAGTTATTGCTAATAGGTGGCTGAACTATGATGGAGTTGGAATTCCGCCTGAGTGATCGTATCTATATTTGAATCAAAGGGTTTCAAGAACATCGTTCACAAGAAATTTGCGGTCTCGTTTCCACCCATTATCAAATGCTCCATCCCAAACTCCATACGTTGTACTCTTTTGATGATCTAGTAATGAAACATTTAATTCACGCACTCGCGGTTGAAGGTATGTCAAGAATTCAGAGAGATGATTTGGTGGAAGTCTAAGGAACCAGAGAAGAAAATCATCCTTGATTTTCAAAGTTGAACGGAATGGGATTGGATTCAAGTTCATTAGGGATATTATTTCTTCTGAAAACCCAGGTTCTGTTCTTGCAGTGAGAATTACATTACTATATAGATCAAAAGCATCAGTGTCTAGAAAAACAATGTAGTCCTTTATGAAGTAGTTATTTAGATAAGCGAGTCGTCGAGAAAAATCCTGTGATGAGAGATGAATATTGTCCTTAGCTAGAGCTTCAATAATTTCCTTTTGTTTTCTCCTTGCACCGTAGGAGAGGTGTGTCAGGATACTAATATCTTGTTTATCTAGTTGAGTAACCAATTGTTTTTGTTGAGTAGACTCTACTAGCTTTTTTCTAATTTTCTTACTGGCCCATGAATTCCAATCAAAATCCCATGAAAAAGATTCGCTATTCCAATGTTGTAGACGAGAGACTGAAAATATCGGTTCAACTTCAGTTGTTGGCAAGATTGAATAATTTGAAATTAGATTTCGGGATTTTATTTCCTTTAGAAGGACTGTGATTAGTGTTTTTGTTCCAATGGGTATTCGAAACTGCACAAAGAGGCCAAAGTGGTGGCCAAAGCATCTTGCACGGTATTTTGTATAGGGATGAACATCACACATTTTTTCCAGAGTTCTTAGTGTATTAAAGTCAGAAGTGTCTAGAAAGACATCAATTGTTTCTAATCCAAGTGCCGGTTCATTGAGGTCTGGTACAACTCGAAAGTATCTTCTTGTAGATTCGACTAGTTTTCCACTTAACCATTTCAAGTCCCGTGACACTGTTGTTCTTGAAAGTCCTACCCTCTCAGCAATCTGTTCGATCCGATCCATTGGACCTTCCTGTAATGCAATAAGAAGTGTAAGGTACTTTCCTGTCAATCGTTGAGTCAAAGGTAATCACAGCTCGCCATAGTTCAGAATCTAGTTCATTGAATCGATTAGAGTAGATATAGAATAACATGTGGTTCTCCTGTTCCTCCCGGAGTGGGGGGATCGAAGTTATAGTTAGATGTAGAGTATCCGATTGCGTTGCTAAAAATGGTATAGGCATCGATTCTGATGTTATACCATCCTGATTCTGTTGCGCAGTTGAACCAAGCCATGCGCATTTGCAGTGTTCTGTATTTGCCATATACTTCAAAGGTTACAAGATATGTCAGTCCAGAGGGCAATTTGAGGAATAACTCAAAGTAGGACCAAGACGGACTTGGTATCCAATCCCTCACACGACATGTGAAATCAATGAGAATGTCATCTTGTTTTCCATCATAGTCCAAATCGTAATAATAGGCATGTGTGATGGAAATATTCATCCAGTTCACTACTGGCTCAGAATAAGGTGCTGCAGACCCAAGTTGAGCCATTGAAAAAATCAGGCTGAAGGATACAAAAAGTATCACAACAACCCGTCTCCTAAACCTCATGATACATGGGAGAAATCAAGGAAGTATATATATTTTGGGAACGTTGTCCCATTTGATGAATTATGTGAAATGAGAATATCCAAATCTTTCTTGAGAGAGAAGTACACAGGATTAGTATCTACTTTTCTTATTGGTACAGACTCTTACCAACCCATCAACCCCATACTTAATCGAGGTACAACTACAACAAGTAATACACTAGCAAATGTCAAATTGACCACAAATATAGTCCTATCTGTTCTCTTCAAGATAGGGATTGGTTTAGAGTGAGCGTATAATTAACTACTCAACTTCGAGATGATCTCCTTTCCATCTTCATCTAGACCAGTGAGTCTTAATATTTTATCAGACGAAGGATCCCGTATCCGTACTGCGTAAAATGGGCGTCCATTTTGAATATACGCAGATTTGATTTCAACATACTCGCTTAGCTGAACTCCTTGAAAGCTCTCTAATGGAATCTGTTTCTGGATTAGCCCACCTCTAACTTCTATGATTCGTGTTGTAGTGAGGTAATAATTAGTTCTTCGAGAATTGATGAATTCGATAAGAGCAAGAAGGATTCCGATTACAACCACTGCAAGAACAATATTTCCTAATACTTGTCCAAAGAATGCATAAACTAGTAATAGAACCCAAGGAGATGCTACTACACAACAACCCCCGGAAAACAATAGCCAAGCAGTCATTCCAGCACGACGACTCCAGACAATTTCCTCGCCGGGATTCAGTCCCTTATCAGGAGGAGAGAATTCTGCCCACTCATCATCATTATACATAGTGACCCAGACTTGTTCATCGCGCCTATTATCTTTAGGCATTCTATTGCTATGAGACCAAACTCATATTAATAGAGTACACTCAAAGAAGAAAATGGGGCCCAGGGGGGGAATTGAACCCCCTTCAAGAGAGCCACAATCTCTTATGCTGCCGGTACACCACCTAGGCCATAGATTTCGTGGCGTCTTCTCGCTCGGTGATTTTGACTTATTAGCTTATCCTTGAGTCAGTCAATATGCAAAGAGAATGAGTAAAGGGAGCAGGCACGTAGTCAGAAAAATTCCCATTCGCAGTAGGAGACAAGATAAATCGGAGGATAGTATCTTGATATCGTGACTACGTACCCGTTTAATTTGTTGTTACACAACTATGTTCTAACGATCGTAACGGTAACCTGTAGACGCAGCTAAGGACCTAATATTGCGAGATCTGTGAATAGATACAATCTTTTCATATTGTAACTTTGCTCTCGATGGATCAGAGTCCAGCGGTCTAGATTTCCGTATCATCATGGTTGTTCAAATGACTCTACTCATGTTCTCTATATGTATTAACGGTCAAGGTCGTTTGCGAAAACAGGGATTTCAACCATAATAAATGACCAGAATCCGAAATCACCACCTTAGAAAACGGAACTAATGCCGGGAACTACTACTCTTCTTCGGTATCGAGAAGTTCATTCAACAAGGTCTGTGAAGGATATGGGAATTTTCCACTTGAATATGCAACAAGAGTTGTACTTGATTTTACGAATTCCGACTCTCGAATCGTATTTGAGATACATTCTGCTTCTTGGAGGCTTTCAACAACAAATTCAGCATACATAAGTGAGCTAGTAGCTGATGCCCACGGTGACCAGAATTCGAGGGGAAATTCTGAATGAATCCATTTCTTTAATTTTTCTAGCGTTATGAGAGTTTCATCCCATTCAATCCTAATATGCAAATTAACCAGAGAACCAGCAGCAAAGTCTGGCCTTGCGATGAACCTGACTCGTTGACTGTCAGTGATCTCTCTTAGTGCCCTTCTTACAGTTTTGGGAGAGAGACCAATCTGCTGTGAGATTTCAGAGATCTGCATCAACGGATTCGTTCGTAAGGCTCGAAGAACTCTAAGATGGAGTTTTCCAAGTTCTTCCAATGGTTCTTTATACTCACTAAGAACCACATAGATCTCAAGATCTACAACCTCTTCAAGATTCCGTAGATATGTCCTAATTTCATGTAACATATCAATACTTGTAAATTCTCCCCAGACAAGGTATGCCCCACCTTTCACTGTTGCAAGAGTGCTGATGTGACCTATTGCTGGATGAGAACCAATTGTGTTAACAAAATCCCTTTGACTCTCAGTTCCATTTGTGGTCACTATTGCTTGGAAGCTTTCAGCTCCGATCACCTTAGGATTAAATACAACGAGAAACTGAGAGAGAACACCATCTTCAATCAGATTATGGACTCGGTTTTTTACAGCGTTTGGACTGAGTTTAACTTGGCGTGCTAGAGCCTCGTAACTAATTCTACAATTTTCAAAGACGGATGAAATAATCGCTCGATCAATACTGTCCAATCAAATCACAACTGATGAGATATTAGTATAATTCTATTCAAGACTAATTCCTAAGACAGTAATAAATTGATAACTTGTACGTGTAGGAATTCCCAAATAGAGGATTTGCATTATCGTTAGATTGGGATGATTAAATAATGGGAATTATGGATGTCTTAAAGAGATGGTCAACACCTCGAAACCTCCTCTTGAGTGTTATTGGAAGTGTCGTAATTATTGCACTTATGGGATATGGATTACAGACCTTGGTATATAATGTATATGGACACTACACAATGCCAGATACTAGATTTGGTTATACCTTTGAAGAGATTCAGACAGTCTTCAATGGAATTGGCTCAGAGGGTCTTCAAGTATGGACTATGGTTCATCTTCTGGATTATTTCTTCCCTCTTGTGTACTGCTTTGCAATGATCTTCGCTCTTGGTCTTCAGCTTAAGAAACTCAATGCATTTGATGGTACTTACAATAAGGTGTTGTTCCTACCAATTTTTGGATGTGTCACAGATTATGCAGAGAATTTACTTGTTCAGAGTCAAGTATTAACTTATCCGAACCTATCAGCTCTAGTGATTACTATAGCAAGTTATGTAACTCTATTAAAATGGATTCTTCTTGCTCTGGGATTTGGAGTCATTATTATACTATTACTTCTTATCATCGTTCGAAGATATTCTGTAAAGGCATAATGAGGAAACATTGATGGCAGGGAAAATAGTAGTTGTATCCTACGACACCAAATGGCAAGCTAAGTATTAAGAAGAGGTTGTCAGACTTATGAAGATCTTCGGACATGAGGTTGACACCACCCACCACATTAGCAGTACATCAATTCCAAATATTTACAAAGCCGATATTCAATATCGTTGTTGAGGTTATAGATATTTCAAAGGTAGATAGATATAATCAGAAGATGGTTAAGCTTGGATGTGAACCAAAAGCTGAGCTTGTAATTACCAGAAAGACGCTAGTTTAGCAGAGAGGAACCAATGGATGTTCGCACTTAACATGTGCATATCTTTCAATTAGGGGATAGAAATATTGAGAAACATCTTGCGTTCAGGGATTATATGATTGCTCATCCTGATGAAACTCAAGTCTATGCCAAACGGAGGAGGAACCTAGCTAAAAAATGCTGTCAAGCTGTTCATACTCACATTGCAGGAAAAGAGGGTTGAAAACAGTTATGCTGACCATTGGGAGAAAATTGCTATTGTACTGATCAACCTCGGTGATACCTGAATATGGTTCGTATCTTGATGTGGAGATGTTATTAGGTCCTAAACAGAATTTGGTCAATTATTACTCTTGATTGATTCCACCTCTTCCTCTAAATTCGTGATTCTTTCATTCATCTCAAGTATTGTGTTCAATAAAACTGAAACAAGGTATCCATAATTTACAGCATACTTGTTTTCCTTGCGACCAATAATATTTGCTTCTTCGAGTCTTCGTGCTGCATTTGTTATCGATTGTTTTGAAACATTGCGCTTGCTCATAAAAGCATCAACAGATTTTCGAACCTCCCTTGGTTCAACTGGCTCCCCCTGCAGCCCACTGAGAAGGCTATGAAGTACGAGCAAACCAGCTGACATCCTAGGATTGGTCAATTTAGCAAAAGTCACGTCAAGATCGAGAACCATATTTTTCTCCTACACGCCAATTCGTGTGTGGTCAGTAAACGTTTACTCTGTGAAAAAGTTTCTGTTCATTTAATATTCATATTTAGAACTGTTTCAAAAGGGCGTTAATTTTGCCAACGTTTACTACTCCATTACCGCAGGCAAAAAGAACAAATCTAGGTTATCCAATTCCTCTTATGAAGAGTGACATGAGTGGAAAACGACATTGAACGAATCATCTTTGTGGCTGTGATTCACACAGATATAGATAGTGTGAAACAGGTACGGGAGGTAGTCAAAAATGTTAGACCAGAAGTGGTTGCTGTAGAACTAGATAAAGAACGATATGAGCAACTCACAGATTCAGTAACATCAAGGGAAATCCAAAAAGAGCCACAATTAACAGGAGATACCGCGCACGATTTAATGCTGCATCTTGCCGCCCTTGAAAAGAGTCTTGGTGATATGACTGGATCTAATGTTGGAGATGAGATGTTAGCAGCTATTGAAGAGGGCAAAACTATCGGGGCAAAGATTGCTCTAGTTGATAGACCAATTCAAGAAACAATGAAAGCTCTGATGAGGGTTCCATTGAACGAACTTTATGGGCTGATCAATATGCTTCCTGATGCAACAAAGGACATCGAGACCGGTGGAGCTAATGATCTGATGGATATGTTGAAGGAAGATGGAGCTATTGAGGATATTATAGGTCAGTTTACAAGTGAATTCCCGGGGCTTACTGAAGTATTGATACACCAGAGAGATCAGTATGTAGCAAAAGCTTTACACTTTATTCTGAACGATGTAGAAGGGGAGATTGTTGCAGTTTTAGGAGCGGGACATATCCAAGGAGTAAAGAAAACCTTGGAGGAACTTCTCAAAGAAAACTAAAGACCAAATGCAGAGAGAAGGTCAGTTATTCCTTCGCCAGTCTTTGAACTGATCATGAATACGGGAAGATTTGCATCGACTTGTCTGATGTCCTGAACAAGAACGTCAACATCAAATTCTAGAGCTTCTGCTAAGTCAATCTTGTTAATAACAACCATATCAGCTCTCTTTATTGTGAGTGGGTGCTTCCGTATCATATAGGGACCCTCAGTCACACTAACGACAACTATCTTCTTTGCCGCTCCGAGGGGATAACCAGCAGGACAAATTAGGTTACCGACATTTTCGATAAATAAGAGGTCATATTTTGAAAGATCAACATCATCTAAAGCCACACGAATCATTCTTGCGTCTAAATGACAGGCAGTACCCGTGTTAATTTGAACAGTGTCAACACCATGGGAACCCACACGATCAGCATCAATGGTTGTAGCAAGATCTCCAGCTATCATGAGTATTCTATACTTGTTGCTTAGTCTTTCACAGAGAGCCTCTATCAGTTGTGTCTTACCAGTTCCTACAGAACCCATAATATCAATAACTGTAATCCCGTGTTTCTTGAAGACTTCTGTATTCTGAGCCGCAGCATCTTCATTTGCTCCAAAGAGGTCTTGACGCACATCAATACTGATTGTTCTGTGCTCTTTATTGTCGCCGGTCATTACTCTCTATACTTCCTCATTTCGTAATTCTTCTATCTCTACTTCAGCGTATAGGTACTGACCTACAATCGGTCGTATGATTTTCTTTTCGACAATAATGGCAAGAACGGCCCAGAGAAATCCTTGCATCATATCAATAGACGCATATGCTAGATTGATAACAAATGGAAGTCCAATTGTATAGAACATAGTCATAGTAGGAATAAATCCACCAATTATTCCTGCACCTAGTATTACTAGACCATTGTATTTCGTGGTATCACGCGTTGCAAAATAGATTGCATACCCGCTGCCTATTCCCAGACAGATATTACCGAATAGTGTGAGAATTGAGAATCCAACACCGGATAATGAGCCACCAATACCAACTGCTGTACCAGCAATTATTCCACCAGGTATACCTCCAATCAGTCCACCCAGAATAGAGAACAAAAATCCTGGTGTTAATTCTACTAATTCTGGAATTACAGGTATCTGTAAGGTATAACGAACAATCATACCGAGAGCTGCAATAAGTGCAATTGTTGTAAGGGCGACTGTGTTCTTTTGAATTGGTAGAAATGACATAGAAACGTTCCTCAAATCAAGAGATTATTGAGGTTTCTGTGACCAACTTTCCAACAAGAAGCTTCTGGTTGCCTTGTACCACTCTTCTAGTTGATCCAAAATTTGGTTCCTTATTGTTTCACTTGCTTCAGCTCTATATTCATAAAAGTAACCACCTCTCGGTATATTTTGGATTTCACGTAGAACGAGACCCTTAGCATGCAACTTGTTCAAGATTCTTTGTACTGTGCTTCTATCCTTTCCAATTTTCTCTGCGATGTCCTCAACAGTATTCAATCCAGAGATAAGAGAGAAATATACATCCAGCTCACTATTTCTAAGACCAAATGCACAGCAGAGTAAGTCTGATGGGTTTTTGAAACTCTTCTGAAATAGACCTACAAGTTGATTTCGATCGTTCATAGACACGTAAAAATACAATCAAAGCAAAATAAGGGTTGTGCAAAGACATCGCACAATCGCTAGAGGATAATACTTCATTTCAAAAGCTTTCGCAGACCTGTCTATTCGGTGTTCTACATTGGAATTTGCTCCATTTCGTGATGATTTCGATAAAGATGTGTGGGAAAGAAGAGAAACAAGTGAGAGACGTCTCCAACCAATCAATCTTGCACCTTTAAAGGGGGCTATTGAAGCTGATCCAGTGAGATCCAGAGTACTCAAAGTCTTAGTCGAAGAAGGAACTTGGGTCACAACAGCAGACCTACTAAGAGCAGCTCGGCAAGAGAGAGCAATTGTTGGAGCAGTCACAATTGGGACTATACTCAACGGTATGAATGACCTTGTATCATCAAGACTGGTCATCAGTAGAACATCGCTTACATCGGGAATAGATTGGGCAGAATGGAGAATAAATCCAGACTGGTTAGAACCGACTAGGAAGTTACTCCAGATGTTAAACAGACCAAAATTCCAATCTGCGTCCGCAGAAGATTTCTCTGGCAAAGTCGACAGATTACTGAGTGACTCCACTTAATTACCCAAAATTGAGTAACTAATTATCAATGGGTAGATTAATATAGCAGTGCTCCAGCCAAAAGGCATGGTCGATGTCACCACTCATGGAAAACAGCATATGGCGGATCAATCGATGCCTGATGATAATGTGGAACTTGACTATATTCCATCATCCGAGAGCAGTGAGAAAGTACGGCAGATTGTAACAGCTAGTGTCCTAGCATCACTTTCTATTGCTGTAGCCCCAACAGCTACTATGATTACAAGAGTTGCTGGCTGGGGTATTGCCCTCTTTGACCCTGTATCATTATTTTGGATTGCCGCATTTCTAATTGGTGGTCGTCGTGTAGGAGTCATAAGCACTTGTGCAGGGACTCTAGGTCTCTTCTTATACGATCCGACTGCAATTGGTCCGGTTTTCAAAATACTAGCTACACTACCAATGATCTTGATTCCATGGTTTGGTGTTCAAAAATGGAGAGCTATGGTAGGAGGGGAGGCCCTCTCAAAACCAAGATTCTACTTTTCAATGATGTTGCTAGCGTTCGTGGTTCGTCTAGCAATTATGATACCTGCGAATTTTCTATATTGGTCTCTGATTTTGCCAACAATGGATGGTGCCACAATAATGTACATATTAGCTGTGGTACTAAGCATCAACTCTGTTCAGAGTGTTGGTGATGCATTGGTCCCATATTTGGTGATTCACCCAACAGGTGTCTACAAATACTTTGGAATATGGTAAACCAATCGTAATAGAAACAACCGGCAATCGCTTAAATAGACAGAAGCATCACTCAGAACAAGAGATACCCCAGTATCGATCTCTCGATGATGGTGAACATTATGGTTCGACGTTGCGAGTTCTGTGATAGCCCGGTTCCGGCTGATGCTACAATATGTCCAATCTGCAGAGAGAGAATTACTGAAGAAACTCTAGAGAGAATCTTGCCGATGCTCAAGAGACCTGAGAGCAAAGAGGTCCATTTCATGGGAACTGGTGAGAGAATGTGGGGCGTGATTCGAAGACCAGCTGCTACCTATCGTGATATTGGACAGAGACCAGATGCAGCAGGACCTTTTCTGATTATTCTAATAAATGCAGCAATAATCGCAGGTATGTTTCTTGCACTCTCGTCAAAGGTGACTACATTAGTAATATTGAATGCTACAACGATGGAGACAGTCAATGCAAATGTTCTAGTAAGCCCTCATGGCACATATTTCTACTTGGTTGCATTAATTGGAATGATACCGAATCTCATGTTAGGTTTAGTATATATTGCAATTGGGACAGCATTTGCTCACTTTGCCTTTAAACTAGTAGGAGGCTCAGGAAGTCGAATGAAGACCTTATCGGTGATTGGCTATAGCATGACTCCAGTCATTCTTGTAAGACTCGTTTCGATTATAGTGGTCCTAGTGATTGTACCAGGATATCCATCTATTGTGGATTTCTACAATTCAGAAGCACTCGCTACAATAACGCCAGCGATAGTGAATTTTGCTTATTCATCAGGGGTTTGGCAGACTCTTGATATCATGATGACAGGGGCATTTCTCTGGACTGGGTTTCTTTTGATCTATGGGATACGCGAAGCGCATGATACCTCAACAGCATGGGCAACTATTGTGTCCATTCTTTGTATGGTCGTACTAATTCTGACCTTCTGGCAGGCACATTGATACTTAGAAGAAAATTGCGTACATGGGTATGATAACGAATGCAATAAGGCCTACTAGAGCTCCAACCTTGTCTAATGTACTCGCAATCATAAGCCGTTTCTTGTTATCCGGTCCAGTCAATGGTACAATACCAGCACCTGCCACAATACCAGCACCGAGAATCAATAAAGGCCAAAGAGCAAAATCTGCAAAACTCCAAATCCAAATCAGCACATAACACAAAACCCCAAGAAAGTTGAGACTTGCTGCAACAATGGCTGCAAGTTTATACCCATAGATTCGTGCGATTGTGCGAACATTCCGTAACTTATCACCTTCAACATCTTCAGCTCCCTTGATTGTTTCGCGTGCTTGAAGAATCAAAAAGGCTGTAAAGAAGAAGAGCCACGAGGGAATAGGAATTGACTGGGCAATAGGAATCAGGAGAATTTCAGCATATGCTACAGAACCATAAAGAACACCAAATGCAAAAGAAAATGCGACCATGAAATTACCAGCAATACCCAAGGTCTTGACTTTGGCCGCATAGACATAACCGATGATCAGGAAACATATAACAATTAAAGCACTTATTGGACGTCCTGGTAACCAGGCAAAAAGGATTCCAAGAAGACTAAGAAGCATAACGTAAGTCCAAGCTTGTTTAATTGTCATTCGACCACTAGGTAGAGCTCGATGAGGCCTGTTTATTTTATCTACCTCAATATCAAAGATGTCATTGACAACATTACCACCCGCAGCGACAAAGAAGTAGGTGATGTACCCGTAGACGAATAGATAGAAGATGGAAGAAAGTCCAGGACCGCCGGATCCCCATTGAGTAGAGTAGGCAATAGCAATCCCTGCAATCACAGTTAATCCACCAATGATGCAATTCTGGGGGCGGATGATTGAAAGAAAAGCAGCGAAATCTATACTCGTTTTATTTTCAGTTTCAGTCATAGGACGCTCCATCCTGTTTTGTTGAATAATTAAGTGCAGATTAAAGACTTGCGGAGAACAAGAGAGCATACCCAATCACTCATATTCTGGACTGAAAAACAACAGAAATGGAGATTAGCCATGTTTGAAGGACTACCAAAAGAGGAATTACTCAAAATCATTGATGCCTATGCAAAAGCATGGCAGGCCATGGATGGAGCGTACTTCTTAGCCCTAGAGAAGAAATATGGTATAGATGTTGCTATAGAGATGGACAAAGAAGCTTGGAAGACATTCTCACCGATTGAAGCCAAGAGAATCATGAAAGAGTTTGATATTGAATCAAATGGCGGATTGAAAGCACTTGAGAAAGCCTTAGGATATAGGGTCTATGCTAGGCTCAATACACAATCGACAGAATGGAAAGATGATAGGACTCTTCTCTTCACAATGAATGAATGTCGAGTACAGGTCGCTAGAAATCGAAAGGGATTACCTGATTTTCCCTGCAAGCAGGTAGGCGAAATTGAATATAGCTACTTTGCGGAAACCATTGATCCCAGAATAAAGACGCGATGCATATTTTGTCCACCGGATGAGCATCCTGGTGATGCATATTGCAGATGGGAGTTTACGTTGGAGGAATGATTATTCTGATGAAGATTCTCTTTGGACCTGCAGGATATCCTGCTGATGCAAAGGGAAGACCAGAGAGAGTCTTTCAAATTCTAAATGATGTCGGAGTCACTGCGCTTGAATATGCTGCAGTGCATGGATTGACATTGAAAGAAGAGAAGGCAAAGGTAATTGGGGAACTTGCTGATAATCATGAAATTGCTATGAGTATGCACGAAGCATACTACATCAGTCTTGCTTCAAAAGATCAAAAAACACGAGAGAGATCAAAACAACGTCTTATCAAAGCGCTAAGATTCGCACCCTTGATGAGAGTGAAACGAATTGTTTTTCATCCTGGTACTCTTGGAGGATTGAGTCGAGAGGAGGCGCATTGTGTAATTAGAGATTCGTTGAGAAGTGTCTGGGAGGAAGCGGGAGAGGCAGGAGGTGGAGCTTGGCTTGCTCCAGAGATTGCAGGTAAAATTAGCATGTATGGTTCAGTGGAACAGATCATCAACCTATGTCAAGATGTTGATGGATGTATTCCCACTATTGACTGGGCTCATCTCTACGCGCGAAGTCAAGGAGCGATAAATGATAGAGAGAGTTACCTAGATATTCTCAATCAATTTGAGATAGAGCTAGGTAGTCTCTTCATTGATAATATGCACTTCCATATCAGTGGGATTACATTCACAGAAAAAGGAGAGGGGTCTCACAGACCTCTTGGAAGCGAGTGGGGGCCAGATATCTATCCATTGATGGAGCTTGTGCAAGAAGTTGGATACAAGCCTACCTTCATATGTGAATCTCCAGATCCTCTCCAAGGTGCATTATACGCCAAGTACCTATTCGAAGAGATACAGAGGGCTAAATGATGACTGAATACATGTTCATACTAGGTTCAAATTGGTTACTCAGTATTGCGGAATTGTTAGTCTATGTACGAAATAGGGGGTACGAGGCAATTCTTGTTGATCACTCGAGGAATGCAGCAATTGTGGATTTCAAAGAAAAATTGAGTGTTGAAGAAGTCATCGACATGCAATCTGCTCTTGGAGGTTGCTATAAGACGGGACGGGTTATAGAGAGGTATGATATCGATATCCCACTTAAAGCATATCCAACTAATGGCAAGTCCAATAAAGAGGCACTAAGTGTTCTTACTAGTTGTCCATGGTTGCATCATCTGTGGCAACGACCGCAAGGCAAGAAAATCAAGTTTGGAGTAAGCACATATCCAGTATTCGACGGTAGAGCACCAATTCAATATCGAAGATTCACACGAGGCCTGAATGACACTATCAAGAAACTTCTCATCCAAAAAGGAGCAAAGAAGGCGGACTATTATGCATATGATAGGCCAGATAATCGAGATCCGAAAAAAATGAATCTAGCCCTTTGGCCTAAGACTATTGCCAGTAATAATCTCCTCCTACCTCCGAATTCTGAGTTGCTTGCTGCATTTACTGAAAAATACCTGTACCTTGCACGGTCAATGGTTGTCTATGATTCAGTTCTCCAACAGTATCGAGACGAGTCTAGACCCTATATCTCCTCGGAGATCAGTACTAGCCCAAAAATCTGCAGAACTCTACTAAATCTTGCAGGAGCTAGGCCTGGCGATACAGTACTTGATCCATTTTGTGGAACTGGAACTTTACTCATGGAAGCGGCGATGCTGGAAATGAAGTGTATAGGTGTTGATATCGATGCAGATCAGGTGCAGGGTACTAAGGCTAATCTTGCATGGTTTGCGCGAGATAGTGGACAGAAAATTGATTTTCAAGTCATTAGAGGAGACTCACGTGAACTTGCCGATATTATTCAGAAGCAAGTGGATGCTGTAGCTTTCGAACCCAGTCTTGGACCTGTGTTCTCGCAACAACCTGAGATGGATAATGTTGAGAATACTATCAAAGAACTAACACATCTATATCATGATACGCTCGTTCAAATTAGAGAGATACTTCGACCAGATGGTCGTGTTGCCATGACAATCCCGGTCATCATTAGTAAAACCGGACCTTTGAATATAGACATACGACAGATGATAAAGGGTACTGGACTAGGGATATACAGAATGCTTCCTTCAGACATGATTCGAAGTATGAGTAGTACAGATGAAAGATTGAGAATATCCCCTGAGAGGGAGCAGCTACCCGAAAGAAAACGCGGGCAAGTAGTTCAAAGAGCGGTTGTCGCTCTAGAAAAATGATCAGAATAGATAACGGACAACATCATCTAATATTGCATAAGTCTGTAATCTCTGAATGTCCCTCTTGACATATGGCATTACATGATCGAAGATCATATCGCGATACTCCTTTTTTGACACAATTTCTCTAGTGACCATTCCAAGGAGGCGCAGTAACTCTTCAAGGGCGTCTCTGAGATGTTGATATGCCACCCCATAGACATCAATCTGAAGCACTTCGATTCCAGCTCCATCTACTGGAATGTTCTCAAGAAATGCATATCTTCCCAAAAGGGGTTCTATATACCCCTTCATCTTGTCGACGACCTGTTTTCTTTTTGCTTTCGTTGTCTTAACCTTCATGACTCCACGAAAGAGATGACTATAGACTTCCAAGCAGTCCATTGATTTCCCTGCAACAAGACACTCGTCAGTTTCCTCATATTGTGTGACGAGTTCATCAATAAAGTTCCCAAAGTTCTTGAAGGTCTTGGGTGTACCATGCCAGCTCTTAAGCATAGAGGCGACATCGGTTTCTACTGGAACTTCATTGGTCATGAATTCTTTCAATGCATATTCCAACATGAAACGCATGTGTCCAAGTCGTGCGGCTTTGCTTACGACCATGACGAACAGTAACCAATCGTTTGCTTCCCAGACATAGCGGTTGGTTTCTGTATCGATTGTCTTAAGGGTCTCATTAGATGCCTTATCAATGAAGGTATGTGTTGCTGACAGGAAAGGAGCAATAAGATCCATGTCTAGCTTGACAGCCTCTGAATAGGCGCGAGATACAATATTCCTACCACTGCCTCGTTCTATAACCCAGACTCCCAAAATCGACTTCTTGCTGGACATAGTATCAACTCTTGCAACAATATGTTACAATTTAGTATGATAAGCGTATATATGATGAAAGGCGTACTTACTTTGATAATATCCAGATATTACTAATTCATTATTAAAAGTAAACTACAGAAAAAATGAGTTTTTAGAAATATCAGGGTTTACAACAGTTGCCTAGAACTAAGACAAAGTTGGACACTTCTTAGATGAACGTTTGAGCGAATATGTAGATCTTTATATACTCACACAGAGAGATGAGAGTACGAGGTTCACTGACACATCTTATAGCCTCACAGAGTGGCCCAGTGCCGTCTCCTGGGCGTGCAAGACTCTGGTGTCCAACTTTGTACAACTTACAATGAACGGTGACCACTATGTCACAGATTAACAGGATATTTGAGTATGTGATATTTCTCTCTAGATAAGATCCATGAAGAATCATAGAATATAGGAGAAAGAGCAGGATTTGCCTCCTGCTCCTTCTTTCATGTTGTGGAAATACCTAGCTTCTCCACCATTTCTTTGTACCGATTCCTCACAGTCACCTCAGTGACTCGGGCGGTACGTGCAATCTCGAGTTGGGTCCTTCTGGCACCAGTAAGGATACTGGCAACATAAATGGCTGCTGCAGCCATTCCTTTAGGATCTTTTCCAATGGTGAGCCGTTGTTCTCGCGCCATGTTCAGAATATCAATCGCTTTCTTCTTTGCTTCTCCCGGAAGTTCAAGTTCTGTTCCAAATCTATGAACGAATTCAATGGGATTTGAGAATGGAACCTTGAGGTTGAGATAGCGAATGATCAAGCGAACACAGAGACTTAGTTCTTTGCGAGTGATATGAATCTGGTCGCATACCTCTTCTAGAGGTCGAGGTACTTGATGTACTCGGCATGCAAGATAGAGGGATGCAGCTATCATACCAAGGATGGTCCGACCACGGGTCAGTCTTTTACGGAGGGCCTTTCTGTAGATCACAGCAGAGGTCTCTCGAATCGAGTATGGGATGCTCAATTGAGAACTAATTCTGTGGAGCTCAGTCATTGCAACCGCTAAGTTGCGTTTGTCGGAAGAGTGAACTTTAGTGCGTATCTGCCATTTGCGTAGCCGATGTATCTGCGCTCTTCTTGTTGAGGTCAGTTTTCTCCCAGAGGCGTCAACATTCTGTCTACCAATGATAGTGGTCAGACCTTGATCGAATTTGCTCCAGTCAGTCGGGCCTCCTACACGTTGACGAGCATTTTGTTCGTCAGAAGTAAAGGCACGCCACTCCGGACCAGAATCGATAGAGCGGTCAGAAAGAACGACGCCACAATTGGAACAAGTGACCTCACCACGGGTTTGGTCAATATAGACATCTTCACAAGAACAAGCAGGACAACAGTAGCTAGCCGCACCCATAGACTCTTTCGCCTGTTTTATCTTAGATTGTTTGCTGGCCAGTCCAATCATCTCCCTGCAGACGTAGGGCAATTAACGCTGCGGTTCGAGCTGTCAAAGTAACTTATGCAAGTGATCCCTCAGGCGTATGAGGGAACACGTTGGCACGGCGTGGGTTTCTTTCCTCAAAGAGGACGAACACCTATGCGCAGAAGATAAAGTATTATAAGGTTGTCGTCGTTTTTTAAAATGTTTAGTAAAATAAATAATAAATAAGTCGCTTGAATTGAGATTGAAAAGATATAATCCGTACATATGCAATATTATTATGTTTTATTTCCGACTTCTTTGTAAAGATTTATGTCAAAATTGATTCATTCGTATGATTGTTTTAGTTCAGGCGCTTACTTTATGAAGCAATAATGAGAGTGTGTACTCATCCAGGTGATTTTTGTTTGAGCAAGATGACAGCTGCTAATCCATGGGAATTTGCAGAACGAACGGTAGTGAAGATATTAGCTAAGTCAGCATCAGTCGAAATCGACAGAGTAAGTTCATCAATTGAGATTCCACCGGATTCTAGTCTTGGTGACATGGCATCAACACTCGCATTTATTCAAGCAAAAAACCTGAAAAAGAATCCAACATCGATTGCAGCAGAGATGCTTCCAAATCTCGAAATACTTGTGCAAAAAGAACCACTCATTGGATCGGTTCGAGTTAAAGGACCTTACATCAATATCTTCTTAGATAGAGGAGCGTTTGCGATAATGACGCTCTCTTCTGTGTTACAGAACAGGGAGTATTATGGAAAGAGCTTGGAATTTCAAGGCCGTCGAGCACTCATTGAATTCCCTGCTGTCAATCCATCAAAACCATGGCATATAGGCCATGCACGGAACGCGATTCTTGGAGATACCCTCTCAAATATCTTGGAAGCTGTAGGATATGAAGTGATTCGGCTTGATTATATCAATGACCTGGGATTGCAGATCGCTCAGTTGATTTGGAAATTAAAGCAGGTCAAAGATCAAAAGCCTGAGGGAAAATATGACCATTATCTTGGTCATTTGTATGTTCAAGTGCAGGAGGCCTTTGATAGTTCTGAAGAAGTCCAAAAAGAAGTGAGAGAGGTCTCTAGGAATCTTGAAGATCTAGAGAGTGCTGATGCAAAACTTAGTGCAACTATGGTAGACGCTTGTGTAAAGGCACAGTATGAAACAGGGTATAGATTAGGTGTTTTTCATGATTATCAAGTATGGGAGAGTGCAATTGCTCATAGTGGCTTGTTAGACAAAGCAAGAGAAATGATACTACAGTGCGATAATATCACAAAACTTGAAACTGGCGAGAAAGCGGGATGCATTGTTGCGGACCTCTCAGTTATTGATGAGTTCAAAGACATGAAAGACCCGTACAAGATACTGTTCAGATCAGATGGCACAAGGACCTATACTGGAGCTGATGTAGCACTGCAATTATGGAAGTTTGGCGTCGTGGTGGACCCATTTGGTTACGATCTCTTTGACACTCAACCAAATAATCGAAAGCTACTCAGGACATCTGTTAAAGGTAAGAAAATAAAGCTAGGGAAATTTGATGTTGTGCTGAATGTGATTGCATCAAGACAGGCACATCCACAAAAGATGGTATATACTGTTTTAGATCTAATGGGGTACAAGAAAGAAAGCGAAAATTCCCATCATATTGCATACGAGTATGTTGGACTTGAAGGAGAAGACTTCTCAGGAAGGCATGGAACCTGGATAGGATATTCCACTGATGAGGTATTGGACAAAACAACAGAATTGGCTAAAATAGAGGTTGATAAACGGAATCCTGAAGAGAAGGATGAACTGAAGGACATTATTGCCAATCAAGTTGCGTCTGGAGCTCTGAGATATTTCATGCTGAATGCGTCCCCAGATAGGAAGATTACCTTCAAGTGGGAAGAGGCATTAGACTTTCAGGGAGATGCATCACCATATCTCCAGTACTCTCTTGCTCGCGCAAACAGAATACTTGAAAAAGTCGAATATACCTCGAATGAAACGGCTAACTTGAACATTCTTGTAGAAGATGCTGAGTTTGAATTAGTTAAGGCAATCGCCAGATTCCCTCAGGAAGTGCTCGAAGTTGTAAGGTCTATGAAGAAGGATGTTTGGGGAACGAGTTTTGCATCAAACAAGATTACTGCTTTTGGATACAGATTGGCCACTCTATTTAGCAAATTCTATGATTCCTGTCCAGTACTGAAGGCAGAACCTGAAATGAAGGAAGCAAGACTTGCACTTGTAGATGCGTTCAGAACAACGATGGCCAATTGTCTGACTCTTCTTGGGATACCAGTAGTTGAACGAATGTGATCTATCCAGATGTAATTGTTGCTTGTTCGACGATAATTGATGGCGTTACCATTGAGAACGTTCGTCTAGAGTCATTGCCCACATGAGTGATTCTCTGTAACAGATCAATCATATTGATACCGATTAGGGTGTTCTTCAGAGCATGCTGAATCTCACCATGTTCGACATAGTATCCCTCCATAATCATTGCACTAAGGTCTCCAGTTGTCATATTTGGTCGATCTCCGGTATTTCTACACACAACCCCACGATCTATCTCTGAGATAAAATCCTCAAGACTACCTTTGTCAGGTCGTACAATGAAGTTGGTAGTCGAGATACTTGGTAATCCAGAATATGAAGGACGACTGGCATTACCTGTGTTAGGAACATCGTCTTTGTTTGCAGTATAGGAATTATGTAACAAACTCTTAAGCACACCAGACTCGACGACAGGTGTTCGCTGTGATTTGTAGCCTTCTGCATCAAAAGATCGTGAGCCAATTCCGCCAGGTAATAGACCATTATCAGTTATCTCAAGTTTTTCTGAAGCAATTTGAGTTCCAAGTGCATCTGTAATATATGACCGTCCCATCTGTACTTCTTCGGCATTAACAGCACCTGAAAATCCTCTTCCTAGGATAGCACTTGCACCAAGCGGGGCAAAGACTACAGGCATCTCACCCCCTTCGATTGTTTTTGGTCGTAGAAAGCCAATTGCTAGTTCAGCAGCCCTAGTACCGACAAATTCAGGATCTATATCACCTAAGTTTCTAGAGATTTGATATTCGTAGCTAGCTGTTTGGTCACCATCTTCTTTGATAATAGGGTAGGAATAGATAGAGACAGATGTCCGAGATTCAACCTGAGAAATCCCTAAGGAATTGACAATTGCACTGATTGAAGATGCTGTATCTACTCCCGCATCAATTGCATAATTTCTTCCCTCAAGTCCCTCCTTTGTTGCCTCAATTGCACGAATGATTAATTCGGCAGTATCCTCAGACGAAATCTGATCGACGCGTGTATCAAAGAGACCGGTGGGATATTGGTATGACTCTTCAGCTGTAGGAAGTGTAACAAAGGCGGGATCTTCAATAGAAGCACGAGCAAGACTTAAGGAGTTAGCAACAATCGTTTCAATATCAGAAGGCTCAATTGTAGTGACGTAAGCAAATCCAATCTTTTTTCCGATGATGGTACGAATACCAATCCCAGTATCATGACGTTCACTAGCACTCTTTATCGAACTATTTTCTGCGTTTATCTCAAAGGAGGAGATATGTCCGATGTATGCCTCTGCTTGATCGGCCCCCATTTTTTCCGCAAGTTTGACTGTCCGCTCACCTATATTCAATAGATTGTCCTTCAATCTACATTCCTCCTACGGGCACATCTCGTATCCGAGCGTGAGGGCCACCATTCATCGTTGGAATCATCTGACCGCTCTTTCCACAACTGCCGGCTTCAAGCATGAAATCATTTCCTATCGCATCGACTTTCGAAAGAATTTCAAGGATGTTCCCTGCAAGTGAAACATCACGAACCATCTGTGATTTTTCACCATTCTCAATTATATATCCATGACTTGCTTGGAACATGAATTGACCCTTTGCAGACTGGGTATATCCATAATTGAAGCTACAGAGAAGTATTCCAGATTTTGTATCTTGAATAAGCTCGTGCACATCCCAATCTCCCGGTTCCATGAAAGTATTGCTCATTCGAGGAAGTGGTTCATACATAAACGACTGAGACCGTGCTGCACCATTTGGTTCCATGTCAAGTCTACTAGCGGTTTCTAGGCTATGAAGAAGATCGGTCAGAATACCATCTTTTACTAGCTGCCGTTTCTTGACCTTCGTGCCCTCCCAATCATATTCAAAGGAACCTCTTTTGCCCTCGAGAGTAGGGTCATCAGTAATACTGAGATAGTCTGGTCCAACTACTTGCCCGATCTTATCCTCAAGTACTGTAGCATGAGCAGGCCAATTATCAGCCTCCGCAGCATGTCCGAAAGCCTCATGTGTCATCACACCATTGAGTATCGGATCCATAATGACATCATAGGTTCCTCCTTTAGCTGATATGGAAGAAAGCAATTCAATTACTAATGCAGCAGCAGCAGTACCAATATTTTGAGACTCTTTACTCTCCATTACCTCATACCCACCTCGCACACTGATGGATTTGAAAGTACGTTGCCGATTTGCTCCTTCCTTTGCTGTTGGCGCAGAGATTATCCTAGGAATGGAGTTTTCAGTGTAAATACTTGTACCAAGAGAGTTTGCAATGTATACCTCAGACCACATGTCTCCGTAAACAGACCGAGTAGAAGAAACACGATTATCATATTCACGAGCCTGATCATCAATCATCTTAACAAGTGACATCTTCTCATCAATGGAGATGCTATCGAATTTCTTTTTCACAGGATAGGCAAAATGACCCTGAGCCGAAGGACCATCAATATCAAAAGTTTCAGCCACCTTATCTTTAATAGCCAGTGCCATTCTTGCTACTGATTCAGCAGTTGATTTCATTCCAGAGCGGGTCAAATCCGTTGTTTGTGCAAACGCCCATGCCCCATCTATAAAAGCTCTGATGCCTGCACCCTTTAATTTAGACGTCATGGCTTCTTTCGTAATTCCATCATTGATTTCGATGATTGTAGTCGTGGTATTCTCGATTCGTATATCGACGAAAGATATACCAATTTTAAGCGCCGCGTCAATGGCAGTCTGTGCGAGGTCTTCCATGGATATCTCCTTTGCTTTGATTTTCCCTTCAAAGATGTGTTTTAACTCATGTGGATGGGACATTGTATCAGTAATTTGAATTAGCCATACAATGTTTCACGAGTAATACACGGGTTATTCTTAGATAATTACCCTCTCTGAATCAGAATACCGGAGGTACTCACTTGACAGAAGATTCAACATCCGATCAATGTCAGTCATGTCAGAATCACAGGGCTACACACATGTGTGAAGACTGTGGAGCTACATTATGTACAGATTGCTTGGATAGCAAGTCAAACGAGTACACCGTCTGTGCAGATTGCCATCATTCCCTTGGAGAAGCTATCCCCGGAGAGAAATTTGAGCAATGTCCGGAATGTGAATCAGAAAATCTGACAAAAGGAAAGAGGACCATTGATATCTGTCCAAGATGCCATTCGATCAGAGTTGTTGTATTAGAGGACAAGAGGAGAGCATTAGCCTTAGATATGCGACATGCAATAATGAGCATTCAGCATGGTTATACCAAACTTAGAGAACTCAACAACCAGCTTGTTTCTGCTAAGCGGCTTCTCGTTTCGCTCAGGATGGCGAATTTTCTTCACTATAAATGGATAGAGGAGAAAATCGAAGGAATCCAAGATGAATTGCCACCTGTAAAGAACAGAATTGGAAGCCAAGCAGAGATTGTAGCCAGAAGAATGGCTGCGGAAACTAAAAACTTCATTGATTATACAAGGTGGAATCCAACGCAATTTCCTTTCATCGAAGGTATAACCAATCGCATCACAGAGCTTGGTATTTACTACAAACAAAATGTTGACGAAGCAATCGAACCATTACGAGCAACTTTGAAAGAGGTAAGAAGGCAGCTTGACGGTCTTGATTACTACAAAAATCAATTCTCAGAGTTCTATGAACATGGTCAATTGTCCGTAGGTGAGCTTCCTGTCTGTGCACTTCCCGATATAAAAGTCGCTGGAAGTGATTTCTTGAAGAATGACAAAGCCTTTGGAACCATGTATGTTACTAACAAGAGGCTTATGCTTGTTGCAGAGGTGGGAAGAGTTAGACGAAAGATGGAGACCATCTTTGATTTTCCGTTGATCTATCTTAATGGAGTCGAAGAAGATGGAAGGTTCAGAAAGAGGTTAGTTCTTAAGTTAAAACAGGGTGAAATCAAGATTTCCTGTACAGATCAGACAAAGAAAGTATTTCCAGATTATATCGAGATCGCTAGAAAATTCGAGAGATATATTCAGACGGACATGCAGAGAGTTCGAAAGCTTGAGCAGAATGATGCAAGCATCAGCGATGTCAGGCTTAAGATTGAGGGAATGATCTATTCATTATTATCAACGAATCCAAGGTATGATGACCAACCAGCTGCCAAACCACGAGATATGTATCAGATAGCACCAAGGAATCCCATTCAAGATAGGCAACGGGATGTTCCCTATGGTGGAGGATATGCCCAAAGGGACACGTTCAGAAGAGAACTTGAGAGAGCTATAGGCCATGGTGAACCACAGCAGAGATATGATCCGATGTACAGACCCCGTTCTTCATTGGATACCCTTCAACGAGATAATGAATCCTTGCGTGGTGCAATAAGAGAAACAGTCCATCTATTACGTGACGGTAGAATGGTAACCGAAGATTTCATTCGAAGATATAAAGACCTAATGAGAGAGTCGTATCATACAAGAAGGGAGATTGAGAAACAATCAAGAAATGCAAAAGATGAACTCTGGTAAGGGCTATCTACATACCTAATTCTCGCTCTAGTGATTTTATATCCTCCTCTAGTGATTCCAGGTCACTGAGTGGTTTCTTGATAGTTGCGGCTTCAGACAGACCGACCTCAACATCAATCTCTTGTAGTGCGGAGGCAAGATCGTCAGAAGAAATCTCCATTGTTGAATCCAATGCCTCATCGGAAATAGATGCCTCAATCTCAAACTCTTCTAATCGACGGGCAATCTCATCAACATTAGCTACAACTTTTGTAGTATCTGTCGAATCACCGAGCATTCCCAGAATCTTAGCTACTTCTTGAAGTGCTAGACTTGTCTTTGCAGATGTTTGTGCTCGATTGAGATGAGCCAGTATCTTTAGAATCTGTAATCGAGATTTGTCAACAGATAATGCATACCTTCGAAATCGAATCATTTCAGTTGCATAAGTCTTAAAGGCTTCTGTCTGACCTGCTTTTCTTGCTCGTACAGCACGTGCTCGTGTATCATGCTCTTCCTTCTCGAGCTTATTTCTTTGACGTGCTAGCTGTTTACTAAGAATTCTAAGACGGCTAGAGATCTCGTTAATATCAGGCTTTTTCTTACCCCATGCAAATGCCTTTCTAATTGAAGCCAAACGATTCACCTTTTTCAGAGCACGAGCTCTAATCTTTGAATAGGGTCATAACGTTTAAACCTTCGCAACATATGATAATGAATAAAGCGCCTACAATGAGGTATCTTCCATGATACACAGAAACTTTAACATTCTATAGGCTGTGTTCACATGAACACTTATGGCAGATTCAGATAGTAACCGATTGGACCAAGGACTCAAGAGCCTACTTGATAGAGCAATAGAACTTGATCAAAGGGGAATGAAGAATGAGGCTTGTCAGTACTATCTGAAAGCCAGTAAGATTCTCATTAAACTCTCAAACTCAGCTGCACTTCCATCAATAAGAAAACACTACTTCAATCGAGCTCAAGAATGTGTAGATCGAGTAAGATACCTCTCAGGTATCAAGAAGAAATCAGCAGGACCAATTGATGGACTGGCAAGTCCGCCAGCTTTTGAAAAAGACTCCATTGGACAAGTACCAATTAAACAGACAACCAAGGTAGATCAAGAACTTGATGATGAAGAGAAAAGACTTCGTGAGATGATCTCTGATACTATTATCACCGAACGTCCGAATATCAAAATGTCTGAGGTTGCAGGCCTTGGTGATGCTAAACAAGCTATTAACGATGCGATTTTAGCCCCCATGAAACATCCTGAATTGTTCAAGGGAAAAGCAAGACAACCATGGAGAGGCATCTTGTTCTATGGACCTGCAGGGTGCGGAAAGACATTGATTGCAAAGGCTGTGGCTTCAGAGGTAAATGCAACATTCTTCAACGTTTCAGCTGCAAATATTGTCAGCAAATGGCTGGGTGAATCCGAAAGACTGGTTATGCACCTCTTTGAACTAGCAAGAAAACATCAACCAGCCATTGTTTTCATTGACGAACTGGATTCAGTTGGTGTATCACGTTCTGGTGATGATGTAGGTGGGGAACGCCGAATGAAGACCCAATTACTTACTGAACTCCAAGGACTTGCAAGCAATGAAGATGAACGTGTAACTGTAATTGGTGCAACAAATCTACCCTGGGAGATTGACTTTGCTCTGAGATCGAGATTTGAGAAACGCATTCATGTACCATTACCAGACACAGAGGCGCGCTCGGCTATATTTGCAATTCACATGGAAGATATCGAGATCTCCCCAACTATTGATTTTGATGAATTAGCAGACCTAACTGAAGGATATAGCGGCAGGGACATTAGCATTGTTTGCAGAGAGGCAGCAATGGAGCCCATAAGAGACCTTCAGCGATCCGGAAGAATGGATGAGGAACATGAAATTATTGACATCCGACCTGTTTCAAGGGATGACTTCTTGAGCGCAATTGAAAATATCAGGCCAGCAACACCCCCAGAGGATGTCAAGAAGTACATTGACTGGGCGGAGGGTTCCTAGAATTTGGGCATGAAAGAGAAGGCTCGACCAAAAGAGAAAGAAAAAACCACGGAAGAGTCTATGGAATCAGAAGTCTCGGATGAAGAAATCATAAGCAAGTCTCAAGTTAAGGAATCTGAGGTGTGTAAAACACCTACTGTGATTATGGAAGCTGACGCTATAGAAGTTTCAGAAGACGAATTAGAAACAGATGGTGAATTCTTGAATGAGACCCAAGGTCAAGCAGTTATAGCTATTACTGAGGAATTCTTGCCGTCTTGGGGTAGTCCGGAAGAGAGTGAATGGATGTATGGTATCCCGCCAAGAGAGGAAGATCAAATCCTATGGGCTGAAGAGTGGGCAGATTTCATCCTCCAATGGACAGAACACCATTCAATACATGTCCTGTCAGTTGCAGTTTTTATTTCAGAACCACCCTTCAAGTACTTGAGAAACAAGGTCGATTCATTCAAGATGATTGCCCAAGTACTTATTGACAAAGAAATAGCTGAATGGATAGACCGTAGGAAAAGGCAATTGAGAATATACTGGAAGCCATTAGAGGACTGGGCGGACTCAATCTATGCTTGGGCACTGAGAACTGGAAAACTTCGTTTAGATGTAAAGTCGATAGTCATACAAGAGGCAACAGAGGATTTTGCTAATCTTCCAGAGAAAGACCTGCATATTGTTCTAGCGCTTATGGTAGAGAAAGAACTCGCTGAATGGGTTGACAAGAAAAAAGGCGCAATTATTGTGACTTCTTAATAGGAACCTGCAGTTCGTGGATCAGTATTATCTCTAGACCTAAGACCAGGGAAGTAATATCTGCCACCAGTGGAGAAACGAATATCAGCTACTGCCATTCCAGTATCGATTAGACTTGTGAGTACTTGACGAGCATGATCCTCAGACCAGTTCATCTGCATCATGACTTCTTCAACTGAAACATGACCCTTTGACGCGGCGAGATTGATAATATCTGCCTGGTCACGTCGTAATTCAAGAGGACGTAATTCAACGACTTTCACTCCACCTCTAAGTGTTCTGATACCGGGAATAAGCCCATTCTCAGCTACTCTATTTACAGCTTCAATTACATCGTTATATGTGACTGTCTTTATCTCAGGTAGTCTACGGACTACTTCAACTATCAGTTCAGCAAGACCCATGAGCCCTTTTGACGAATGTTCTGTAGCAACATCAAGAATGGCTAATCCAATGTAGTCATAGTATTGATCTGCAGACATTCCTTGATATGAACGAGCTGGGGTGTATTCACGTAATCGAAGAAGGTCAGCCGCATCAGGGAATGAATCTATAAGTCGTTCACCATCAATGAAGTTATTGATATCAAGACCAACACGCTTCAAATTATCTATGTAGTTTCTCACTTCCTGGAGGAGAGCCTGTGATTCTCGTTGAAAGGACCTGATATCCACAGCACCAAGATCATAGAGCTTTTTTAACTGGTCAAGAGTGGCTATTGAGGCATATAATTCAGATTCAAGTCGCTCCTGCATCGTATGGGAACCCTTCTAAATTGTGAAATTCTACACGTGGTAGATATCATCAAGTAAGCTGATGTTGCTTTAAGAGAGAGTATTATCGAGTAAAGACTAGGGAGTGAGCCGGTCTCGGTCTCTTGGCAAGAGGGTTGCTTCTCTTATGTTATCAATTCCAAGAATCTGCATCGTTAGCCGCTCCACTCCAAGACCAAGACCTCCATGTGGCGGTGCACCATACTTGAAAGGGTCTAAGTAGAAAGTGAAATCATCTGGATTGAATCCCTTTGCCTTGAATCTCTCAACAAGCAGGTGATAGAGGTGAATTCTTTGGCCTCCTGTTGTAATCTCCATTCCCTTATAGGTGAGGTCAAAACTTTCAGTCATTCCCTCGTCGGTCATACTTGGCATCGTGTAGGCAGGTCTCAGCTCTAGAGGGTAATGTGTAATGAAGACCATATCCGTTCCATATTTCTCAGGAAATATCTGACCGAGTAATTGTTCACACTCTGGATCCAAATCATCATTAATTGCTAGATTCTTCCCAGCATTGTTTAGAAGGTCAATAGCCTCTGTATATTTTATTCTCCTGAAAGGAATTTTAGGAATCTCAAGATCAATTCCTAAGAGCTCCAACTCGGATGCAGCAAATTCCTTGGTCTTCTTAAAGGAATGATTTAGCATTTGTTCTTCCATCTTCATCACATCCTCGACTCCACTTATCCAAGCCATCTCAAAGTCAAAGGATGTATATTCATTGACATGTCGTCGTGTGTTGTGCTTTTCCGCACGAAAGACAGGAGCTATCTCAAAGACACGACCAAATCCAGCCAGAAGCATCAGTTGTTTGTAGAACTGCGGGCTCTGAGCCAAGTATGCCTTTTTCTCAAAGTATTGAACTTCAAACAGATTTGCGCCACCCTCTGTTGCAGCGGCTACAATCTTTGGTGTATGTATCTCAACAAAGTCTTGGCTCTCCAAGTATTCTCGTGCAAACCGGACAAGACTGTGTTGAATTCTAAATATGGCATTGATAGATGGCTTACGAAGATCTAGAATTCTGTAATTAAGGCGTGTGTCTAGCTCAATATCCACTTTTCCTTCAACAATGTCAATCGGAAGTCGTTCAGCAGTGTTAAGAATACGGATCTTTGTTGGGAGAACCTCAGCTCCAGATGATAGTTGAGTAGTTGCCACAACTGTTCCATGAACAGCAATAGCGGTCTCGGGTTTGAGCTGGGATGAAGTTTCAAAAACTGCCTCTGGTACCTTTGTTTGAGGTATTGCTATTTGGACTGTACCATGCTCATCTCTGAGAATCAGGAATTTGATCTTCCCCTTGTCCCGAAGGATGTGTGTCCAACCAATGAGCACAATCTCCTTACCTACAATGTCCTTTGTCACCTGGTTGCTAAAATGTGTTCGTTGGTAAGTTCCAATTGGTTCAACACCAGCTGCTTTGTAAAAATCCATCTCTAAAGCCTCTGTCTGAATGTATCCAATCGGTGATTGAGTACATTATGAGCCTTTTGGAGAGGAGATTCCAAGAGGTCGATGATGGTCGGGGGATATCCCCCAAGACCATCTATTGGTTTCATGTTGACACTAGACTGGTGCCTGAACCAGCTCGTACACTCGCTCCCGCGCATCCTCAGCATGCTCTTCCTCTCTGATGAGACCAAGATCCTTTAGTCTAGTAAGACCATAGTTCACCGTTCGAGGAGGAAGAAAAGTAGTGCTGATTAGGTCTTGCCGGCTCATCCGGCGCCGATCCTTAAGAAGCACATAAAGGAATTTTGCGGAAGGAGGTAGAGACAGGAACGAACGTCTGGCAAACATGATCCCACCGGTTAGTTATTGCCATTGATTCTGTACCTCCATGTAATTTTGATTTCAGGAGATTTGTTTACTGATAAGTCTTAGCATCAGAGATACATCATTGTGGTTTTTTAAGAATCAGAATCCATTCACCCTGCATACGCTCTCTTCGTGGTATTCGGATAAAATGACGAATCAATTTCGAGAAGAACTGTTTCTCCAAATCAAAGCCAATTTGAGAGACTGCAATCTCAGATAAAATTTCATGCGATTTGACTCGAACTCCGCGAATGAGATTATTACCAATTGCAATACAATACCTGCAACCGGGTTTAAGAACTCTAAACATCTCTTTAAGCTGCATCTTCATGTCTTCAAAGAATTTGTATGTGATGTAAGACCTTCTGGGGTCTTGCTCGTAGATTTTTTCGAGGATAGGATCTAAGGTTCCATATCCCGATAGTTTGAGTTCTCGATACTCATCCTTGTAGACGGTTTCTGTGCCAATATACCTCCTCTTAACATGAGACAATGGCCTAGTTCCCAGAAGCCCTAACCAGTACATCTCTAATTGATGAGTTCGGGGATAATCAACTGCATTGATATAGGGAGGAGAGGTTATTGCTAGATCGATTGAGGTATCATCTAATCCTGTTTCAGTAGCTGTTCCATCAGGTAAGGACACCTCTTTGACTTTGAGTTTCTTATAGAGGTTTGAAAATTTCTTCATGTTTGTAATTTGACTCTCAAGACGTTGTGAGAAGTAAGCCATTGTATCTCCAGATTCAATCTTTTTTACAACGTTTTTTCTCAAGACTGTTCTCGTACAATGGGAATCAGCATTGGACATGTCGCGTATAATAGAAGACATTACAACTCTATAAAAATCCAAAAGGTTTACTCTAGTTCTTCCTTTGTACAGAGAAACAGTTTCATCTATACTAGCTGATACAACAGCCAACTCTTCCAAGACATATGGTCTGAACCAATTATCTCGATATGGAAAATCAGGTATTTCTAAGTCAATTTTTTTGGATTTTGTATATTCAGTAATCTTCTGAAGTAGTGCTTCTTTTGAGGTCTGGAGGATTTCCTCATCAAGAGGTGTCGTTTTCACTTTTGTAATGAGTCGAGCCATCAGATCTATATCAATTCCAATTCCTTTTCGATTGTTCAACAAAGCCTCCAACACGACTGTTCCGCTGCCGCACATCGGGTCAAGAACCGTATCGCCAAGCTCAGAGTATCGTCGAATGAGATACCGTGGTAACTCTGGAAAGAACTTAGCTGGGAATTTATGAATTCCATGAGTTAGATACGATTGATCTTTACTAATGATAAGAATATTTTCACCGTCAGACATCTCAAAGTCAATATCAAGGTCACCATCAATCTCAATGAATTCATGCGAAGTGTTTTTTCTAGTTTCATCCTGGTTATTAGCATGAATTGTCAAGATTTTTCGCTCCAAATCTCGATAATATTCGTGTTTTGTCGATGATGATGACCAATTATCCCGAGGTTATATATAGTCGTTGCTCCTCTGATTAGATGTCCCACTTGTGGGGCACGCTCACACAAGGAGAGATTGAAGATATGGCTGATCTAAAGAAAATTGGAGGTCTCTTAATCCTTATTGGTGGTATCATTGGTCTCATCGAAGGTATATTGCTTATCTTAGACATGCCAATCGGAATATTACCAGGATTGGACTTCGGCTTTGGTGGTCTAATTACAGGAATTTTGGGAATTTTATTCTCACTAATTGCACTGGTCAATAGTGGTTTCATCAAGATAAGTGCACTAGAGTTCAAGAATAAGTGGTTAGTCATTCTGATCATGGGTATTCTCATGTACTTGTTCGCAAGTCACTTTGGTGGAATCTTAGTCTTTATTGGTGCGTTATTATTCTTACTGTAATTAGAGATGATTGCTCATCAAGTTCTAATCGAGCTTGTTAGAGCAATCATTACTCTTTATTTTTTAAGAGCTATTTTTCTTCGGCAATTGCATTATCCAGACGACTAACAACATCATCGATATTTTCCTTTGTTATGACATAACTTGGCGTCATCCGAATGACATTTTGACCTGCTCCAAGAACCCAGAGCTTCTGTTTTTGAACTGCGTTCTTGACAATATTATCCCGAAGTTTTCTCGCCTTTTCTTTGGTTTTTCTATCCTTAACAAGTTCAAGACCGACCATGAGACCGAGGCCACGAACATCGCCGATGACATCATACTTGTCCATGAGCTCAGTAAGCCGCTTCTTAAGATATGTGCCATTCTCAATATTCTTCTTCAGGAAATTACCATCATCTATATGCTTGAAGATCCAGAGAGATAGGAGAGCCATCTTGGGCTCAGCTGAGAAGGTTTCTGAATGCCGTGAACCACCTGTGAACATAGGAGCTGGACCAATTGATGCACCCATTGGATAACCACCTCCAATCGCCTTGCCCATTGAGATGTAATCTGGAACGACACCGTGGTTTTCAATAGCGCACCATTTTCCAGTTCTCCCCATTCCAGCCTGTACCTCATCAGACATGAAATAAGCACCAATCTCCTTAGTCAGGTCATATATGCCTTTGACAGCCTTTGCAGGGGGGACTATGAGTCCGCCTTCACCTGAGAGTGGTTCCATCACAGTTGCGGCTATATCATTGCCTTCAACTTCGAGAGCATATCTGAGAGCCTCAACACACTCTAAACTGCAGTCTTCTTCTTCTGCACCATATGGGCATCGATAGCAATAAGGATAGAAGACACGGATGACATCCACACCTTGTGGAAAACCAGACTTGTGTTTTGAATTTGATGAAGTCAACGCCAGGGCATACCCGGTTCTTCCATGGAATGCAGGACGAAATCCAACAAACCTTCTTCTTCCAGAGAGGTCCATTGCAGATTTCATGCAACCTTCAACAGCCCTGCCACCAGAGGTCGTGAAGACGACTCGTTTCTTGTGATTTCCAGGAGTAATACTTGCTACACGTTCAGCAAGAAGTGTCTGGGGAATTGCGTCAAAATCCATTCCCGGAAACTCGTGAATTACATCGAGAATACTCTCCTCAAAGTCGCGAAATGGTTTATATCTCAAGCCAAATGCACGTACAGCTACACCACCAGTCACATCGAGATATTCAGTCCCTTCTATATCGAAGATTCGAACACCTTCACCGAGAGTATGATCAAGACAACCATATACATCTCTGTCTTGAGTTGTTAATGCCAAGGCATCTGCTCCACGTTTCTTCCAATAATCATTCGTCAGATCTTTTTGACTGATATCAAAGCCAAGATCTTTTAGAATCTTGAAGTGTTTCTCGTCCATATTGATACTGTCCAGTGATTGACGAGCTGGGGAAAGTGACCGCCCCATTATCTAATTATCGATTTGAGCTTTTTTTGCAGAACTATTTTCTCAATAAGAGGAGAATACCAGCTAAAAGAATCATAAATCCGGCAAGAGTTGGAAGACTTTGAAGCCAGTCGATAGGATTAAAGGATGTGAACGGATATGATACGATTACAATCGCAATCAGACCAAATAATGCTAACAGTAAGCCGGACTTAGCAACCTTCCAACTGATAAAACCACAGGCATCAAATGCCAATGCTACAATAACAATCAGGACAATTGCCAATAGAATCTCTATGAGACCCTCAAAATCGCCAGGGCCAGGAGAATTGATACCATTGATTATTCGCTGTATTGCATAGATTAAGAGTACAATGCCACCAAGAACTGTATACCCTTGTGCGGCACCTTCAGCTTTACAACCCATTGTATTTAGACCTCCATGTTGACATCTTAATAATGTCCAAAGTATGTTGCATTACAAAGCATCGTCTGTATTAAGTATCCTGCCTGAATATGTATCATTCGACGTAATACATACCATTCTATTGTTCAATGGTCAATATCAAATGACGTCAAGTGATAATTATGGGGTGACAATGACGAGGTACTCTACATATGATGGGAACAAAGTCACAGAACGACCAGTAAGACTTGATAAGACTGAGGGACATGTGATCATCGAAGGAAGGGCATATCCAGCCAGAGAGATTGTGGAGGCCCTTGCGCAGAGTGGTTATGCAGAGATAAGGTCAGTTGGCGACTCGCTTATCCTAGGAACAAGAAGGATTACTCCGATTTTTAAATCAAGGCAAGAGAGAGCGATGGCATCCCTGTGTCATGGCAGTCTCTCATATTGTTGTCCTCTCTCAAAGAGGTGTGCAGAACGGGATAGGGCTTTAGAGATAATGGGACTTACTCCAGATGAATATGAAAATATGAAAAAGGATGCTCATGTTCGTTTTGTTGAAACTGCAAGAGGAATGGGCACCGTAGACCCACAATGGTCAAAACAATCAACGACAGAGAGAGTCGCAAATAGGCCAGCGGTTGATCCAGGGTATGGATCGGAGGACTATAGACGTGACTTTGAGTCCTTAGATAGAACTATGCAATCATTGAGCGAACATTATGATCGAAGACCAGATTCATTGCAAGAACAGAAAGAGGATAGATACAGCTATCATTATCGTGAGAAAGAAAGTGAAAGCGAAAAACGGGATATCTATTCTGATCTTGAAGGTGCTGTTCCTAGTGACGATGACTTGAGTTGTAGTGTCTGCAATATTCAGAGGGATGATTCTGTTGAAGGAATTGGTGCATTATTTACTCAGGGTGAACTAAGTCCATTCCTTGATGATAAACGTGAAGAGAATCGGGAACATCTATTTTGTTTTTCATGTGGAAGAAACATAAGACCCGGTAATAGAGTGTGTCCTTACTGCGGCGCACGTCAATGAATCATTGAATCGTCTAGAAATTACCGATTGCACTTTCACGCCGTCGAGAATAATCAGAGGGGTAATGAAAAGTAGAAACAATTCTGCTAGTCCCAACATCTTTACCTAGGGCCTTCAATTCCTGCAGTTGTTCTACGGTGGTAATGCCCCAACGGAATAATGATGCGTGACCACCCTTTCTAGTGAACTCGTTAATAAAGTAGAGAGACTCCACTAAATTGTTGTATTCGGCACTTCCTTTTGTTGGAAGTATAGGAGACCATGGATAAAGATTGATTAAGACATTCTTTGTAATTGTTCCGATACGTGTATAGTCATAACCATATTCATCCTTTGCACCCTCGGAGAGGCCAGTTTCGGGATCTAACAAGACTTCAACTGATAACTTCAATGGCTGTTCTCGTCCAGTGGCATCATCAGACTCTGTAGCAGCCTCTTGAAGGTATGAGAGTCCTTGATGGATCTTTTCACTACGCCATTGATGCCATTTATCATGGTGCTCAGGAGTTTCAGTAATATATTGGTAAGTAAGTCGATTAGGCTCTTGATCCACAAGAGGGGCAAACTCGTTCCGACAACGTTCACAGAAACAGAACTGGTCACGGATGAATCCAGCACCAAAGAGGAGGATTTCATCAATAGGATATGATCCAATCTCTTTCACAATCTCAGCACCATACTGCCAGAACTCTTCACGATTCGGGCAGATCTGGTGTTCCATCTTAGTGCCCTTGTCATTCATGGTCTGATATTTTGGATCACGGGCAAACCATCCATCAGTATAGAAATCTACACCGACAACACCATGAATACTCAGGGCATCAGTGAGCTTCACCCACTCCTCAAAGAATGCGACATGATTCTCTCTAACAGGGGCAGTTCGACTAGGATAAATCGCATAGCCATCAGGTCCTTTTCCAACTATGCCAACATCTTCCATATAGGATGCATACGTGGAGATGAAGTCTTTAGCGGACTGTTCAACGTCTTCAGGTTTGAACATTATCAGCATCTTTTGCATGAAGAACTCACGGAAGTTCAATTTCATTATAGAGTACCCCGTCGGATTTGCAAAGAGTCAAGCTCTGGGTCCAGTACCGTTTAGTACGTCTCGGCTATAAGAATTTCTTATTTGAATCCTCTTCTGATTAACCCTCTAGAAAAACTTGTCTAGTGTAGTAAAACCAAGAAATTCATCAAAATCGAGTCCGACAGAATCAAGAACTTGGTCAAAAACACTCTTCAGAATATCAATATACACATCTTTATCAATAAAATAGGAGGTCTGTTTTGCTAGTTCAACGGGTAGTACACCACCAGGACCTTTTACACGAATGAACTCAATTATGGTCCCTGGTTGAACTTTAGATGAATCGCCAGTCTTCTCAACCATTAGCTTTGCAGCACGAACATGGGGAGTATCGGTGGGATAATCAGAAAGTCGCTTTGTCAATTGAATCCTGAAGGCTAGTGATTCAGGGGGATATTCATCTGTTTTTCCTTCGAGCCGGTCAATTACACAATTGACAATTTCACGGATGTCTTCTTTCGCAGTTTCAAAGCCTTGTGCATCATCTACGCGACTGAGAACTTCAAGCATCTTACGAAAGGCGTCTTGAGCAAAGTCAGGAGTGTTCCGTTTTTTCCCACTCAGTCCTTTGACCTCGACCTTTCCATCCTTGTATACACCAATGTAATTCTTCTTCCTATCAGAGAGAGCTACATACTTGTATGTCTTTTCTACCTCAAGATCAATTCCAAGAACATCCCGAGACCATTGTACTAGCTGTGCCTGTTGGTCTTTTGAGGGGTTGTCTAGAAATACTGAATCAGTATCGCCATAGAGAACTCGAATACCCATCTCTTCAGATTTCTTCTTGGTTCGGATAATGGCATCTCTACCAAATGCAGTAATGCTCTCAGCTGCAGGCATACAGAATAACTCGAAATGCTGAGCCCCAGTTACACCATAAGATGCATTGACGAAAACTTTGAGAGCTTTCTCTACTACAGCATACCAATTTCGTGTATGCTCGTCTACAGACTTGTCTTTACTCTTCGATTTGAACCAGTTGACCCGTGCATCACGGAAGAAACCAATTGTCTGACTGATCATTCCGCGTCGTTTTTTACAGATCCAATGGTCGGTTTCTGGAACCTTGTTATCAACAGCAGTTCTACAGTCATCATGAGGACAATCAATAGTTTCATAGCTTATATTGTGAGTCTTCATTATTGTAGGATATAGACTCGCAAAATCAAGCACTGTTGCATTGAAATGAACACCAGCGACTGGCTCAATTACAATTGCACCTTTGAATGCTTTGCCTCCAATTATCGCCTCGGTCTGGGCGTCGGGCTGTTTCATTGTATCGATATCAACACGTCTAGGAATCAGGTAGTTGTTAGCTCTGTGTTCCTGACGAAAGAGTGATTGAATCCATGATGAGATATAGAAACGTGTTACTTCACTAAGCGACATTCTTGAGATACGCATCAGAAGAATCATCAGTCGAAGAAGCAAGTTATTTTCAAATTGTGTGAAACGCAAGACGAGATTTGCGTCTTGCCAGCAATAGTGAGCAAGCTCAAAATATGATAACGCAGAGATATCATCGCTGATCTCTAATTTCTGCGCCCCAAGAACACCTGCAGCAATTGTGTCTAAATTTTCTCTTTGGTAGACACCAGATAACGCATAGATCTTGATTGAAGGATTACCAAAGAATTTGTACATATCAACGTGAATTCCTCTTTTCAGAGAGGCTTGTTCTCTTCGTGGATCTTGATCTCCGCGCACGGTAATGGGACAGTATTTGTCCAGCTCAATCCGTAAATACTTCGCCCGATTGAAGAGATACTTAAGGTCAAAAGAATCCCCAACAAAGGTCAGCACAAGAGGGTAGGCATCTATTATTCTAAAGGCTTCTACAAGCATCTCGACCTCGTCTTCGAAATAAACAATCTCAAGCTGTTTCGGAAAATCCTTACTTTTCTGTCCTTCAGTATAGCCTTTACGCTTCAAGATGAAACATTTGTTGTATCCTTCGTTATCTGAGAGACCTATTGCTGTCACTGGTTGCTGTGCAAGACTAGCATCAGGAATTCTGTTTACAACAGGAGTATAGACTTCTATGTCAACAGCCAGTCTTCTAATTTCTGGGACCTCTGTAAAGAACATAGGAGAGTATGTAGCAATGATATCTTCGAGACCCTCCTCTTCAGCAATTGTATCTTTGAATTCCTGAAGGACCTTTTTATCTACATTGGGAGGACATGGAACAAGATTCCCATTATCAATCTTGTACATTAGTCCTGGAACCAGGTTAGTATCATATGTATAGCAGAGATGGTAGCGAATATTTGCCTCCCAAGCGTGACTGACATTGTTATTGTCAACCAAGACATTCCTCATTGAGGATGCACCACCACCGATTGCCAGAGGATTATCTCCAACTAATTTAGTCATGGTAACAGGTTGGTCATGTAGGAGATCACGAAGCTCTATGGTTTCTGTTCGCATGAATCCAGGATTATTCTTTGTTTTTGATTCGACCATCTGCGCAGGCCAATCTGTATAGAGATACGGTTTGTGTCCGGTATTATCTATCCAGAAATAGACCCGTTTTGACTTGGGTTCATAGAGTCGTGCAACCGCTTTGTTTAGAGGTCCAGAATAGTCCACAGATAATAGAAATGAGGGGGGAAGATTTTTGGGAGTTTCTTGCTCTCCGACCCGTATGTCTTCGATTGCTTCCTGACCGTCTTCGTCTAATGATGATCCTTCATTTTCTTCTTCGGATTCAGAAATTGTGATGTCTGAACTTGGTGCAGGATTAGTGGACTTTTGATGTGGTTTCTTACTCTGGTCTCCAGTCATAGACGACTTATTCTCTATGATGCTCTCAGGTTCTTCATTGGAACTAAAATAGTCTTCCAGTGATGCTTGATTTTCATCACTACTCTTATCATCCTTACCCAAGGTCAGTCACACAATTAATGAATTGTCAACTCCTGATAAGCACTTCCCATTATGAAGAAGGTCATCTAGCGAGCTATTCTTATGTGAGATTGCACGTGTGTAAGTATGGTACGCATATTTCTCACAAAGACAACAGGAAGAGTGTTAGTAGTTAGACTTGAACCTGGAGAGGACATTCTAAAATCCATAGTACGTGCGGTCAATGAACACTCCATCTCTTCTGGATATCTCAGCTTGATCGGAGCAGTATCAAGTGTCCATTTGGGATACTTCGACAGGGATGCGAATGTCTATCGAGATTTCACCATCCATGAAGACCTAGAGATAGTATCCTGTGTAGGGAATGTCTCTAAGCATAATGGGGATAATGTCGTTCATGCTCACGTTGTTGCTTCAAACGAAAAAGGCCAATGCTATGGAGGTCATCTTATGGAAGGATGTACAGTATCGGTGACAATTGAAATAGTAATCACTGAAATTCCGCTGATGGTAAGGTGTCTTGATGAAGCAACAGGATTGAACCTATTGGATCTCTAGATTGATTCACGAATAGATTCAGCCATGGAGTCAAGTTCTGTTCGGTCAGCCATTGATTCGTGGTAACCCGGGGGAAATCTAAAACCAAAGTCAGATCCCTTACTGCGAGGGATTGCATGGAAGTGTAAATGGGGAACTTCCTGTCCGGCACCTTCACCATTTGCCACTACGGCCAATACACCTTCAGCCCCTGAAGCAGTCTTGACACCTCTTGCTAATTCAGTGAGCCGTTTTGCCATATGAGCGACAACATCTTGGTCTACATCGAGTAGATTCACAAAATGTTTCTTGGGAATCAATAGACAATGACCCGGGGTTATCGGAAATACATCCATAAATGCCATACAAATATCATCTTCAAAGACAACAGACGATGGAATTTCGCCACGAGTGATCTTACAGAATATACAATTCTCTGAATTCATAATCTAATCATCGAAATACTCGAAAATAAAACATTCGAACAAGAGAGTGACATCTGCACAAGTCTCATTAACGCATCTTCCTTGGTTTCAGATTAACCAAGGTGCATTCTTTTGAGCGGACGGAGAATGAAAATCTACTTTGATCAGACACAGAATGAACGGGGAAGATTAGATAGTACCTATTCAGAATTAGGACAGATTCTTAGAGATAACGACTTTGATGTTGAACCGTATGCAGAATTCATGATTTTATCTAAGAATCTAAAGAATATAGATGTCTTAGTCTTTGGATGTCCAAATAGCTCTAAAATTAGGTCTCAAGAAATCGATGCTCTAAAGAAATTTGTGAACGACGGAGGAGGCCTTTTATTACTCGCGCTCTCCGGTGGTGATAAAGGGCTTATGAACAATTTATCACAAGTATCAGAGGATTTTGGAGTAATCTTTGATAACACTGCCGTAAAAGATGACCGTAATAATGCAGGACTACCAACTATGCCACTCATCAAAGACTTAATAGCTCATCCAGTCACCGAGGATATTAAGGATCTGCTAGTTCCTTCAGCTTGCAGTCTAAGACTAAGTGGAAAGGCAATAGCACTCGCGGTGACATCGGATACTGCAGAACCTTCCAAAGCTCCTATTATTGCAATTGCAGAGTCAGGAAAAGGGCGGGTCATGTGCATCGGGAGTTATGAGATTTTCAGAAGAGGGGGAGGATTGAAACATAAGGGAAACAAACTCTTTGCTGTCAATGTTTTCAAATGGCTCAGTGGTGATTTTCAGATGGCTAAACCCAGTAGTGTTGTAAAGGAGCAGGAGAAGCAAGAACGAGCAAGGGATACAAGGGCAACAGTGAAGGTAGATGAGGGGGTTTCCGTTGAATATGAAAAAACCATGAGAAGGCTTGTTAATGCAGTCTTCGATTTGCAAAAAGACATTGAGAAAGTTAAGGAACAGGTGACGAGTGTAAATAGCAATATTGAGGAACTTAGAACCCAGTTCCAAGATTTTGCAGAAAAAACTCAACACCAGCTTGGCGTGATGATGCCAGCAAAGCAATTCAAGACATCAGAGGAACATAAGACAGCGGATATTGAAGCAGATATTAAGAGCCTGAAAAAAGAGGTCAAGTCAGTTGAGCAACTCAAAGACCATCTGGAACAAAGACATGCTTCAGGAGCAATGCCAAAAGAAACCTACACGGAGCAAGTCGAGAAACTCGATGCAAGACTTAGAGCCCTACAGAAGAAGATTGCGAAGAAGCAGAACGAGTTAGAAGAAATCACACAGACGGAATAGAATATTATTCATTCTGATCAATATCAGAGTCTTCGAACTCCAATTCTTTACTACCAATTACGGATAGATTTCTTCTAAGATGTGAGATCTGTTCTTTGAACAGTCCATGAACCAATCCGAAATGATTGAATGCAATATATCCAACTAGTGTTAACAAGAGAAATGCTAGGTATACGTTCCTATTGGGTATGAGTATGAGGAAACCTAAGATTAGTGGAATCAAAATCATGAATAATGAGACCTTTGCCCTTTCAGTTTTCAAAGAGATCATCTGTGAAACTGGTTGAATCGAAAAGAATGGAATTAGTGCGACACAGTAATATTTGTAAATTCCGCGAGGCGAAAACAGGTGTATACAGAGCATCAATAATAATGTCAGAAATAGGATTCGTCTCCAATATCCCTGGAGGTTTCTATCATCTTTCACTTGAAGTAGCATTAATGCAAGAATTGGGATTATCGCTATTACTAACATGATAGAATAGTAGGTTGCGATATTAACGATCTGAATTAGAGGTTCAGGTGCTCCTATAGCAATAAGGAGGACAGCAAATGTGATTGGTTGTGACGCGTTTGGAAAATCTGTTAGATCATTAAGAAGGAATCCACCAGGTCGCTCCAAGATATAATAGATATAATTCCGAATATCAAAAATATAAGGAAGGGAAAAGGCAACCACGAATACCAGTACAACTAAGATGATTTTTACAAAGCCTTTAAGGTCAAGCTCATCCCCGGGTGGTCTCTTTCCGTCCTCCGGGTCTTCTGGTTCAGTAACAGGAGCTCTCTTGAGTAGATAGGCAATCAAGGGGATGGCTAGGAAAAATGCAGTCTGCTTGAATAACGCAGATGTGACCATAGCGAGTGTTCCAGCAATTCGATTTCCTCTCATCAATAGATAGAAAGAGAGCATCATAAAGAAGACAAAGGGCGCTGGATTCAACCACTCAAAGACTGTGTAATAAAGAACAACCGGATTGAAGAGATAAGTAGCCGCAGCAATGACTGCAACACGAAGATTCTGAGAAAGGTAGAGTGAGATACCATATATTGGAAATGCAGTTAAGAATCCGAATAGAGTGATTAGAAAACCAATCCCAAAGGGATCAATTGGTAGAACTGATCCTAGAGTACACATATAGACAAAGAGTGGTGGAAAAAAGTAAGGGGTGTTATAGATAAAACCATTGATTTCAGAATGATCGAATGCGTCTGTATAAGGCATGAAACCCTTCAGAAACTGCTGTCCCCAATTATAGTAATAATAATCGTAATCAAGATACCCTTCAAAGCTATAGTTGATCGTAAATCCAAAAAGATCGAAGCTGCCATATCCATTCCAGACAGCTCTATAGGGTCTACTTCCGCCGTCAATAAAATCCATTGCAGCAAGTAGAAAGACCCAGTACCACACTACTATTGCGATTGATAGGACTAATACCAGCAACCTATGTTCATTCAGATATTGCCGGATCCTTCTGAATAGGTGATGGTCGTTTAATTCCATGTAATCACTCTTCAATTGGATTGTTCAGTTGACATCTGTGCAATAAGAGCATCCTGTCCTGAGTTATCTGTGACATCCCTCCAAGATGTTACGAAATTTAGCATTATCAGGAGTAGGTATACCACAAGTCCCGCAAGTGATGTAAGGCCAAATAAAATCATGATTGAACTTTCTAATACTAACCAAACCCACAGCGTCAGACCCGTTGCAAGGAGAAGGAAGCAGGTCACTAACAGTCGTAGATGAATCTTGAGTCGTATTATGAGCGAGAAGATCCAAATCACAAGTATTGTGCTGGATAATACCATAATTTGTCGTTCGTAGAATGTATCAACATTCCAACTTGAAAGGTAGGTGAATATTCCATAACCGAAGAGAACAGTTGTAATAGAGTATGAGAGAGTCTTGAGGAGGTAATTGAGATCATTCCGTCTTTCCTTTAGTGGTAATAAGCCATTGGTACTAATTGAAAGAAGTTGAATACCCAGGAAGAGCATAACACCAGTCAGTATGAAATATTGGAGGATGACAGGGATTGCTGTACGGATATAAGAGAAGGTTATTGTGAAACCAAAAACCACGAGAGAAACCCCTGTAATGATAGATGTAACGACTGTGGTATATTCGAGAGTTTTAAGCAGCCTTGACTGATGTTGTGCATATCTCAAAGATATCGTCTCAAATCTAAATTCGACTCGGTTCTCAGCAATTCGTTTCAAATACCGAATGGGCCTTTTGACAAGATCGTAGAGTCTATCGATTATTGGCATCAGGAGATAAATGAGAAAGATTACTATGACGGAAAGTAGATAGATATTACGATCAGGTATTAGGATTAGTAATGTGAAGGCAAAGGGAGCTAGGAACATAGAGAGTGATACGGGAACTTCATCTCCACTACCGCGAATCATTCGTGCAGAAGAAAATATTGAGAAGAACGGTGCAAACATTGTGAAGTAGTATTTGAAAACGCCCCTTGGACCTGTCAGATTGACCCAGAGCATAAGTAGGAGTGTGAGAAACAGAACACGACGAAGGTACAGGTTTTCTTCACCATCATACTTGTTAAGAAGGAGCATAATTCCTGAAAATATGAGAACACCGAATATTAATGGTCCACCAGATACTAGTAATGATTCTAGACTCTCTGCTAAATCTGGTTTCTCAAACAGAATAGCTAATACGGGTAGACTTTGGGGGAGACCATAAGCAGGAAGATCAGTAAAATTACCATTGAATGAGAAATGCCCCATAGCAACTCTCCAATAGTCCCAGAAGTGAGGTTGTGCAATTATAATGGGAAACATGATTGCAGCTGCATAGGACACTGCAACTATGACACTTACAAGAAAGCCACGAAAGTCAAAATACTCAAGGAGAAATTGTAGTCGGTTTGGGGTAGGATGCTCAGTTATTGTGGTGGCATCAGTGAGGGGTGTATCTTCTGTTAAGGCAGAAACATCCGGAAATGTTTTTTCTCCAGTTTCTATAGTTTCTTCAGGTTGATTAATTTCAGGGATTGGTTCCTTCCTCTCACGAGCTCTCATAAGAAGATGAATGACCAAGGGAATTCCTAGAAACCATGCTGTCTGTTTAAAGAGGGCTGCTGTAACAATCAAGATCGTTCCGATGTGCTTTCGTTTTTTCACTAGTGCATAGAAACCTGCAAAGAAGAAGAAGTAGAATGCAGAAGGATTCAACCAGATATAGTCGATATGATATAGAACTAATGGATTCAACAGATACGTCAAAGCTGCAAGCTCACCTACTCGAGGGTTTTTAGACAGTTCTTTAGCAATACCATAGACAGGTATAGCTGTCAAATATCCAAAGCTTGCAAGCAATAGGCCAATACCCCAGTTACCAGGACCAATTATTGTTTCTAACCAGATGCCTACGCCATATAGATAAGCAGTGAGAGGAGGGAACATGTATATCCCATTCTTATTTGTTATTCCATCCATGAAGATATAGCCAAAATCTTCGGAGTAAGGCATAACACCATTAAGCAGGTTATGACCCCAGTGAACATAGTAATACGAGTAATCACTATAACCCTCAAGTTGGTAGAGGATTGTGTATCCAAAGATATCAAATTCAGCAGGGTCAGGAAACGGTCCTAGCCAAGCGCTTCTAGACTTCCAACTATTTGTATTTAGATAATCTGTGAGTGCGATATTGAAGACAACAACCCAGATTACAAAGCCAAGTAACATCACTGCAATAAAGTATCGGTATTCACTGAAGTGCTGGATTTGACGACGACCCACTCTTAATAGAAATGCATCTGCTTCATGAATACCATGTTTTATGCGCGCCTTGTATCCTGTAAGGTCGTCCATGATGTTAAAGCAATATCTCTTACTCATTAATATTTAGCCTAACGCTAAGAACCAATCAATTATATTTCTAATACTGCAGTACTACCAATACCAGCCTTTGCAACCTCAATGACTGGAACCCCTTCCCAACCTTGAACATCGGTATGAGTAATCAAGATGATTTGTTCGAAGTTTTTGTCATTGATTAGATTATTTACAACAGACTCTCTTCGCGTCTTATCCAGACCTCCAAGTGGTTCATCAAGTAAGACACTCTTCACTCTAGGAGTGAGAATTGGGCTATCACGAAGAGGACGGATGCTGCTCATTGTTCTACTAATGCCTAGTCTAAGAGCAAGACTGATTGCCGTCCTATCACCATAACTTAACTGGTTTGTCTTCTTCCATGCCTGATCTCTTTCATCCCATATTTTTAAAATAAGGCCAGGACCAGATCGCTTGGTTGAAGGAGTTGGCTCAAGATCGATGCTCGTATATTGCCCACTGGTAAAGAAACGTGCATATTGATTTGTTGCGCTTCTAATGATTCCAATCAGGCGCTTCTGAAAAACATAATCTGCGACAAATCCACTTACTAGTTTCCGTCGAACGTATTTTGCGTGCTCATTGAGGAGTTTCATCTCTTCAATCTCTGCACCCATCTGTTTCATGTGAATTTCCTTTCCTTCAAGCTCGGATATCAAGAGCTGCTCTTGTTCAATGTTATTCTCAATCTCAGAAGTGATAATTCTAGCTTGGGTAAGGGTGGTCTCCAATGTTGCCACCTTCATCTGTAGTTCAGGAAGACTGCTCACATTAAAACGTCCAAGGAGTATCTCAATATCCGATACTCCAACCAGACTCAGAATTTCTTTTAGTTCTTGTTCAGCCTTCACAATTACTTGGTAAACCTCATCCACTTGCTTCTTGGTATCGCTAACCTTCTCTGCAGCATCTGAAATTCGTGTTATCTCGTTCAGACGTTTTTCCATATTTTTTACACTAACGGAATGTTGATTCCGATTTGTTTCGAGTTGTTTAATCTTATCTAGACCAACCTTGATTGATTTCCTGTACTCACTCACTAGACGGTCTCGTTCAGTAGATGTTAGTGGTTTAGAACAGGTAGGACAGATGATGGCATCTTTCTCGGATTTGATTTCTGTAAGAGTTGATACCTTTTCATCCAGATCGGAATTTATTCCCTGAATCTGTCCAATCTCTCGATTTATTGTCTGAATGTCTTCGAGAAGTTTTTCTCTCTCTTTTTCCACTCGTTCTTTTTCTCTCTGCAAAGATTCTAAACGAGCAAGTACTATTGATTCATCTGCCTCGAGGAGACCAGCCTGTCCGAGATCAGTTTGAAGTTTGATCTGCTGGCGTTTAAGCTCACGTTTTTCGTGACTGATTGTCTGCGTGATTTCGCTTGCGTTTTTAAGAGATGATGCATCTGGGATCTCTTTCAGCAGTTCTTCAGTGGAAGTTATCTCATCAGTTCTTTTCTTGAGGGAGTCATTATACGTGTTAATTCGTTTCTCACATTGCTTGATTTGTTCGAGAATAGATTCAGGTGATTGATAGTCATCCATTAATGCTTTTATCTTTGATTCCAAATTGAATTCAAACGTATCCAAATGATTGGACATTCGGTTCAAAATATCAATATCATATACTTCAACCAAGAGATTTCGCAACACAGAAGGAGTTGCATTAGCAATTGCGGCAACTTCACCTTGTCGAACAAGAAGTGTATTGAGAGCTTGTCGTAACTCGAGGTTTAAGATTTCATCCATTTTTGTGCCAACAGACTTGCTTTTGTCAGCAATTCGTTTCCAAGTAGTCCCAGTCTTCATAAAGAGGACTACTGACATTCCGTCAGCTGGGTTGTATGACCTATCAATCTTGTATCTAGCACCAGCTACTTCGAAGATGATGATGACTCTACAAAAAGTGGAACTGAAGCTGATTAACTCATCGTTCGTTAGACCTACTGCATCTGCGCCCCAGAGACCCCAGAGTATTGATTCAAATAGTGATGATTTCCCTGTTGAGTTAGGGCCTTTAACAAGGATAAGACCACTTGGGAGCTCCATATCACCTTCTGGAAGAATAAGTTCGCGAAACGGTTTGAAGTTGCGAACCTCTAACTTTAGTAGTTTCATCACTCTTCCTCCGTGATTGAGTCTGATGTCATTTTACCCTCTCTCTTGCCAACGGCGTATTCTAGAGAGATAACAGCAATCTTCGTAAGTTTTTCAGGGTCAAAGCTTTTGTCAATCTCAAGTGTATTAAGATATCTTCGAAAGTCCTCTTCAGGATCTTCAATTAGATACTCAGATTCTATCTCAGGATATGATGCAGCAGTGTACTCACGGTCAGTCAAGGATGGAGTATGCCACACAAATTGTACTACATTATACACAGAGTCATGAGAGAGTATCTTCTGACGCGCATTCTCAAGTTCAACTCCGAGTTCAAAGGCGGTGATCCGTTTTGATGAACCTTCAAACCCAAGGCGAACTCGAGCAGCAGTATCCGGGTCCCAATCAGCAACAAATCCTTTCTCTGCAAACCACGATTCAATTTTCTCTGTTAATGATTCTACAGTTTCATCCTCACTGATTGATATCTTTCCATTCAAGACAGGACGCTTGAACTCAAATTGATGCGGGATGATTTTTGGTTCTTTTCCAACTTCGATTTCAACGACCAAGAATCCCTTCTTATGAGAAACCTCATCAAACCTCCAACGTTCTGGAGACCCTGCATACCAGGCATTTGGAGTGTGTTTCATCTGACGATGATCGTGACCTAGTGCAATATAGTCATAGCCCATGGTAAAGATTGTATCAAAGAGGGTCTTGTCCAGTTTCATCCCGTGAGCAACAGCAACTGTTGGTCTCAAACGCTCGCGCTTCTGGTAAGTCGTTATCCAATCATCAAAGGTATCAATCATACCTGATGATTGAAGCACATTGTTGTCAATAAATGGAAAACAGAAGACATCCAATTTCTCATATGAGAAATCGAGCGGTTTTCCCTCACTGATAGCAGCCTTGAGATCTTGTTGTGTAGCTACATCTAATCCAGGCACTGATAGTTTAAGACTATCTAACAGTGATACTTCATAGAGCCTGAAGAGACCATGATTTCCTTCAATGACCAAAACAGGAATTTCAGTCTTCTTGATGAATTTCTGCAATACATCAATTGCAACGATCTGAGCATGAATTGGTGGCTGAGATGGATTTCCCTCCCAAGGAGAATTATACAAATCGCCAGAATGGATAACTAAATCAACTGGGGGATCAAGCTCTGCAATCCTATCAAACAGCTCTATAAACCGTTCGTAGAAATCATTCTCGAGAAGCTGCGTCTTCATCTCACGACCCCATACATTGTGCCGTACTCCGCTACGGGGTCGGCTACCAAGGTGTGTGTCAGAGATATGAGCGATTCGAACGGTCATGATTGCTTACCCTCAGAGTCTATGTACTTCAGTCTTTACTGATTTGTTGTCTTTGTATCTATGTCGGTCCTTCTCATAAATATCATCAAAGAGTGGAATTTTAACTGGCAGAGGAAGCTCTCTGTACGATGCTGTAACAATTCCTTCACCTCGAGACATTACACGAAACTCGTTTTCAAATCCGGAAATATTCACACTAGCATTTTCAATACAGGCTTTGATTTCACGTTCATTTCCTAGACGAAGATTGATCTCTGTATTCATTTGACTTAGAATGACATTGTCAAGTACACTGACCTGCTGACTGACTACTAAAAGACCAATGTTGAATTTTCTTCCCTGTCGTGATATATCCTTAAAGACGGATTGACCACGCATCAATTCTGGGTTAAGAATAGATGGAGCTTCTTCAACGGTCACTTGAATGACTGGGAGGTCTCGAGGGTCGATGACTTCAGAGTCATTATCTACTCCATCCTTTCCATAGAATGCACGAGCGTTCAGCTTTACACGATTGAAGAAGCTCCGCGGGAGTCGCATCTGTCCTTGATTCTCGAAATCACCAAGATTTCCGCTGCTCTTCAAGGCACGTCTCATATCTGACAGTGTTCGAGTGACTATTGTTGTCAACAAGAACTGCTCCATGTCGCTCATTAGACTGGTATTAACAACTAGTATTCTACCAGTTTCCATTGCTATGAAGATTTCATCGAGAATTGATGTACCAGTTTCGATAAAGATGGGGGATCTCTGTACAAAACTCAATCGTCGTTTCACTGCACGAACTGTACCTTTTGATACATCACCATCATCTTCATCCATATTCAAAATAGTGCTAATCCAATCTTCACCAGCGACATTATATTGTGCGTCGATGAAGTTAGCCATCTCAGGAGTGAACTCTCTGATAGAGTAAAGATCACGAGGCTGTATTTCAGACCAAAAAATGCGAATCTCTTTGGCATACCTACTAATTTCACGAGTTGTGGCTCTTTTGTGCGTTGTCAAATAATAGAAATCTCCAAGGACTTCAGTGCGGGTTTTTGAACTCATATCCTCAATGATATTCTGAATCCCATACTTATCAACACCCTTTGCAAATTCATCATGAGGGTCTATGCAAAACGCAGAGAGTCGGGTCGACTTCTGATTCGGATTTCTAATTGCAACAAGATTCGTGTCAATCATTGATTTGATGAGCACCATCATGAGATTGCTCTTTCCAGATCCTGTGGAACCGAATATGCCGACATGCATTGGAAGGAATTTAGCAGGGACCTTAATTGGTACATCAAGGGTTTTCTCTCCAACCTGTAGGTCGCCAATGTATACTTCTCCATCAGTCTGACATGCTAACATCACCCGCACAACTTCATCCGAAGTCCCAGGACTAGGTCGGTATACCGATGCCAGATGATCCGGAAGACGCCGTGGAGATTTGAAAGTCCACTTGCCATTTTCCTTCTCAGCATACCCTAGCATGCGTCCACCCACTGAGAGAAGCATATTGCGTTCAATACCGGAGAGATACGCATCACCCTCTACCATTAGGGTACTTGCTACTCTGGCCATATCATCAACCTGTCGAAGATAATTCTCTAGTCCTAGAACTCTGAAAAAGAATACTCTCTCATGACCATCTCGGTGAGAATAGATCATGAAGATCTCTCCCACGCTTATGTCACGATTATTTCCCATTATCCCCAGGGAGGTCTGATTACCGACTCCGACCTTTCCGTAGAGTTCTCCAAGGTTGTTTCTATCTATTTCCATTCTAATCTCCTCAAGTCATCACAAGTTGTAGTCAACTCTATATGATTCAGTCTTACGATCATCAAGTCCTAGTTCATGACGAACGTCTCTCACAATCTCTTTCGCTATTCTAAGGTCTTCATAGCTTAATTTACAGTTCTCATGAGCAAGAGCAAGTGCGACTGGATATCCATACCATCGAGCATCTCTTGACATGAACTCAAGTTCTCTGAATAGCGCTTTCTCATTTTCACGGGTTGCCTTTGGGTCACCATCCACAAATATATTCTCCAGCCACCATATCCTGTCGAAATCAATCCTTGAAGGTCTGTTGTCTCTACAGAAGCTGAAAAGGTATGGTACAGCTAGCATTGGAGGAATGTAGGTCCTATCCTCAATGATATGAAGCCCCCCACCAGGATCATCTTTACAAGGGAGGTGACAGAACCATTTGGCGCCCTCTCCAAGTTCATCTTTTGCCATTTTTGATATACGATGTGCAAAAGGTATTGTATGGTTCTTACTGACTGCACAGAGAATGACATCTTTCTGACGTGCTAAGGCACAAAGATCTCTGAGCATAAAACCACTAGGCATTGAGGGATAATGCTTGACAAAGTGCATGAAGATTGACATCGCACCATCAAGTAGGAGGTACTTTGGTTGTACATCGCTGAGGAGTATCTTTCGAGTAGCAGCATATTCACTAGCCTTTCGTAACTCGTCATGCACAATGGGATTGGTGAGAACCTGTTCTCGTGAAATGAGTGATTCCATCTCACGTAGTTTCTGAGCATCAGTCGCATATTCAGTTTCAGCAAAATCTGCAAGAGTTCTAATCATATTACTAGTATAATCACGAAAGAACGGGAGAATCAGATCAACAATGTCTTTGAGAGGGTAGATCTCACTCAGAGACTCGGCCATCTTTTTTTTCGCATCCCCACGCACACCAGAATGCCAGTGAGCCTCAATGTGTGGTTGATCGCCAAGTTCACGCTCTAGACCATCTCGATCGACTGGAGAAAAATACGATTCGGATGCAGTGTTTGTATTCAAAACGACTGTAGAAGTGCTTAGTAGATGAACACGAATATCATCAAGCACAACAAGACTATCTGTACCTGAACCATCTACAGCTGCGACTAGGAAATCGTCATCAAGAATAATATCAGAAGGATAGGGATCTATTGTATCTAGTAACTGTTCCCTGATGCGTACTTCATCTTTTGCAAACTCGAGTTCGTCACGCCTATCTTGTTGATTATTGATATCTGAGAAGACCAGTTTCAGAGTGTTCCTAAACTTCTCAGCAAGTATCTTCTCAAGCATATGACCAGCTCACTCCATATAGGATTGTAAAGAACAGACTCTCCTGCATCTGAATCATGACCAGGTCATAAAAAGGTAGCACTCGCTCAGTACGAGATGGCAAAAATACCGCTTTTTTGCATGTAAAAAGGAATAGAGTCGAAATTTCCTTATTAGTAATGACCACATCGATTCTACAACAGCAGAAACTCTGGCTCGATCGTGTGAATGAGCTTGACGGGATGTGATAGTGTGCTGAGCATCACCTACTTTGGACATACGACATTTGCATTGGAATCAAAGGGAACTATCATTTTATTGAACCCGGGAATCTGGGATGGACAACCCTTAGTACCAGATGATTTCAATACAAGAGTAGTAATCGCCACAAATCATGCAGATGATGCTATCGGCAATGCAGCAAAGATATCAGTGAACTCAAAGGCATGGTTCTTAGGCAGTAAGGGTGCTGCTGACAAGGCTTCCGAACAGGGAGTAAAACCATGGCTTCTCCATGTGTTAGAACATGAAGTCCCCTACGAGATTCCAGATGTTAGAATCACTCCATACCCACTCTCAAGAATCGATGAAGCATCAGGAGGACATATAGAAAACCTCGGACTCATCATCGAAATGGGAAACATGAGGGTAGGATATGTTGGAGACAGTTCCATTCGAGGTCTCTTCGAAAGACTGGAGATGGACATCCTCATAGTACCAGTTGGTGGAGGACCCACATTCGAAGTAAAAGACGCTGTAAGCCTATGCATTGACGCAAAACCACGTATTGGTATACCGATGCGCTGGACTTCAGAAGAACAACCAAAGAAATTCTCAAAATATATAGAGCAATTTGGCAAGGGATCCACGCCAGTAGTCATGGAACCTAATCAAGTTCTCAATGTTCAATGGGCTGCAGGAAATGAGTTTCGATACGAGCTAAACTGATATTCACTTGTGAAGTCATTACAAGAGCCAGAAGTTCCCCTAATTGAAAGTAGATAACGGGTGTGCATGAGATGAGTGACAATGAAAAGAAGAATGTAATCATCGACCTAGAAGAATCAGAAAGAGTTCAGCTAGGTGGACATAGCGAACTTGAGAGTATTGATGTATCAGGTGTGATGAGTGTGATCAATGTATCGCAAAGGAGTCGAATCTGGAATGTTAGAGTACATCTTGGCGACTCTCGAGAATCTACTGATTTCTCAAATGAATCAGTAACAGCAGGAGAAATTGATGTAGGGGGAAAATGGAAAACAGGGTATAAGGTATCCGTTGACGCACCAATTGTGACTCTTAAAGAGATTTACGACACCTGTGGAGATGTTATCTCAGATACGGCACACTGGGCGTATGTCAGCGGCAAAGATAATCCTGTCAAGGTGACTATTACTATCAAGAACGAAACTGATGGTGAGATAGATAATATTATTCTCAACAAGACATTTCCTCCAGAATTGACAGATATCGAAATTGTTTCTGTCAAGTCAGGTAGCGCAGAATATGACGAGGGGACAAAGCAGGTTATCTGGAGAGACTTTGTCATATATCCACATGAAGAAACCACCTTCGTAATTAGAGCTTCTGCGCGGATTCATGATACAGAACCAAAGAGTGCTGGTGAGATTGTTCTTACTTATCGAGGAGAAGGACAACAGAGGTCAGTTCTAGAGCCAGACCTTACAGGGCTCACTGAATTTCTGATGGGGATAGAAACTGCTGAAACAGAACCCAATCAATGGGAATGCACTCTAGAATGTTCAAATGAGAGCGACCTGGTTGTTAGACTTGACAAAGCTGAAGTCTATCTAACACCTGAAGGAGGTGGTGAAAAGCAAAAGAAAATCGATGCAGCACCCAGCATTGAACTTGCACCAAATCAGGAATGGAAAGCATCCTTCGAAGTCACAAGCAAAGAAACACCAAAATGCACACAAGAAATTCTCTACACTCCTGTCAAGGTAATCGCAAAAAGAGTTCTTGGAACAATTGAGAAGACGGCTCAAGTGCTGCCAATCTATAAAATAGACTATATGAAGACTTTTGATCCACCATCAGTAAATAGCTTTGATAAGACTCCCGTTGAAGTCACGATTGAAGTGAAAAACACTGGTACAGCAAGGCTCAACGATGTTTTTGTTGAAGATAATCTACCAGATGATGTGATGCCTCCAACAAGTGAGCATGTCACTGTTTGGATAAAGGGTAATGAATATACAGGACCTTATGAATTCTCAATCGATCCTGAAGACCAAGACCCAGAAAAACCACACAAGGTCATATTCAAAGTAGAAGGGCTAAAGGATTCAATAGGCGAACTTGAACCTGGTGAGAGTGTAAAGATCAATTACGCAGTTATGGCGTGGAGAAATAGACCAGAAAAGGAATACCCAGCTCCCATAACATGTACTGCAAATACCTACCCAGCAGGAATTCCTGTTGAAGCAGCAAGTCCCGAAGATGGTCATAAACTTGGAATCATCTACAAGAAACGTGCAATCTCAACCAAGAAGGCCATCAATAAGGGAGCCAATGTAGGGGAATATGTCGTGGTCCTTGTTGTATCCAATAATGGAGAAGTTACAGCAGAGAATATCAAAATGACTGATTGGATTCCAGCAGGATTTGAGTATGTTTCAACAGATCCGGAGAATGACCAACCAACTATAACCAAAGTATCTGACGGAACCACAATGGTCTGGAACTGGACTCGTATGAACCCAGGTGATCAAAAGAAGATGAGAGTCACTGTCCAAGGAGAGGGTGAATACGAACGACGCGAACCAGAAGTAACATCAATCTAGGAATTGAGCTATAAAGACGTAGGCAACGGACAAAAACCGTTGCCTGATCTTCATTTTTTTTTTCTTAATCTTCTTCCATTGTTTCGATTTCTTTTCTTGTCGCTTCAAGCTCTGCATCTATATCTTCCAATGGGAGAATATCTGCCTCTTTATCAGTAAGATGAGTATCTAGAGTATAGAGTACTTTGAACCCTGTTAGTGTTTTATGAAGTGCGTCAGAAATCTCAAGAATTGCGGATCCCAAATTCGCATCAGACATGTTTTCTTCGTTATGAGAATAGACAAAATCATAAGCTCCTTTAACTGGTTGGAAACCAAGCTCAAGTAATTTACTAACTACTTGTGATGGAGAAGCACCTTCACTATAGAACCATACTTGTACACGAGTCATATATCTAGACATTATTCATCGCCCCAGGTTTCTAGAAACATTCGCATCGCTTTTCACTTAGCTTATGGCTTTTGTGATACATCTACCTATGTACAACTAGGGAAACATCTTCATGTTCAAGACCATGGAACCAGAGGTTCTTACAATCGCAAGTCAGATTCTCAAAGTTACGGACATTTTGGTCAAGAGAGAATTTACGAATCGCTGCGACTATATTAGTATCGCATTCTCCACAATTATGAGTTCCACGCTGTTTGCCAGCTGCAACGGGATCACATACAATGTTTACTCTACTATTGGATACCCCTTTTGCATATTTTAGAACATCAATGACACTCCATAACCACGGAGGCCGGTATTTTCCTCGTTTCCACAGAAACTCGACCAAGGTATTGCTCTGAACAGTAACTGGATTAAATGAGAGAGAAGATACTCCAGCATTGATTGCATCATTCATGGTCTGTTGAGAATCAATTAACGCATCTCGTTCAGTCATAAAAGGTGGTTTCAATAAGACATAGGCTCTCGTTCCGATTTCAAAGTTCTTGGCAATTTTAACAGCTTGGTTGAAGGACTCTAGACTGAAATTCTTGTTAATACAAATAGTGCGCACAAAGTCGCTGCTACTTTCTAATCCCATTCCAATTTCAACAATCCGGTCACCAAGAATTTCACTGATTGAAGCCATTGTCGGGCCCAGTACATATTCCGGTCGTGACTCAAGAACGACTTCCTTCACTCGATCATCTACTGCAATATCATGTAAGATAGCATCATGAGCCTCAATAGGTATTTCTTCGTTATCAAGAAAACTTCCGCTGGTGTATATTTTGATAGAAAGAGGTGCAATACTCGTCTGAATCTTCGTCATTGCCAGTCTAAACTGTTGAACCAATTCATCCGAGGTGGGATTTCTACTAGTGCCATCAAGTAAATAACTACACATAGTGCAACCACCTTCATCGCTTCTTGCATGAGCACATCCAATTGTTGACAAGACTATAGAAAGAGATGTTCCTATCTCTGTACCAATCCGAGAGGGAGCGGTCCAAGCAGCTGAGGGTCTGGTTGGATCTCTTGATTTTCTCTTTGTTATCGATTTCCCTCGAGCTTTGAGCGCAGCCTGTTTCACAGCATTCGTAATTAGTTGGTGATTGTCCATCATGTATCCCCCTCCACCTTATGGCGGACAGAAACCGCCCTGCCGCGATTTAGGTCGCACATCTCCCTGCCAGACATCTCACTACGACCTACAGCAGTCACATCGCCATTATCATTCAACACTATTACTTCATCCCCTGGTCGAATTGAGGGATCAGCTTCACTAATACCAACAGCAAAGATTGAGCCACCTTTGACAGAAGGGGCTTCGAGGCGTACCCAGTACCGATTGAGTGATGCAAGTCTTATTCCTCCATCAATAGTAAGTGAGAGAGAACCTGTTTCAGAAATGAAAGAACAGAGTTGCTCCTTGCCGATACGACAAATGATCTGTCTGTAAGGTTTCCCACCGAGCCGGGCATTCTCAGGAGCAAGTAAATCTCCAGCACCAGGACCAAACTGGAAATCTGCTGTAGCTCGAACGATCTCCTCAAGGATTCGTGGAGGAGCTGATTTCAATTCCAACAGAGTTCTGAGGTCAGTTAGGGTCTCTTGAAGAGCGATAAGAGATTCATGACTTGTAGGAGAAGAGTCAGGAGTCGTGTATATGAGGCTCTGGGTAATTCTCTCTTCAGCAGTCTTTACAATTCCAAGATACCCACCTGAAACATGTGCTATTATTGTACAGTTTGTTGATAGTTTGTTTAGGTGTGTAACAAGAGCGTCAGCAGCTATATGGGTCTCCTCAAAATCCCAGTCTCCTGTGACAGGAATATCATAATTTGCTGCAGGAAATACTCTCTCCAGTTCACGTGGTACTACTCCCAGAGGTGAGGTAAGAATGACCTGAGCAAGGTTAGGTGAGGTGCTCCCTAACGCAGCTTCTATAGACTGTAAGATTCTCTTGTGTGATTTTGAGTCTGAATATGGTTTTTTCGCAGAGCAAGGTAGCAGAAGCGCTAATCGTTTGTCCTTAGGTGGTGTGTACCGAGAGGCCAAGAGTTCTCTATATCGTCGAACAACTGGAGCGTTGTACGATTCGGGTCCTATTAGTGGAACAGCTTTCGCTCCACTTGTAGGGGTAAACTCCTCTAGGAAACTGTATAGATATTTATCGACGATTCTCGCAAGCGATGCATGACCAGGACTTGTATGGGTGAAGGATTCTATCAACCATCGTAGCTTTCCCGAGTTCATTGCTTCTATTGATTCTGAAAGAATCGAGTTATAGACAGTCATGTTATGAGCACGAAGGATATCTACAAGTGTGAATTTTGTAGTATTTTCTAGCTCAGCACAACTTGGGCATGGACAGTATCTATGATGGCCTTTAGGTTGAATCTTCTCAGTTCCATTATGCCATAGCCTGAAACCTTTGGCTGCAGCCGCATCAGCATAACCAGTATCGAACATATCAAAACCAAGATAAAATAGGAGAGGAACTGTACTTGGGGCAATCTTTCCAAGAGCAATCGCCAACCAAGAAGCAGGAAGTTTACTGCGAAGATTGATTGAAGTAAAGTCTGAAGAACCAAGCAGTCCATCGAAAGTGAAAGCAGCAGCTCGGATCCCTTCTGCATGAAAATCAGAAATATACTTCTGAAATGCTGAGGACTCAACATCTTCTGGAACTCTGACAATCATCTGAGATGGGTCAATCTGTTGTTTGACCTTTTCTAGGGTCTCAAATTGGTGTTGAAACAGTAGATTGCCATTAGTCGTATCTAGAGAAGCAAAAGAAATCAGGGATGGAAGAATCAGCGAGGATGATGCATTGACCTGCGTCATGAGAATATCAGCAATCTTCATAGTAAAAGGAATTGAAAAGATGAAAGATTCTTGCATTGAATGAGTAGATCTTCCTAGAGTATCGTAATGAAAAATGTTGCTTGATTGTCCTACTGCGCCTATAAGAAGAGGTGTAGAATGAGCAGCTGATCCCATCAGATATTCACCAATCCTTGCGGGACCATCATGCCCACGACCGATTCTAAACTCTGTCAATCTTCTCAACTCCGTTCTATACAAGTGGTTGGTATCCTGTATAACCTTCTGTATCTACATTTGTTTCAGCATTTGAGAGTATCAGACTTACGCTCTCAAGTGCACCTATCTTGAACAAGGGATTGTTATTGTTACCACAATGATAGGAATATGTGCAGAGGGGACAGCCATCTATAGTTGTACAATCACAATTCTCAAGTATCGTCTTTGATCGTCTAAAGGCCTCGTCTAATTTACCAAAGAGTAGTCGTGATGCACCATTACCGCCAGGACTGCCATCATATACAAAGATGATTCCAGAGTCACCCATTGAAACACCGCCTATCTCGCGTGTACCTCCGCCTGTGAGCATATCACTGGATTCAATGAGAACGTGCTCTACAGCATGAAATGCACCACCATATAGTGTTGCAGGATTCATCTTAGAAGAACCTAATGAAGCAAATTTACCCGAGAGATAGTCATTAACTGAATTGAGTGGTTCTGGAGATGTAAAAGCAAACCCACGAGTCTGGTAAGTATATGTCAACGTATTTGGTAACATGGAGCGGCTAAGGACTTGGCCTGTCCGTGTGTTCTTCTTCACATATCCCTCAACCGTTTGTGTCATCTCAAGAGTACAGTAGATAGCATTGAGACCTAGGATCTTACTTCTGTTAATTATTTCGATGATTTTTGGCATTGTGTAGTAGAGTGGTTTAGTATGAATTCCTCGCTCGTGGTGAGGGACTACTGTAGCTCGCCCAAGACCTTTGGTGTATTTGAAATCCACAGATTGATAGTTTTTCCCACCATGAAGATAGACGGCGCCAGGATGAAGTTCCTGAGCAGCCATGGGCATGGAACGTTCACCAATCCCTTTTCGATCCAGACGAATCTGAACGGTATCACCAATTCCTCGGATGCTGTAGTCACGCCATGCCTTTCGAGCTCTGTCAGCATCAATAATTCTGACTGTATCAGCATCAGTTATCTTGACAAGACCATCTTCAACTAACTTTTCTATCACCTGTCGATGTCGCACAAATTGCGACATCCTCAAATTTCCAGTGAATGCTGCAGCGATGAGCTGATAATATCCCACTACCTCATTGTCAGGTTCCATGTAAGCGGCATCAATATCTGTGAAGTACTTCTCTGGTTCATGTTTGTAGAAGGCAGAGATGGGGTCATTTTCCCGTAATGCCAAGATGGCTACGCTCTCCTGACCTTTTCTTCCAGCTCTTCCAATACGTTGAGTTAATCGAGTTATAGATACAATCATACTGACTACGCTGTTGAGGTCACCTATGTCAATCCCAAGTTCAAGTGTGGGAGTCGAAACAATGACGGGTAATTTTCCAGATTTGAATTCATCCTCCACACCACTCCGATATTTCTTAGAGAGTCCTGCTCGATGGACCATGGATTTTACTCCTGTATCCGAGATGAGCATATTCAGGACCTCAGCCTCAGAGTGCGTATTTCCAAAGACCAGTGTCTTGAAGTCACAAGACTGTAAGGAAGTCACAAGATCAACAATCATGCTGTACTTGCTTCGCATCCCTGGATAATACATCAGGAAATGAACAGGACCTCTCTTGGCACTCGTAGACTCTATCAATTTCACATCTGTATCAAAGAGTAGAGTTGCGAACTCTTTTGGATTTGCCACTGTCGCGGATGCACCAATTTTCTGATATCTTCCAGACTCCATCTCAAGGCGTTTAAGGATATAATATACATTTGTTCCCATTGAACCTGTATAGAGGTGAATTTCATCAAGTACAACGAACTTCACTGTAGAAAGAAGTGGAACCAGGCGTGACTCGGACCACCCGAGATGATAGTGTAGGACATCAGGATTTGTTAGAAGAATATCTGGAGGTCGAGAATAGATAATGCTTCTCTCGTTTTGGGATACATCTCCATCAAAGATAGCCACAGATACTCCTGCGGCTTTTCCAATTTGATTGACCTTCTCATATTGGTCCCGTGCAAGCGCTTTTGTTGGATAGATAAGGAGTGCTCGTATCCCAGGAGTTACAAAAGATTCTTGAACAGAAATCAAGAGCTGTCTGATTATTGGTAGAATAAAGCCCTCAGTCTTCCCTTGGGCTGTAGGTGCAACAATAACAACATCTTCACCCGAGTTAATAGCATTGTAAGCATCTTCCTGGAATCTGTAGAGGTCAGTAATGCCTTTAGACTCAAATAATTCTTTCAGACGAGTGGGAATACCCAATTTAGATACCTTTGCACCATAGTCAGCATCAGTTGCATCCATGAATTTGTATTTTACAAGAAAGTCTCGACCGGATAGAACAAGATTTTGCAGGGGGGGAGGAAGAGTATCAAGTTCACCACCACCTTCCTCTATCGAGTCCTTGATTGCCTTCTCAGATTGGACTCTCTGGTGAGCATCCTTTACACGTCTTTTCTTCTTTGGTGTATCTGAACCTCTTGCAAGATACTTGTCCTTTCGGACGTGTGTCTTTGCAGAATCTAGACTGGTGGCTAGACGATTGATCTCCTTTGTATATTCATCATAAGCATCGAAGAGATCTTTTCGACTCCCATCAACAAGAATCTCAACATCGCATCCAGGACAATTGACATACCATCCTCCAGCTACTTTATTGAAGTCGAGCTTTGAACCACACTTTGCACAGTGAAGGACGGGCACATTTACCACCAGATTTTATTAAGTCGAGATATTTGGGCTTATCAAACTTTGGCAGTAGGTGTTCTCATTTCTGGACACTTAAGGTTGTCATAGCGCAATCTTTAAAACGGTTGTGTAATAAATTTGCACAACCGACTCGCACAAATCGGAGTTTGACAATTATGGTAGAAGACATCAGCTCATCAGAGCTAGACCAAATTATCTCAGATAACAAAGTAGTATTCGTGGACTGTCATGCTGTCTGGTGCATGCCTTGTAGGACACTTGGACCAATCCTTGAGGAAGTACATGAAAAGTACCAAGACAAAGGTCTGAGGGTAGTCAAGATAGATGTAGATCATAACAGAGAGTTCAGTATGCAGAATCAAATTACTGGAGTACCTAGTGTTCTTGTCTACGCTGAAGGAAAGAGAGTAGTTTTCGACGACGGATATGGAAAGAAGACAGACAAACTCGTTGGTGTCATGCCACCGGAAGTTTATCAGCAGATTGCAGATAATCTTCTTGAGCAGGTAGCTGCATAAGATTATATTCTGATTGATAGGGGAATTTCTCCCCTATTCTCTATTCTTATTTTAGTGATGTAGTAGCATAAATAATCAGTATTGTGATTTTACTGTTTTTTATTGATATAATTCACTGATGCGGATTGAGAACCTCCCCTTTCCAATAGCAATTCTCTTCATTCCAGTAATGATTGCACTTTTGGGACCACTCATTGATATGGGTCCATTGTCCAGCATACAAATATTCTATGAAGCAAGCTTGGTGAGAAATATTAACAATTAAGAATCCTCTTTGAAGAAAAAGGGATAGGAGAAATGAACTGTCTAATTGGTTCCAGTCACGTAAAATTAGCAAATTTGGCGGTCTATTCTAAAGGTCAGCAACATTCATAGCCACTGTTGTAATGTGTTGGCTTAGTGCAATACCATGGTTGAAGATGTGACACCTGAGGATATTACAAAGGCTATGAAT
>SDOA01000173.1 GCA_004524595.1 Candidatus Thorarchaeota archaeon | reverse complement strand
TCAACATGGATGTCTAAAGTGTTTCCCGAGAATTCAAAATCATTTAATTGCATACCCCAATAGCTGGCAGAGTTATAGATGGTTCCATTATAGAGGGAATCTTCATACAATTCTCCTAAGAGAGTATAGTTACCAATGGGCACAACAAAGGTATCACTCACTATGAAGTAAAAAATGAATATCAGACCATAAAATCCGATAGAAGATCCATTTTCCCATGTAATATCAAAAGTTGGATCTGGAATACTTACCCAATCGGTCAATATATTCGGAATAGTTGTGAGTCCACCTGTTGATTCAAAATACATGACTTCAATGAAATCATCTTCATTTACTTCTTTGACAGTAAAATCAAAATTCCATTGATCACCCGATTCAATACCCCATTCAAGACCCTGAGAGGTTGCTGCTGCTACTGGCGATATAAGGAATAATGATATGATTGACAATGCTAGCATAAGCTGTAGTGCGCGTTTCATTCAATTTTTCTCCTAAACCAGCGTTTGCTGATTGATTTACCTAAACATCAATAGTAGAAAAGCTCTTCGGAAGATAGGATTTTAGCTGATTATAATATCATTAAGAAAAAGAGAGTGGGGCATTGCCCCACGGAAATTGGGATTATCTTTTCTTCACAATAATCACTAGTAGCAAGATAATAATAATACCAATACCTATGTAGAGAGCATTATCTGTGACAAAACCGACGATATCAAAACCTGTACCAGTAGTATCGGTTGTTGTTGTTGTTGTGAGCGCGGGAAGATTGTCACGGATACATGATACTGAACTCGATACTGAACTTGATGTGTTAGTTGCCTCAAGAATGTATCTCGAGAGGAAACCATCATCTTTCAAGTATTCAGCAGTAATTGTATGTTCCATATCTCCATCTGTTTCTGAGAAAGTAACACCCCAGAACAAGGTGTTATCAGTGAGTGTGAAATTCTCATTCCACATACTCTCAGCCATTATTAGGTTTGTTAGAAGACTGAAATTACCTGTTGGGACTGCAAAGTACCCGTTAACAGACATAAGGCCCAGAAACAGAAATCCATAAAGTCCTAGTGAAGTGCCATTATAGAAGGTTATATTGAGATTAAACGAACCGATGTGCGTCCAATTATCCAGTGGATCACTTAGTGTCGGTGGAGCTTCAATAATAGTGACATTTATGCCTTCATTGAAAGTGTCCTCGCCTTCATCAACAAAGACCATTGCGAAGGTAAATTCATCATCTAATGCTACACTCCATTCAAGCCCCTGTGAGGTTGCTGCTGCAACTGGGGATGTTAGGAACATAGCAAGAAATGACATAGCAAGCAATACTTGTAGCGTGCGCTTCATTTTTCTTTTCTCCATATCTAGCATTTTAGCTGATTATTGATTCCCTAATTTATATATAAAAAAGGTATTCGTGTGCGTACCGTTCATTGTTAGTTGGACAGTTACGGACACCAGAGTACTATACTCCCAGGGAACAGAACTGCGGGACTCTGTGAGGGTATTGGTATATCAGGTTAACCTCAACCTTCCATCTCTCTGTTGGAGGATATAAAGACCTACACCTTTGCTTAAACACCTGTCTAAGAAGCGTCCAACTTTGTCCCACTTCTATGCAACTGTTAACTACCCTTTCAATATTTTTTCCAGTTATACTATTTGCTCCAGTAGTTGGTTAAATTTGAAATCTATATATTAATGAAAATATCATATTTCCAAGAAGTGCTATTTCCGAATGCTTATGTTGGAAAAGTGAAATGATACTTTAATCCCAACCAGATGAGAGCGAGGTCTTTAGATGACTATTGAAGATATCAAAAGAACTGATAGTGGAAAAGCACTGATGCTTGCTAATGAAGCAATAGTACGTGGAGCATTGGAGGCTGATGTGAAGATAGTTGCATTCTATCCTGGTTCGCCTACTTCTGAAATTCTGGATTCGTTTAGTGACCTAATTGACCATTTCGGAGATTATATGATGCATATCTCTGCAAATGAAAAAGTAGCTTTAGAAACAGTTGCAGGCGCATCAATGGCCGGGCAGAGATCATTTACATCGATGAAGAGTGTCGGAATGAATGTTGCAAGTGATGCAATGTATAGTATAAGTTACACTGGATTAAATGCAGGTTGTGTTGCTCTTATTGCAGATGATCCACATGCCCATTCTTCACAGTCTGAACAAGATGGTAGATACTTTGGAGAAACTGCCTATGTGCCAATGCTCGAACCAGCAACTGCCCAAGAAGCGTTAGATATGATAAAATGGGCATTTGAAGTCTCTGAGAAACATAAGACACTCGTCATCATGAGAACAACGACACGTGTCAATCATCAACGAGGGATAGTAAAACTAAGAGAATTAAACAGGACTCCTTTCATGAAGAACAAATGGCAGGATGTTAAAAGTCAATATTTCACTGTGGGGTCTGTTGCTCGTGCGCTAAAAACAAAGATGCTTCAACGAACAGAGGCAATCCAGAAAGATTTCGAAAAATCCAAGTTTAATAAAGTTGTACTAGGTAACGGCAACGTGGGGATACTGACTGCAGGTGTCTGTTATTTGCATGTGAAAGAGGCAATGAAGAATCTGGGAATAGAATTACCAGTGTTCAAACTCGGAACTCTCTTTCCATTACCTGAAAAGAAATTAGCAGAATTCGTTAAAACAGTATCAACACTCATTGTAGTGGAAGAGTTGACTCCTTACTTAGAGAATCATATCGCATCAATTGCTCTAACAGCCAATCCCTCTCTGAATGTAATTGGTAAAAGAACTGGTCACTTTAGTGAGATGCTTGAATATAATGTGCCAATCGTGGAGAAAGTCTTAGCAGTTGTTTTAGATAAGAAAACAAGTCTTGATTATGATGCAATTCTAAAGAGAGCGGAGAAATTGAAAGTTATTCTCCCTGAGAGACCTCCTATCTTCTGTCCTGGATGTCCACACCGAGGTACACTCTGGGCTTTTAGGCAAGCCTTGCAGCAGCTTCGTATTCGAGATAAGATTGTGTTCAATAATGATATTGGATGTTATTCGATGGCATTCCTGCCGCCAAACGAATTCAGTGATTCCATGCTTGCTATGGGCGCCTCCCTAGGTGTATCTGCGGGGATGGAGATGGCATTAGAAGATAAGATTATTTCGATGGTTGGTGATAGTACTCTCTATCATGCAGCTTTACCAGGAATAGTCAACCTAATTCATCATAATTCGAATGTCACACTCTTTGTTCTTGATAACTCAGTCACAGCAATGACGGGGCAACAATACAATCCCAACTCACCATTCAATGCTGGGGGACATCCTGCACATAAGATCAACATGGAGAAAATGTTTGAAGCACTTGGTGCAGATTCAGTCACTATTATCGATCCATATGAAACCAGAGACTGCATTACTCCCATCAAGAAGGCTATTGAAGCAACAGGATTCAATGTCATCATCGCTCGACGGGAGTGTGCGCTCTATGGTGATAGATTGAAGAAACAGGCAGGTGAGAAGATAGTTCCAAGCGAGAACATGAAGGAAACCTGTAAAGGTATCTATGCATGTGTTAAGGAATTCTATTGTCCTGCAATTGTCATAGATGAAACAGACCATAAAATGGTAATCCAGCAGGATCTCTGTGATGGTTGTCTGGAGTGTAGACAGGTATGTCCTGTTGATGCTCCTAGACATATGGAGGTTGATCAATAATGAAGAAGGGTGAAACATACAATATCCTATTCTGTGGTGTTGGAGGTCAAGGATTGATGCTTTTGTCAGCTATTCTTGGAAAAGCCGCGTTAGAATCTGGCTTGAAGGTGATGACAGGCGAACAACACGGTCTCTCGCAGAGACAGGGATCAATCTATGTTCATTTCAGAATTGGAGATCCCATTTCTCCTCTCATTCCATATGGGAAAGCGGATATGATGATAGCAATGGAAGCAAGTGAGGCTCTAAGATATATCGAGTATCTAAAAGAGGGTGGAGTTGTCATCATGAGTAATAGAATAATGCCTTCTGTCACGGAAACAAAGCAGGTTGCTCTTGATAAAGAGAAGAAGACGAAGTATCTAACAGTTGAGCAAATCTCAGAGAGGTTGAAAGAAATAACTGATAAAGTAGTGTTACTAGATTCACTGGATCTCGCAATTCAAGCTGGAAATGCTCGAACTGAGAATTCTGTTCTCATAGGTGCGACTGTAGCATGCGCAGATTTTCCAATAAGTGCGAATAAGGTGAAGAAAGCAGTACTAGATCTTGTGCCTCCTAAGACTGTTGATGCAAACTCAAGGGCATTTGATCTTGGTTGCCGTATTTGTTCAAATTGCCTAACTGGATAAAATTTGATTCCATCCTACACCACATACTTATTAACAAGATAGAGAAGAAGGACTTTTGGAGAAGAGTACACTATGGTTAAGATATATGACACAATCATAATTGGTGGAGGTCCCGCAGGATGCTCTGCTGCCCTCCATTTGGCATATCATAAAAGGTCAGTACTGGTTCTGGACCGTGGTACGAGCCCGATGGCTTTCCACACAAATTCTATTTTGAATTTCACTGGAGCGGTTTATCATGAGGGACGTAGTCTTCTTAGAAAACTTCAAGGTGAAGCTCGCGCAGCAGGAGCTGAGTTCATAGAAGCAGACGCTGTTGAAATTTCCGGTAGATACCCTGTTTTCAAGGTAAAGACTTCACCAAGTTATCGAACAAAGGATAAGAATGAATATAGTACCAAATTACTAATGTTTGCAACAGGTACATCAAGAAAACATCCACGTGTCAATGGACAATGGAGAAGTTGGCTGCCTGTTGCTAATGTAGGCAATGGTGCATTCTATTGTCCTGATTGTGAAGCACCACTCTGTAAGGACAAGAAAGTACTTGTTGTAAATGCTGGCTCTGTTGGAAGTGCTCTTCACGTTGCTAATGCTATATCACGTTTTACTGATATCAATAATATCGAGATTCTTATGACTGAAGATGCATATATGCCAATTGAGAAACAAGACTTAGCAAAATTAGATGACTCTCCTTTTAAGTGGAGTAGAGGAAAAATAAAGTCAATTGCATTCCCTAGACCCGGTGTTGTTCAATCTGTTACACTTGAGGACGGTCGAAAGATTAAGACAAACGTATTCTTTGTTGCATTTGTAGATGTTGTTAGATCAGAGCTTGCTCAGCAGATTGGGATAGATATTGATGACAAGGGAAACATCATCACCGATCATCGGGGCAAAACAAATGTTGAAGGTGTTTGGGCTGCTGGTGATGTTAGACCAATAACTCAGCAGGTAGCGATGGCTGTTGGCACTGCCAACTATGCAGCTCTAATGATGAATCAATTCCTTGGAAATGAGCGTGAGCATGAACAAGAATTCGATCATGTCGATTATCGAAGATCTTTACATATGGAATAATAACCTGAAATCATAACGTGCAGGTTTTCCAATATGCATATCTTTATATAATGAAAACTAAAGGTGTATATAACAATTGTTAATTATTTGCGAAGGGAGAAAATAAGATATGACAACTGAATCCCAAATCATAGATATCTTCAAAGAACAGATTGCCATAGAAAAACAGACCTTAGACAAGCTTATCAAACTAGAAGAAGATGCCAAAGAAACAGCTGTTCGGTTAGTATTCATGGACCTTAGATTAGACACTTGGAAACATGTGCAATTTCTCGAAGGAATGATAGAACTATTGAGTACTACCCCCTGTGATGAATGGTCAGCCAAAGTTGGCAGATATGCAGGCCGTGTGAAACTTGAAAGGGAACTTAAGAATCTAATCAGCGATGAAGGAAATATGATCAAATTACTAGATAGGGCAATCAAGAAAGTAGATGATCCTATTGCTTCATTATTACTTCAGCATATGAAAGAGGAAGAAGCGGCACATCACGATGATTTGACAAAGTTGGTAAAACTAATCAAACAGGCTCCTCTTCAAACAAAGAAGGGAGAAAAAGGAACAGATATTGTATGTGATTCGTGAGCAGATTCTAGCTAGGTAATATGTGGGAGTGTTAGAGAAGTGCCTTCAATCAACGATATTAAAGATGGTACGGTAGGATGTTGCGACTACATTGATAATATGTCGCCAGCATATAAGGGCGGATTTCATAGACAAAAAGAGGGTTATCGAATCAATACTAAAGCACTTGAGAAATTAAAAGAATATGCTGATGAATTCTCCATTGTTGTAGTCTTTGCCGATTGGTGCGGAGACGCAAGAAAAGCCGTACCAGTTCTAGCAATAATTGAGAGGGAAACTGGAAAGAAGATAACTGCTCGTGGAGGGATGACCAAACCATCATATAGATCAAATGAATTCTGGGCAGTACCTCCATCGCCGGAAGAAGTAGATATCTTCGATATTACTAGTAGTCCAACTATTCTCATTTTTAATAAAAAGGGAGAAGAGATAGGAAGAATAAAGACAAAACAAAAGATGACACCCACCATAGAAGAAGAGATTGTTAAAATAATTGAGGATAGTATAAAATCTGACTAGTTAACTCCTTTCAATTCTTTCATAGGAAAGTTAGCAATTTTGAGCCCTGTGTGAAAAGTCAATGAAGGGGTAAAAATCAGAACTATTC
>SDOA01000172.1 GCA_004524595.1 Candidatus Thorarchaeota archaeon | reverse complement strand
GCACTAACTGTTGGTTTTGGTCTTGCAATAACAAACATCGCTTTGAATTCATATGTTTCTCTTGTCTCAAGAGAATCTGATGCAAAGGGAATGGCCATTTATTCTGCAGGTGTAGATTCAGCTATTGCAGGAGGTTCATTCAGCACTGCATTACTTCTTGGACTGGGATGGGAGTTCTCATCAATTCTCTCACTATTTGCAATGATTGCATTTGCTTCGTCCATCTATTCATCTCGAGCCATCAGGTAGAGCAGCTGAAATAATGCAGTAGAAATTAGGAAGAAGGAGATTTACTCCTTCTTCTTTTTGACATAATCATTTTATCGTATTATTTAGAGCCCTAAGCCTTTTTGCATGCCTGCTCCATAATTCGTATCAGCTTAGTAGAAACACTGAGCAATCGTTGGAAGAGATTAATTACTGAGATTGATATGCAGCCTGTTGGTCATAAGTTGGATGCATACATTATCTGTGATGATTGTAATAGTTAGTTTCGAGTTTGGGTTTTTATTTTGAAGAATCACTGCCTGTTGAATCATCAAGCAAGTTAAGGTCAACCAACAGACTTTTGTAAGTCATATCTGGAAGGCGAGAGGGGATATCATCTGAAAAATTAAAAAGTTTGAGGAGTGAAATGGTGGCATATCTTCCGATTACAATCTTGATTGGCATCTTCTTTCTGCTGTTTCGAATTTGGATTGTGGAGATAAAGTTAAGAGATGAGCTAGATTTCAGGCGGAGATATTTCAGCCGTTTCTTCGCCTACTATACATGTTTAGCTCTAGCCTTTGGGCTTATGTTCTATCCCTTCAACATCATGGTGATGGTAGCCTTTCCAATACTTGTTGTGACATCCATCTGGGATATCAATTTCTATCGTAAAATCAACACTCAGACGCATTGGATGAAGAATAAGAAATGGGCAATTCTTGAGAGAATCACCATGCATCCACCAGTAGTGGTATTGGCAATACTCATGATATTATATGATGCAAGGAACTTCATTCAACCACCAAATCTCATTCTCATGATTATCAGTATGATCATTCTATTTACTCCTTTCTTCCTCATTGATAAGAGATGGACTAAACGCTACAAATGGCCAGAGGCAATGATTGTCATCATTCTGTTCTTCGCATCATGTCTTTCACTTGTACTAGCAGAAGCTCTTCTGTGGGGTGTTCCACTGTGGTAGAAGGGTCTGAAGTTACCAAGGTATCTTTTCAGGAGTATCTTAGTAAGTCTCGGATGTTGAAATTTGGACTTGCATTCAGTCTCTTCTACTATCTCTGCGTTCTGGTGGTCTTCATCTACCTTCTTGCCATCGATAGTGTTGATAGTACTGTCTATACAATGGACTTTCAGGTCTTCTATGAAGCAGGGCAGACATTTTTGACTTCACCTGGTGCAATCTACTCCGTAAATCCAAATGGACTACCCTTCAGGTACCTTCCAGCATTTGCTGCATTCGTGTCCATATTCAGTGCGGTGCCTCTATTCCCGTCATACCTGATGAACATCACCCTGATGATCACACTGAGTTTTTGTATTGTCTATCTTGTGTATGAGGTGAGTCTGAAAACAGGTGTGGAAGTAACGACCAAGAATTTTGAGAAGACTCTTACCATCGTCGCAATCACACCTCCTCATGTTGTAAATCTGATTCTAGGTCAGATTTCACATCTAGTGATTGTTCTTATCCTCATTGTTCTTCTTCTATTGGTAACATCTTCAGAACATCAGACCTCTAGACACCTAGTAATCGGTATTATCGTGGGAGTAGCAATCACTCTGAAACCATTCTGTATTGTTTTTCTCCCATTTTTAGTCCCCATCTCGCTCAAGGGAAGATTTCGAATTAATATACCTGTCAAGCAATTCGTGGGAGTTGCCTGCGGCTTAGTAATATCTATGCTACCAAACATAGTGTATTTTTCCGAGTACCCTCTTGCCTTCATAGAATTCTTGCAAGTCAATCTAGTTGATGGACTCTCATTCCATCACAGCACAAGCATCACTCGACTCGGGATTGCCCTTCTTCCATTTCTTGATACTAATATCGTTCAGTATAGCATAATATTAGTCGTTGGAGGGTACATATTTTGGAGAAGTTATATCAGCTTCATCAGAGCCCCGATGAATCGAAAGAGCTACAGTCAACATTTTGCAATGATGATGTTTCTAGTCCTATTGATCTATCCTGATTCGTGGTTCTTGTTCTTGGCATTCTGGTACGCATTTCTTGCTCCTTCAATGCTTCAATTCTATACTTCTGCAGACCTTTCTAAAGAAACGTCTAAACGACTTGACTTGCTCTGGTCGGGGTCAAACAACCTGTTAGCTTTCTTCTCTATTGGCATTGTCTTTCATTATCTGGTACTAGGATTTGATCCACTCATTCCACTCTGGCTGGTTGCGCTCTATTTACTCTACCAACATGTTTCTGGTCAGTTAAACACCTAATCAGTAGTTATTGTCTTGTGAATTGCCATTACAGCTTTTCGCCCATCTGCAACTGCGTTCACAACATCATATGATTCCTTTTTTTGTGCGCAATTTTTTCCGCCAGCAAAAACATTTGACATTCCCTCAAGAAGTTCTATTTTTGAGGGTTTTATATTGGTTTGTACCGTGAGAAACGCAGCATCATATTTCATACGAATACTGTGCAGTCGCTCCTCAGAGAAGACCCAATTTTTCATAGAAGACTATTGACGGGAGTATAATATTCAAGAGTTCCCTGTTAGATAACTCTAGAGGTAGTTTGCTCTGTCTCACAAGGTCATGTAGATAACCTCCAAAATTTTCTGAGCAGTCCATGAGGTCAACGGAGTAGCCTAATCTTGCAAGATAATGTGTACAGGTGATACCCATAGGGCCTGCACTAATAACACAAATTTTCTAGCTATTTGGACAAACTAGTCAAATGCTAGTAACGCTGTCCTTAGTGCTCTTTGCACATTATCGAATTCCACGATTACTGAATGATTGATTTAGTATTCCTCGGTGCGAAGATTAAAAACGAACAATGTTAAACATGATACAAGATGAAGCCCCTACTTACACCATCCATCCTAGCAGCTAATTTCGTTAATCTGGAAGCGGATATTAGAGCTGCTGAGCGGGGTGGAGCTGATTACTTCCATCTGGATATCATGGACGGTCATTTTGTGCCCAATATCTCCTTTGGACCATGGGTAGCGAAACTCATGAGGAAGATAACAGATAGACCTCTAGATGCGCATCTGATGATCACAAATCCCCGGGAATACATCCCAAAGTTCATTGAAGCGGGTGTTGAGCTCATCTATCCGCACATAGAAGGGGCATATGACATCTATCGAACGCTTCAGATGATTGTCGATCATGGTGGAAAAGCAGGTATCACCCTCAATCCTGCAACACATGTTTCATCCGTAGAGGGAGTGATTGATCTCATCGATTCGGTTCTGATCATGTCTGTCTGTCCTGGTTTTGGAGGTCAGAAGTTCATTCCATCATCAACTACAAAGATAACTAAACTTCGTGAACTACTTGACGACCTAAAACCAGAAGTCCGCATTGCAATTGATGGTGGCGTGACTCTTGAGAATGTCAGAGACCTTAGGAAGGCTGGAGCTGACTTTTTCATCGCAGGTTCAGCTATTTTTAAAGCTCCAAATATTGAAGAAAGAGTGCGTGCAATGAAAAAAGCGATGGAATAGACTAATTACAACTTAGATAGAATTTACCTCCAATCATTTATCAACTGAATAATAAAATGATATCAATGGTTGTGTCAGAGATTGCTTGACTTTGATGAAATAGAACTCAGAGATTTTATGAAAAGAAATCATCAATTAGAGGAATTATTCGTTAAATAGGAAATTGTTATAGGGCTAATTTATTCTCATGTGATTATTGTAAAACTTTCACCAACCTCACGTTTTAAATCGAGTATAGTTCTTACGCAAAATAATACTAACCAGAATCATGTAATTGCAGGAGAGAATCATCAGTGAAATTCTTTATAGATACAGCAAATGTTGAAGCCATTCGCAAAGCACACGAGAGAGGAATGGTTGATGGAGTCACCACTAATCCATCATTAGTAGCGAAAGAAGGACGAGATTTCAGAACAGTAATAGATGAGATTGCATCCTTTGTTAAAGGTCCGATTAGCCTTGAAGTCGTGAGTGAAGATGCCGAAGGTATGCTCAAAGAAGCTCGTGAACTTAATGGGTGGATAGAGAACGCAGCTATCAAAATTCCAATGACTTGGGAGGGATTGAAAGCAGTCAGGGTCTGCGCTGATGAAGGTATTCAGACAAATGTAACCCTCTGTTTTAGCCCTAATCAAGCACTATTAGCAGCAAAGGCGGGTGCCACATTTGTTTCTCCATTTATAGGAAGACTTGACGATATTGGTCAACCAGGCATGGAAATCATTGAAAGTATCATGCAGATCTTAGGGAATTATGGATTTGATACAGAAGTGATTGTAGCCAGTATCAGACACCCAATACATGTCTACGAGGCAGCCTTGATTGGCGCAGATATTGCGACAATTCCGCCAGATGTTCTCGACAAGATGGTCAATCATCCACTCACAGATATCGGGATTAAGAAATTCTTGGCAGACTGGGAAAAGGTAAAGAAAGATAAATGAAAAAAAGAGAGGAAGAGGGGGAATATCCCCTCATTCCAGTTCTACTTTCTACGCTTGGCTAAAACACCAAGCAATACAACAACAACGCCGATACCGCCAACCATCATGAGGACCTCCATTGATAAGCCCTCACCTGTTCCAGTTGGCCATGTTGTGCTAGTAGTACCAGTTGTAGTGGTACTTGTGGTTGTAATGATGACTTCACCTTCACCTACGATGTACGATTTCACCTCAGACTCGTAGGTTCCAGAAGCAGTATTTACTACAACTTTGTACCAGATTTGAGTGCCCTCAGAATGTGGTTCAATCGTGCCGGTATAATGACCGGGATAGGTTTGATACATTCCTGATTGCCTATCAAAACTGTGGCCATCCGTACAATAGTACAGGTTAACACCCCATACATCAAGTGCTGTAACGATATCGACATCTACTGTGACTGCATCGGTTTCTGTTGGAACTTCAGGACTAAAACTCAGAGAAGAGAAGGTCACCATATTTCCACCAGAACCTGTATCTCCAGTATTGCTAATGTATCCTACAAAGACGGGATCTTGATAGACAAAATAGCCATCCCACTGTGGAAATCCTATCGAAACATAATATTGAGTCGAAGTGAATTCCCAAGAAGTTGCGGATTGACCATTATCAGATGCGTACGCACTTGTGAAAGTGCTGTATGGTGTTGTCTGTGCGGATACATTGTATGCAGTATAGGGATCTTTTGCCCACTCATAGGTAACTCCACCAATAATCATCTCAGCGAAACGTGAACCTGCGTCACCAATCTCAAATCTATCTGACACAATGGTCTCTTCCTGTCCAACCTGTGAATCAGAGACGCGGAATTGCGATGTACTAACATCAGCAAGATAGTTTAGAGCTAATGACTTTCCTTCAAGATTCTTCGTTCCGCCAGCAAGGCCTACGTCCCATTGACCAACGGTGTTGTCGACCTTGAGTGTAGCGTAATTGCTTGTTGCACCAAGAGTTGTGTTTAGAACTCCCTGGAAATGTACCAGAAATGAGATTTCATCGATAGAGACCTTAGTAGGTCTATCATCAAAAGTCTTCAAGTCAGTTCCTGTCACAACTCCTCCGTACCAGTCCCAGTATGCATAGGTGTTGAATGGGAAAGTAGTGCCATTCACATCATGGAAAGTTACACCCCAAGTGACCTCATCCTCAAGGTCAAGCAAAAGCGAGCCTGAAGCATCGGGTACACCATGAGCTGTACCAGGAGTTACAAAACTTACACTTCCGACATCGTCAGGAATGAAGTAGTGTGTCAGCTCACCATCACCGGGGTGTGTCAAGTATGCCTCCATGATTGAGTTGTTGTTTGTGTCTTCCCATAACATTAGTCCTGAATATTCATAGCGGAGATCAATTGATGACCATCCAGATTGTGTATCTACTCCATAATGCTGGTTCACTCCAAATGAGAGCCAAGTCCAGGTCTGTTCGCCTTGGTCAAACCAATCCCAACCATTCTCAATAGCCTCTTGAACGATATTTTCCCAGGTGACATTCTTGGCCATATGGGAAATATCCCAGAATCCAGCACGTGGCTTTCCTTCATCATTGAAAATTGTTGATTCAATAGTAGTCCATTCTTCTGAACTGACAGGAGTAAGGTCATCAGCATGATACCAGTAGTAGGTATTTTGCCATTGATATGACCATGTATAGCTCTCAACACCCATCCATGAGTGAATGTTCATCTCATCACCATAGAGGGTTCCATTTGGATCCCACAGAATATTGACCCACATACGAGTCCATTCTGAGGACCATGTGTTAGTTGACTGATACTCTGATAGTATGTAGTACTGGTCATCTGTTGTCGATACATCGCCATCTAAGTCGAGTGCATTATTGTCAGTCTGAGCCCATGTCTTGACTCCCCACATTGCCCATTGTGGATTTCCAACGACCATTTGGTCGAAGTTCTTGAATGTGACACTTTG
>SDOA01000171.1 GCA_004524595.1 Candidatus Thorarchaeota archaeon | reverse complement strand
ATCCCGAACTTCAAACAATGTAATTTTCATCATCTACAATTCATTGGAAGAATTGCATAATACTCCTAAATTTACGTTTACCTTTTCTTTCTATTCGTAAATGAGTAATTACCCAATTATGTTACGTATCTATTCAGAAATGCTTCAACCAGTTTTCTTATATTCGATTCTGAATATCTTAATATGGGTATAATAGACCTAATAATCAGGGATGGTAAGTAGAAAGATGTCCATTGAACTTCCACGTAGTGCAATCATTGTTTTGGATAGATTGACATCAGAAGGACCAATGACACCGAAGGACATCAGTAATCGGGTTGATCTTGCACCACGAACTGTTAGTTTTGCTCTAAGGAAACTTATGGGTCAAAAACTATGTAGGAAGATCCCGAATCTTAATGACATGAGGCAGCCACTCTACGCAGCTGACATGGAACGAGCAAGGGAACTGAGGCTGAGATTCGAACATGTCTTCCGGCAAGTTCTCGTCTGAGCGTTTGTCCTTCAAGTTGATATTCTAAGTCACACAGGAAAATCAAGAGATAGTACTTGTTTTTCCGTATCTTATTTTAATTAGTTTCACAATAACTATGTTAATATTTGTGAATCTTCTTTTCTCCTTAGGTGTAGTATTATGGCTCACGAAGGACTTGCTATTTTCTTAATTGTTCTTGGTGCTCTTCTTCTTTTAGGGTTCTATTTTGGTCCAAATAATGAAATTCGTTTGGTAAAACGAAATGAAGGAAAAATAATGCTAATTCCTTCTGCAGCTATCCTTTTCGTACTCGCCATTATACTTTTCAGTGGAGTAATAGGCTAAGATTTTGAATAGTAGATGCTCACAAGTCTACAAAAAGTAGCAGCAGAAATCAAATCTGCTGTTGTACCAGGATTCAATAAATTGCCTCCTTTCCGAAGTTTCTTATCTAATAGCAAAATATGTTCTTCGATTTTTTTACTTTCTTTCCATCCATTTACAATATCCAGTGCAATATGATGTACCTCCTCAGCTTTCCTTCTTCCTGCCTTTTTCACTATCAGTCCATCTGGTCTCTTAGACAACAACCATATGTACGTACGAACTATTGCTTCTTCAATATCATCCAAGTCCGATGAGATTTCTGTCAGATAAGGAAGAACTTGTCTGAGTGTCAGTGGAAAGTTATTTGCCCATTCACCACTTATCTCATCAATTTCTGCTGATATTTTAAAGAGATCTATTAAACGCACTTCGTCCTGAATTATATTTTTCACTGCTTGGGGATTATTGAAATCATATCGATTATGAATCTCAGTCCATTCAGGTTCATCTTTGATTTTTCTACCCCCCGGTCGAGTTAGCTCAAAGGTTTTGTAAAGACAAATAGAATCGTTGACAGAGGTACAACTAATAATTCGTGATAATTCGTTGTCTATATCATCGATGGAAAAGAGAGCCTTCTTCTTCAAGGTGGAGGTGATTGCTACTGTCAGAGGTACGTAGAGAAGGATTGATCCAAGTATTGTGTTCTTGGTATTTAGACCCGTCAGTGAATCGCGAACACAGAGTTCTATCAGCTCTCCGAGACCCACTTGTTCTGGTTGTCTCACACCAGCTCCTAATTCCCAACCTCGATATGCACACTGATATAGACCCCTAGATATCAGAGCTGCGCTTGTAAGAAAATTCCTATAATCCATATCTGAAAAACATGCACCTCTGTTAACATTACCCGGTTTTGGTGAACTTGCCTCAAGAAGTAAGGCAAGCTGCCCAAGACCAACTAGCTTCCAGATAATATCGTTCATCAATCCTGTTATGTCGAAATACCGTTTAAGGGGTATGGTCTATGGATAGAAAAAGTGTATATAGATGAATAATGGACCATTACCTGAACAACGATGAGTCTACCTGCCCGCATTTCATTCTCTCAAATTGGAATACTTGTTTCAATCATCGTATATCTCTCTGTCCGCGGTTTTTTTGTACTTCTTAGTCTAGACATAGGTCTCCTTTGGACTCAAGCTGGTGGTTTTCTTCTTGTAGCCATACCATTACTCCCAGTCATTATTTTGGGCTTTTCTGCGTGTGTAGTTTCTTATGCATTTTCATATCTTGGTCTATGGATGATGGACAATAATTATTACATTCTTGGAGTGTTGACAATTTTTCTGGCTGTAATAATCGTCCCTGGTGGGCTAGCGGTTTATTCATGGTTTGGATTTCCTGCTTTCTAATCCGTCACAATCATAGGTAGTATCTCCGACGCTCTTCCTTTTAGCACGAGATCTGCGACATTGTCTTTGTTTGTTCCTTCTAGGTTGATGAGGACCACTTTAGCTCCTGAGTTTTTCGCGAGCTGAGGAAGAAATGCCGCTGGATAGACACTTAGACTCGTACCTATAACTAACATAAGATCAGTCTTTCGACAGAGGGTAACGGCCTTATGCATGGGCTCCTCGGGTAATGGTTCTCCAAATAAAATGGCTTCCGACTTGAGTACTCCTCCGCATCTCTCACATTTTGGCGGGATTTCACCCTCTGCAACTCTTTGATGAACTTCCTTTCCTACATAATCTGTTTTGCAATCAATGCAGTATGCTCGCAGGTAATTTCCGTGAAGTTCGATTACTTCTTTATTCCCAGCCGCCTGATGTAAATTATCTATGTTCTGGGTTATTACTCCTAGTAGCTTCTTTCGAAGTTCCAAATCAGCTAGAGCTTTGTGGGCTTCATTTGGCTTTGCTTTGAGTATAGTTTCAGCAAGTTCTCTGCCCATTGTCCAAAATTTTGTTGGATTTTGCATAAAACTCTCAAAGGTGGCGAATTCATGAGGGTCATATCTCTTCCAAAGACCCCCTTCAGACCTGAAATCAGGAATGCCAGAGTCTACACTAATTCCTGCTCCAGTGAGAGCAATGATTTTAGTGGCTTTTTTGATAAGATCTCTCGCGTTTCCGATATCGACATTTGTTGTCATGTTGTATCTTTCATCCCAATAACATATAGAAGATGTTTTCTATATTTGTCTTAAATGATATATTAAATTCCTCAGTCGAAAAGTTTTTCTTTATATGAAAAAAAAACTCGTTCGAGTCACCAAAGGGGAGCTGTATATTCTTCAGACCCCCGACCGGCATTTGTGTCGGCTTCCTTTCTGTACACAGTTGCTAGTCAAAGTGAAATCTAGATAGGCAGAGTGAGCATTTCATGCGCGAAGACGACAACAAGAATCAGGAAATCGAAGTTGATTTAGACGATGAAGATTTGACTGATATCGATGAAGTCATTGATATCACTCCTGAAGATCCCCTTCAGACACAACTTAAAACAGAGTGTGAAAAGTCTAAGGAGCTTGTTGATCAGCTCCAGAGACTCCAAGCAGAGTTCGATAATTTTCGGAAGAGGATGGAAAATCGTTTTGAAGAAGTCACTAGATTTGCGAGTGAGGAAATAATTCTGAAGATGCTTGAAGTATATGACAATCTGTCACGTGCACTTGAAATGGATTTTGCAGCAAACCCTGAAGGAGCAAAAGCAGGAATCGATGCTATTCAACGACAAATGGAAAAAATCCTTTCAAATGAAGGTGTTCATCCAATTGAGTCCATTGGTAAGCAATTTGATCCATACTATCAAAATGCATTGAATAGAGTATGTGACAAGGCAAAACCTGAAGGGATCATTCTACAGGAATATCAAAGAGGATACATGTTTAAAGAGAAGGTCTTGCGTCCTGCTGTTGTGTGTGTAAACCAACATGAATCTGATTCTGCTGAAGAAAACAAGGATAAAGCAAATAATATTAATTCTGAGGAAAGTGGTGAATAAAAATGGCTGATAAAATAGTAGGTATTGACTTGGGTACTACGAACAGTGGTATTGCATATATGGAAGGCGGGAAACCAACAATAATTCCTAATGCAGAAGGGAAACGACTAACCCCTTCAGTTGTTGGGATCACTCATAAAGGAGAAATTGTTGTTGGTGAGTTAGCCAAACGTCAAGCTGTTTCCATGCCTGAAAGAACAGTGCGTTCGATTAAACGAAAAATGGGTCAAGATTACAAGGTAAAGATTGGTGATAAAGAGTATACACCCCAAGAGATTTCAGCAATGATCTTGACGAAGATGAAGCGTGATGCTGAAGCTTACTTAGGTGAACCAATAAGTCGTGCTGTCATCACAGTGCCTGCATATTTCAACGACAGTCAGCGACAGGCTACTCGTGATGCAGGAAAAATAGCTGGCTTTGAAGTTGAACGTATTGTCAATGAACCTACCGCTTCTGCTCTTGCTTATGGCCTAGATAAAAGCAAAGAAGTCAAGGTCCTAGTCTATGACTTGGGTGGTGGCACCTTTGATGTATCCATTCTAGATATCGGATTGGTAGAAAGTGAAACAGTTTATCAAGTTTTATCCACAAGTGGAAATACCCAGCTTGGAGGTGATGATTGGGACAAACGAATCATTGACTGGATGGTTGCAGAATTCAAAAATCAGACCGGTGTCGATCTCACAAAAGACCTTTCAGCAATGCAAAGAGTTCGTGATGCTGCTGAACAAGCAAAGATTGAACTTTCAACTGTGATGGAGACAAACATTAACCTTCCATATATCACAGCTGATGCTAGTGGGCCAAAGCACCTTAATTTTGATTTAACTCGTTCAAACTTTGAGAAGATGACTGATGACCTTGTAGATGCGACAATGGGTCCAATCCGTCAAGCACTGCAGGATTCAAAATTAGAACCTGAGCAGATTAACAAGATACTCCTTGTTGGAGGTGCAACAAGAATGCCAATGATTCAAAAGGTCATTCGTGACCTTTTTGGAAAAGAGGGCGATAAAAGCATTAATCCTGATGAGTGTGTGGCTCTAGGAGCTGCAGCTCAAGCAGGTGTTCTCGGTGGAGATGTCAAAGACATTCTACTTTTAGATGTTACACCATTGACCCTTAGCATTGAGACTTTGGGTGGAATAGCTACACCTCTAATTGAAAGAAACACAACGATTCCGACTCATCAGAGTAAAATCTTCACGACTGCAGCAGACGGACAAACTGCCGTTGATATTCATGTTGTGCAAGGTGAGCGAAAGCTTGCAGCTGATAATATGACACTCGGTAAATTTCAGCTAATTGGAATCCCTCCAGCACCTCGTCAGACTCCTCAGATAGAGGTTTCTTTTGATATTGATGCTAATGGGATAGTGAATGTTAAGGCAAAGGATTTGGCAACAGGAAATGAACAGTCAATTACCATAACTGCGACTACTAATCTTAATGATGATGATGTCAAAAGAATGGTACGTGATGCTGAGAAGTATGCAGAAGAAGACACCAAAAGATTGGCGAAAGTTGAAACAAAGAATAATGCTGATCAGATGATCTACCAGGGCGAGAAATTGGTAAAGGACCTTGGTGATAAAGTTCCTGATGATCTAAAGAAGGAACTTGTTGCAAAATCCGATGAGCTTCGAAGAGCAATCGAGTCTGATAACTATGAAAAGATGAAATCTGGTACTGATGAGATCCAACAAATAATATACAAAATTTCAGAGAAAGCCTATGGGTCTGCAGGTCCTAGTGATGCCACTGGATTTGACCCGTCTCAGATGGCAGGATTTGATCCTTCAAAAATGGCTGGTAAAGCAGCTACGGGGAAATCCGAGTCCGATGACATCTCTGATGAGGATGTCGTAGACGTAGATTTCGAGGATCTTGAATAGAATCAGCAGAGATGGTGATTATCTTGGCAGAGGATGACTATTATGATGTACTGGGTGTTGGACGAAACGCCACTCAAGAAGAAATTAGAAAGGCATATCGGACTCTAGCCAAGAAATATCACCCTGATAAAAATCCTAATGACAAATCATCTGAAGACAGACTCAAGAAAATCAATGTGGCTTATGGTGTTCTTGGTGACCCGGAAAAAAGAGCAAACTATGATCGTTGGGGGACTGCTGATGCCCAAGGCATAGATATGGGTGGTTTTCAAGATATTTTTAGTTCACTATTTAGAGGATTTGGCGGAGACTTTGGGTTTGGAGATTTCGGTTTTGGTCGCCGTGGAAGGGCAGGACCTCCGCCAGGTCAGACTCTTCGTATATCAATCAATCTAACCTTTGATGAAGCTTTTTTTGGTACAGAAAAGGAGATAGCTTTTGATAGAGCTGTCCATTGCGAAACCTGTAAAGGATCTGGAGCAGAACCTGGTAGTTCACCAATGAAATGTCCAACATGTCGTGGTCAGGGGCAAGTTGCTCGTTCAATGGGATTTCTAAGTGTTGCACAGACCTGTCCTACCTGCCAAGGTATTGGTGAAACTGTGGATAAACCATGCAAGAATTGTCGTGGTACAGGTCTTCAAAAGGAACGGCGTGAGGTCACAATTCCTATCCCTGCTGGCGTAGAGGATGGTCAGGGAATTAGAATATCCGGTGGAGGAAATGCTGGTTCACGGAAGGGTCCTCATGGTGACCTCATTGTAATGTTTGTTGTACAACCACATGATATCTTTGTAAGAAGAGGTCTACATGTGTATATGGAACATGAAATACCTTTTCCTATTGCAGTCTTGGGTGGTGAAGTAGAAGTACCAACAATGCGTGGTGATAGTGTAATGAGAGTTAGTAAGGGTACTGAAAGTGGAACGCTTTTTAGAATGAAAGGGAAAGGTGTTCATTCAGCAGATGGTCGACAGGGTGACCAACTTGTAAGAGTAAAAATCCATATCCCTACGGATCTAACGAAAGACCAGAAAAAGTATCTTAATGAGT
>SDOA01000170.1 GCA_004524595.1 Candidatus Thorarchaeota archaeon | reverse complement strand
TGCAAGATTTCGAGGGACATATTTACGTCGGTACAAGTAGCTGGATAATCTGCCATGTACCCTTCAAGAAGACTGATATCACTCACAATATGGCGGCACTTCCATCATCAATACCTGGAAGATATTTCGTCGCGAATGAACAAGAGACCGCAGGCGCATGTCTCAAGTTTTTGAGAGACAATGTACTCTTTTGTGATGATCCCAATCGGTTCAACAATCCAGAGGTCTATCAGGAATTTGACAAAATTGTCGAGAACGTTCCTCCAGGTAGTAATGGACTTATCTTCACACCTTGGCTCTTTGGTGAGCGTACTCCTATCGAGAACCATACAATACGAGGTGGTCTCCATAACATTTCGCTTCCAGTCAAGCGGGATGATATTATTCGTGCAGTCTTCGAGGGTGTTGTCTACAACTCTAAGTGGTTATTTGATCTCGTAGAGAAATTCATCAAACGAAAGATGGACCCTGTTAACATCATTGGTGGTGGAGCACAGTCTAATGTATGGTGTCAGATATACGCAGACGTTCTGAATAGAACAATACGACAAGTAAAGAATCCCATCATGGCTAATGCACGTGGTGCTGCTTTTATTGCAGCAGTTGGGTTGGGTTATTGTAGTTTTGATGATATACCCGATTTGGTCCAATATTCAAACATCTTTCAACCTAATCCTGAGAATCACAAGATGTATCTCCAACTCTACTATGAATTCCTGAAACTCTACAAAAATAACAAGGCAATGTATCACCGACTGAACAAATAGGGGAATGCATGTTGACTAGAGCTAGATTCAGTTTTGCACGTATTTAGAAGGCAATTGGTAAGAAGACCTTTGGTGTCCTAACTACCATCGATTCAAAGGGACGACCTCACTCAACAGGTATCATCTACGGTGTATCTCCTCCAAGCTCTCCTTTTGCATTATATGTTCTAATAGGCGAGAACTATGTTAAAGTGCGCAATATTCACAAGAATCCGTCGGTCTCTTTAGTAGTGACTTTTCCTCACTACTGGATGCGCTTCGTTCCGGCAAGTTATGCCATGTTTAGAGGTACTGCTGAAATTGTTCCGTTTGACATTCCTGATGCAAAATGGGCCATGAGCCAGTCTCGAATTGGAAGGATGAATCTGAATACTGATGTAGAAACCGCCGGTACAAGAATGGTCTTCATTAAGATTACGCCAGAACCCACTATATTTTGCTATGGACTTGGTTTTAGCATAATGGAGATGCGCAGTAATCATACCAACGTTGGTTACAAAGTCACCATACCCGAAAATAGACGAGAAATCGTCATCTGAGGTAGAACAGTTCTAAACCCATAAGAATTAATCCACGATTTCTCAGTCGCACGATAATCATTTGGGAGCCAACCACAATTGCAAGACATATTTAGCTATTTTGTAGAATACCTCAAACTACTTCTGACACCTTTTGGGCTTGAGGAGTATGCAGGTCTTATCGCTGCCTTACCCTTCTTTGTCTTTCTTTACATCCTTTATCTGATTACTATCCGATTTGTGAAAGTGTCGTTCAAGAAAGTTGGAATGCCACGGGAAGCAACGAGTGGCACAGTATTCGGGATACGGTTATTCTACTTTTCAGTGGCTTTACTGGTGATTTTATCACTAGCTGGTGAAACTATAGGTGCTTACGTCCTAGCTGGTGGTGCATTACTAGGTACTGCGATTGGTCTTGCTTTCTCAAGAGCTCTTCAAAATATTGTAAGTGGCGTCTACATTCTAGTTGCTAGGCCTTTCAGAGTTGGAGACTATATTCGCATGGGTGACTCTGAAGGTATGGTCCTAGAGATAACACTAAACTATACTCGAATCCTTAGACCAGATCATACACGCCAATTCATTCCCAATTCAATGAGTGTGGACTCAAAGATGACAAATTTCAGAGTCCGTATTGACGACTATTTTGATGAGCGTGGTTTGGAGTATCGTCTTGGACTGCTTGATCACGAAGACGATAATGATTCTCGATTTGATGATGCAATTGACAAGATACGGTATTTGACCAAAGGTGATGAGGTCTTTCGATATACGTTTGACATAGAATTAGAACGTACATGCTCAAGACCAGTAGTCCAAAAATATTTTGAATCGGTGTGTCGGAAATGGGATGAAACTTTTACGCTCCCTCCCGAGTTCATTTATTGGAATAGCACTGCAACAACAATCACCTATAGATTTGCGATTATTACCCAAGACGCAAAAGACATCATAACTAAAGGACAGGATTTCAGAACAGAGTTAGCAGAATACCCAACAAAATAGGTTGTACTGAGATCGATGACAAACATCATTTAAGATATCTACTTAGGACTCTTGCTGCCCTCAGAGTAATCCATTTAGATGACTTATCTTTCTCTTCAATTTGACAGAGCATCTTACCATTGTATGTATTCTTGAGAAGCCACCTACCACTAGGCTCTTGCATCGTGATGACATAATCAATAGATTCTTGCATCCTGTCGTCTCTTACACCTAGTTCAGTTAAGATATCAAGCACCTCCAGAATGTCTGACTGATAGAACAGTGGGAATCCAAACCGTTTCCATCCTGCCTTTTCCTTTCTACTGCCATCAGGATTTCGAAGGTATTTGAAAATCCCATTGTCGAGCACGATTTCAACTTCTTGGTCTATAATGCGATTTAGGTCCTTTGATCGATGTTCTGTTGGAATTCGCGAGATTGCTTTAAGAACCTTCATGCCTCCCATAAAACAATTCTCTGGAAATACTCCGCTCCGATTAATAGGAAATGCACGACATTTCCAACCTCCCAAGTCATCAGAATGGTAGTCAATTTGGAAATCAATTAACCTCTGTGTTCTGGAATCACTAAGATAACCAAAGTGATTGAGATAGAACAAGATATTTCCATCGAAACAGCAACCATCTTTTACTTCGCTAGCCCTTCCCTTATCTGTTCGTGGGCGCTCCGTTAGAAAATGACCCGAATCACGTTGAAAGAGAAAGATGTATTCTAATGCCTTCTCAATCTGGGGTGTTCGCTTTGCTCCTAACTCAGCCAAAATGAGCAAGTTATGAGTGGTTGTGGTATACTTTGGTAAGTACATATCATCATACTTTCCCCAATAGCCCTCTTTCGTCTGTTTCCCAAGTATTGTCTTGACACAGGATGATTCCATAATTGCATCTTGTGCTTCAATGACATCAAGATATTCAGAAGGTCTGTTCTGCAGTTGTTGTAGTGCCCAGAAACGGACACTTGGATTCTCTGGTTCTAAGAGCCAATCAAGCGTATCTTGAGATACGATACTATCTAACTGCATACTTGACCTTTGGTCTTCTTCCGTATTAAGCTATTTCTCAACGTGTTTTTCCGAGCTACAAATCAGCCCCAGTCTTTCCTGAACCCCACGCATCCATTGCCGCTTTTAGATACTCATGACCCTCCTCTTTGGCATACTTGCTCACTGGAATACCTTTCATCTTAGCATCAATAGCTTGCCTGAATGCAATTGCTCCCGCACGTGGTCCATTTGGATGAGCATGGATGGCTCCACCTGCTCCTATGACGATGTCATATCCCAGGTCGTCAACGACCTCTTCCACATGTCCTTGGCTAATTCCACCACTGGGCATGGGTGCTGTTGCTTTAATGTGATGCAGCGGCATGACCATGTCATGTGCTACGTGGAGGTATCGTTCCTTCAATACAGGTGCTTTTCCATATGGAGCTGGAAATACTGTAAGATCCGAACCACAGATGCGAGGTAGTTTTCCTGTCACTATGTTATTTGAGATACCAACGATTGGAGAGTATGAGAGTGCTCCTGTGACATCCATGTGTGCTAGGATAGGAACTTTGATTGATGGATCTTCGCAGACATGTTGAAATGCAGAATATCCCACTGCGAGGAAATTAATCATCAACCCATTTGCACCCAGTTCGATGGCTCTCTCAGCATTATCGAATAATTTTGGTACACTATCCGTAATATTCACAGTGTATATTGTCTTCTCTCCCTTCTCTGCATCTGCACGATCAATTGCTTCCATGAAAAGGGGAATCCTCTCTTCCAATGTATTGAAAGATGCATCTGCCAGTAGTTCATCATCTTTGACAATATCCGCTCCACCAACTGCAGCCTCGTAACAGAGTTGAGCCCCTAGCTTGGCGGATGTGTATACGCATGGTTTGATCATATTATTCAGTATTGGCCTGTCTTTAATCTTCAGGAGTTTCCTAAGTCCCTCTATACCATATTTTGGTCCTTTGAATCCCTTCAACCAACTCTTTGGGAATTTCATATCCAGACATTTGATTCGACCATATAATGAAACATTACCAATCACTGTAGTGAATAGCATAGGAATCTGTTGACCAAAATTCTCCCAGGGAAAAGCAATCTGTATGACATACTCCCTTCGTTCAAGATCTTTGGGAAGACTATACTCATATTGTGGCACCTCATAGATGCCAACGACTTTTGCTACATGTCGTTTTCTCACCTCTGGAGTTTCCCCCGGCACAGGAATCCATGTTCCTGTACTCTGTTCAATTGCTGCGAATTGGGCAAGTTCCCTCGCATCCATAAATGGAGGAAGTCCAACATAGTAGGTACAGACTACATATCTATCTTCATCGATAGCATCAGGGAGTGCGTCAGGAAGAGAATCTAGTGGAACTCTTTTCATTGCAATCAACCAGTTAATCGAATGGACTCCCTGCCTTATGTTCTTTTGGAGCGACTCGATCTACGAACATGGGATATTATTCCTGTAATGACCTCTCAATGGTTTGTGAGATTCGATTAGTCTTTCCAAGGAATAATCTCATTGTCTTTTCCTTGGAATGTCTTGTTGACAAATTCTGGATCTGCAAGCAATGCTCTACCAAGTGCAAGAATATCACATTGATCTTTCTTCATCACATCTCTTGCTGTCTGTGCATCTCTGACCATACCTACACCTATTACAGGGATTTTCACATGTTGTTTTATCTTTCCAGCGATGGGAATACAACTATCATAGGGATAGCCTCTTAGAAAATCTGGTTGCGTATCTCTGTCAAATCTAGGGGACAATCCTGGATTGTAGGTCTCATCGACCACACACGAAATATGGAGCGCGTTGATTCCTGCCCCCTCTATTAGCTTCGCAATCTCAATTCCCTCTTCTAAGGTGACTCCGCCAACTACATTCTCCAGTCCATTCAACCTGAAGATGAGTGGATAGTCACCAAGTTCCTCTCTGATAGCTTTGATGACTTCAACAGAAAACCGTGCTCTGTTCACTACTGATCCCCCATACTCGTCTCTTCTCTGATTCGTATACGATGAGAGAAAAGCACTCAAGAGATAGTAGTGTGCGCCATGAATCTCAACACCATCAAATCCTGCCTCCTTGGCTCTCCTTGCAGCATCAACAAACAAGTGTTTGATATTCTGAATATCTTCACCTGTAAGAGAAACTGGTATATTGTTCTTCATGATCGGAATCGATGATGGCCCCACATAGGTCTGTTTTCCATGTCCTTTAGGTCCTGAATGATTAATTTGAATGAACGCGCTAGACCCCTGGTCTTTGATTGCAGCTGCGAGCTCACTAAGTCCCTGTATCATTGCATCATTATGTATGCCAATATTATGGTTCATAATTCGGTGGTTCCAGTCTATTGCAGCGGCCTCAACAATGATGAGACCTACCCCTCCCATGGCTCGTAATCTATAATGATCAATCGCTTCTTTTGTGACTTTTCCCTCTTCGTCTGCTAGATTACGTACCATAGGTGCCATAGCTGTACGGTTCCTGATTTGAAGACCAGCTATTCTAATCGGGTCGCTAAGTTCGGGCATTTCATATCACCAAACAACTCATTGCAGAAGGAAGTAACTTATGTTCCTTTGGGCAATATATCTAACAACCTTAATGAAAAATAGTGTATGTTGCTAATGGTTTGACCACCATAGAGCTTATTTTATCAAGGATTATGACCTCTCAAAATCAATAGATGGCCTAGGTGCGTGTACACAACAATGATTCCAATCACAGAGTTAGCAAAGAAGACTGGTATTGATGAGAAATATTTAGAGACCTATGGTAAGTATATGGCTAAGATTGACTTGAATATCAGAAAGGAATTAGGAAAAAGAAAAGGAAAACTAATACTTGTTACTGCCACAAATCCTACTCCTGCTGGTGAGGGAAAGACCACTAATTCTATCGGTCTCTCAATGGCATTGAACGCTCTGGGTCATAATACTGTCGTCACTCTTAGACAACCATCACTCGGTCCAGTGTTCGGAGTGAAAGGAGGAGCTGCTGGAGGTGGGAAGTCTCGTCTTGAACCATTTGAACCAATCAATCTCTTCCTCACTGGTGACTTTCCAGCGGTATCAGCAGCACACAATCTTCTCTCCGCAATGATTGATAACTACATTCATCACGACCACCAACCTGAGATTGATCTAAGACGTACATATTGGCCAAGAAATCTCGACATGAATGACCGTGCTCTGAGGAAAGTGATTGTTGGACTCGGGGGTAGATTCGATGGGTTTCCACGTGAAGATGCTTTCATTATAACCTCTGCATCAGAGGTCATGGCGATTCTAGGTCTCTCCAACAATTATGTTGAGCTAAAAGAGCGCTTGGGAAAGATCCTGATTGCCAGATCCGAGCAATTGGATGACATGTTTGCAAAAGATGTTAAGGCTCAAGGCGCGATGGCAGTACTCCTACGAGATGCACTGAAACCAAACTTGATTCAGACAATTGAAGGTACTCCTGCAATCATGCACACTGGGCCCTTCGCAAACAT
>SDOA01000054.1 GCA_004524595.1 Candidatus Thorarchaeota archaeon | reverse complement strand
TTTTGCATTCATTCTCCTAATCATTATCTATGTTCTCTCATCACAACCAAAGTCTCAATATGCTCAATCCCAGGAATTTTTTGAATTTTCTTCAGAACCATAGAATCTGTTTTTGCAAGTGTTCTACTTTTAATCGTAAGTATATAGTCATGTGTACCTGCTAAGGCTGCTGCTCTTTGAACTCCCTTGATATCAAATAGTTGTGGAAGAAGATCACCTGTCTGCGGTTTAACATTGATGATGACTATGGAACGTACTTCTGATGCTTGCAATGCTACGATTCCAATCATCACCATGATAATGCCTATGATGGTGAGAACCCACATAAACGGGTCGGATTGAACGACACCAAATCCACCTGGCAAAATCATGTTACCAATCAGAGTCACTGGAACTCCAAGGACAACAGAAATCGCAGATAGCGAGTTTACGACAGACATTGAACCTTTTCCCAATGCGCGGACGTACATAACAAGTGCAAGAAAGATTGTTACAGAAGATCCGAACACCATCCAAAATAATGGGATAAATAACTGTATCATTACATCGAATGAATTTGGTGGCATCATTGGTAAGACAAGCAGACTCATGACTGAATTTAAAACGAGCAAACTCCAGATTCTCATATTCAATGAGTCGACTCTAAGACCAGGTCGAATTTCGTATCTCTTTGTCTTCCGTTGATAGTACGTAACAAACGCGGATGAAATATTCATTGGACCTAATACTATTAGAAGTGCGTTAATGTCAAAACCGCCAGGAGTTGAGCCAATCAAGAGGACACCGAATAAGATTGATACTATTGATTGAATCTCGATTATAGTTGGAGTGTCCTTCTCAGCAATTAAATCACCTAAGAGCAAGTAGATTATGACTAACTGTCCATAAGGGAGCATACTAGAGGCATTTGATGAACCTGATAGAATGTAATAACTTAAGGTGGAAATTCCCGCAAAGACACCTGAGATGACCAAATATATCATAGGTTTTTTTGGTAAAAGGCGAATTCTGTCGAAATCAGGGTCTAAATCATATCCTAGCGATTGACGGCGTCCATGTGCAGTTCTACGAATACTTAAGAATGCTACCAAAGAAATCGTGACAAGAAAGCTAACCCATTGTGAAAGAAAACCATAAACTAACGGATGAATATCAATCGTATTAATGGCAACCACATCAAAGACAACTGAGAGAGTTCTCATTACTCCAGATCCAATAGCTAGAGAATAGAATACAGTAGCACTTGATCTTCGACTGACAGGTCTCTGATTAACACTACTCATGTATTATGCTCCCCTCTGATGTAGTTTCTTCACGTCTTGGCTACTATTACTGAATTATTCTTCAGAGTGAAACTCATCAGGTGGATTAGATGTAATTTCTTCGAGTTCTTGATCAATCTCAATTGTTTCTGAAGGTTCTTCAGCTTTTTCTTCATCCTCATTAGTTGTTGCAGGTGTTGGTTCATCCTTGATCTCTTCGCTGCTACCACGACCTCGTTTCTTGGATCTCTTTTTATCATCGCTGACAGTACGTTGCGCTAAGATGAATTCATCAAAAGTCAATCTCTTACCGGACTGCAGTTTTTCAACAGCTGACTCGACACGTTCTCGCTCTTGAGCTTTCTGTTGTTGGAAATGCTCTTCACGTTCAGTGTCACGTTTGTCAACTGTGTGCTTTCTCAGTTTGCTTTGGATTTCATCAATCAGAGTTCTATGTTCTTTAAGTCTGGTTTCGCCATCTTTGACCTTTTTCAACCAGTCAACAAAATTTTTGTGAGCTGTGTCAGCGGATTTCTTGTATTCCTCCAGTTGAGGTCTTATCCTCACAACCTCTTGATGATGTATTTGTGATTGTTCTGATAGTGTGAGAACTTTTTCATGTGCCTCAGATGCCTCATCCTTTAATCTTCTTGCTAGTCTACGAAGTTCACTAATACGATCTTGTTTTTCTTTTTCTTGTCCAATCTTGACAAGTTGAGCTTCTATCCTTGCAATCTCTTCAACAATTTGGACTTCCTCATCTCTTGTGAGTAGCTCGGTCTGTTGACGCCATTCCAATTCTTCAACCCGTCGCATCATTTTACGTTGATCGTTTGAGGGGCTTCCAACAAGATTAGATCTAAGTTCACGAATCTCATCATATACACTTTTTAATTGCGCGTGAATTGCCATTCGTCTTTCTTTTGCTTCATTGATCTCATTGTTGATTCGATCCCTTTCTTCGCGTTCTGCTTTCACAGACTCAATAAGGGCTTTCACTTCTCTGTTATGATCATCTCGTATTTTTTTATACTCACGCATCTGATCTCTGTCACGACGGAGAGATTCTAGTTCTTCTCTAGCTTGAATCTTGAGTTCACGAAATTTAGCTTTTAAGAACTCAACATCTTCTAGTTTTGCATCTGCGACTTCTGTCAAACTCTGTAGACCTCAGAATTTCGTTTTGCTAGCCCTGCTTAGCAGGACGGATTCCGTTCATCCCCAGGATAATATCCCCGGAGGCACGTGAACATATCAATTTCGCAAAAGCCTCTCTTAAAAGGTTTATCATGAGAACGGCTTTTCTTCCCTGTTAGGTACAGTTCTAACTGACAATTTTACTTCTTGGAAATCAGGTCAGCTATACAGTGTGAGATGTCAAAGTCAGTCACTTGTTGTAGACCATTCCAACCAGGAGTTGCATTTGCCTCCAGAACCCAAAGATTTCCTTCTAAATCGGGAATGATATCCACACCGACAATATCACCTTTGACTGACTTTGCAACATCTAGTGAGAGAGCAGTTACGTCAATATCGTTCTTACGCGGAACACCTCCACTGTGTATGTTATTAGTGATACCTTCTCCACCAACTCGTTGCATTGTAGCAATGACCTTTCCCTTAACAACAAGTGATCGTATATCAAATCCTGGGCTCACAATATATTCTTGAAGAATGAATGCACCTTTACCGAACATTTGACTATGAAACTTAAGATAGTCGTAAATATTATCTAGATCAAACTCTCGATTAATTAGCTGGACACCGTGACCTCCAAAACCAGTGATAGGTTTTAGAACACAAGGAAAATTGTTTCTTACAAATTCAGCTGAATCTTCAATTGATTCAGTGATTAGACTCTTGGGTATTGATAGGCCTGCTGATATGAATTTTCGAAGAGTTTCAGCTTTGTTGCGCATTAAAATGATAGATTGAACTGAATTAATGATTTTCACACCAAGTTCAGTCAAAGCCGACAGGAGACCTATACGATTGAAAAAAGCACCGATGTCATTCGCACCTAAGTCCAAAATAACCATCCGGTCCAATTCTGATAAATCAACATCTCCGTGGACAATCTGATGGAAGTTACTAGAACCCCATCGTAAGACTTTCCACGGTAAGACATGGATGACTTCCACTCCAAGACGGTTGAGCGCGTCTTCTAAGCTCTTTACACGTCTTGACCATGGATCAGAGGAAAACAGACCAATTTTTTTTTCGCGATGTATTACCAAGTTATCACCAGATCTAATCGGATATTATCCCTAACGAGTACCTTTTATGTTCTCTTGAATGTTGTTCCATGTTGACTTCAATGAAGCTATTCTCAGATTATGAAACTAAAATTATCAACGACTTCCTAAAAGAAAAGACTGGGAGTTTTTTGATTGCTTTTCGCAACAAGCATGGACCGACAAAATTAAAGGAATTATGGACTGAATTTCTCGCTGAAATCGCACATCCAGTGAAATGTCTTAGCTGGTGGTCGAGCGGAGGAAATGTGGGTCTTCTTGAATGTGAGACTGAGAATGGACTATCTCTCTATGGACAATGGGTTCTAGATGATGATAATAGATTGCTGAATATAATGGAGATAAATGAGGAAGATATTGTGAATATCCGTGATGGATTTGATGCTGGGGCGGTTATATCTTCCGAGATGAGAGCTATAAGAATCGGAGAATCCGGCGGAGAGAAAGAATAGACCTCTAATCCACGGTGAGTGTTTTTGAAAGATTTCTAGGCAAATCAGGGTTGATTCCAAGGTCAACAGATAAGAAATAACTAAGTAATTGTAAGGGGATTACATCAAGAATTGGATTTAGAAGTATATCTGATTTTGGAACAATGAGATAGTCATTCTTATGTGCAACATAAGGTTGCAAAGTATCCTCATATTCACCAATAATAATTGTTCTACCTAATCTTGCTTTGACTTCATTGATATGATTAATGACCATCCAACTATCTTCTGTAGTGGTCACAAAAATAACAGGATAATTCTTTGTTACGATACTCAAGGGACCATGCTTGAATTCTGATGAGTACATGCCCTCACAATGATTATAGCAGATTTCTTTGATTTTGAGAGCTCCTTCTCGTGCAACACCATCTGTAAAACCATAGCCAAGACAATAGAGATCCTTAACATCTGTAAGAGTCATTGCCAAGTTTTTTGCTAGAATACCTGTTCGGTCAATTGTTGTCTGAGTCAGTCGAGGTAAATCATCATGCAAAGAATGGATGAATGATTTGGCTTCGGAACTATCAAGATGTCCATTTCGTTCTCCAAGCTTTGCAGCAAGATAAGCAAAAATAACTGATTGTGAGTAGTATGTTTTTGTTGCTGGTACTGAGATTTCATAGCCGCATGTCATTGGAATATATGAATTTGCTTTGAACATCAATGTACTTCCAATTACATTCACAATCCCAAGTGTTTTTCCAAAATCACTTTCGTAAACCATGTTCAACACATTGAGAATGTCTTTCGTTTCGCCGCTTTGAGAGACCAAAATACTAAGACTATCAGAGTCCATAGTATTTCCATACATTGGTTCAAATTGACCACCTAATGCATGAAAAATAGGTAAGCCAGCAAGCCTATTGAAATAATACGTACCTAGAATGCTTGCATTATATGATGAGCCACAGGCAACTAGGTAGTGCTTTGAAGCATCTTCAATAAGACGAAACCATCGTTCGTTCTGTGAAGATTCTAGAATTCCTAGTAAATCCCGAGTGATTTGGGGCTGTTCATTTATTTCTTTAAGCATGAAATGTGGAAACCCGCCCTTCTCTGCAGACCTAGCATCAACCTTGGATAATACGGGTTTTCTTTCAAGCTCTTTTCCATCTTCAATCTTGTAGACTTTCACTTCATCATGAGTTAGTCGAAGCATTTCACCATCGGTAAGATAAATCACTTGATTAGTGAGAGGAAGTACAGAAGGAAGGTCACTAGAAACAATTGTCGCATTCTCTGCTACACCAGCAACTAAAGTTGAACCCATTTTGACTGCATAGATCTCTGGTTGATCTGCACGACCGACTGCATAAGCATACGCACCTTTCAAGTCTTGAGTTGAGAGCCGCACTGCTTCAAACATATCTCCAGTTTCTTTGAAGTATTTGTCTACTGCGTGCACACAGAGTTCACCGTCATTCTCAGAACGAACTATGTGTCCTGTTTCAATGAGATTCGTTTTATACTCAACATAATTGTGAATATTGCCATTGTGTGCACCATAGAATACTTCTTCACAACCGAAGTGAGGTTGAGCATTGATTTTTGTTGGAGCGCCATAGGTAGCCCACCTCAGCTGGGCAATACCTCTATCTCCAGTCATTTGTGATAAACTCAGAAGCCGATCTACTTCATCAATGGTACCAACATCCTTTCGTAAATCGACCTTACCATTTCGTACAGCAGCAACGCCAACTGAGTCGTAACCACGGTAAGTCAATTTGCTGCTGCATTTTACGAGTAGTTCTCCGATGTTGTCTAAATTATTAGTTACGATTCCAGTAATTCCGCACAAGGTGTTGCCTCTATTGAGTTCAGGAGAAATACACCGTTTGACGAAAGGATAGCGATAAAAGAGTTGTGTCTGATTAACATTTGCACCTAAAGATAATTCACATGACATAGTCGAAGAGCTTTTAATGTCGATTACAATTGGATGGCAAAGAGAGAGAAGAGGCTCTTGATGATGGGAAAACAGAAGAGAATGGCTTTACTTCTGCATCCGTTTCGAAGAGAGTTGTATCAAGTTCTTTGTGAAAATCCTGGTACATACTTGCTTGAACTTGTAGATATTCTATCATCTCCATTGGGAACGCTCACATGGCACCTACGAATCCTAGAGAGGGATGGACTTGTCAAATCGATTAAATTTGCAGGTAAGAGGCTTTACTATCCAAGGATGTTGCGGTCTCAAGAAGCAGAGATGGCATATCTGACAATGAGGAGTGATACTGCACAAAAAGTGTTTCAATATGTCGTAAATAATTCAGGATGTTATCAGGAACAAATGGCTGAAAATCTAGGAGTTCATCATGACACTGTAAGATGGCATATATCTCGTATGGAAGATGTTGGACTAATTAAAGTGGTCAGAGAGGGAAGGAAGAAGAGACACTTCCTTGCTGAACTGGGGGAAGCTCTTATGAAAGGTAGTCTCAATACCATTACTGAGGCATATATCATGTTCCTAATGGAAAAACTGGAGGATGGATGTCTAAATCCAGAGATTAAAGAAAGTACATCGGAGCATGTTACTATCCGGATTGATTGTCCCGAACGGGGAAAAGATTGCTTCATAACAATTAATCTCACTGAATGGGAGTTTCAGTTTATTGAAGATGACAATGAAACCGAATAGAGTTATTATAATATCACTCTAGATTATCCGGAGATATCAAGAACATGTTGGACCTTGTTAGCAATCTCTTCAGCATTCGAGCCGCGACAGACAACAGCAAGTAGTCTTGATTCATCAACCCTTGTGATTATGAGTTTAAGTCTTTCATTATCTACAGAGATTGTATGGGTGACTTCCGAATATGTTAGACCATTTGCGAATAAAGACCCAATCAATCCAGAGACCTCAATCTCATCACCAAATCCAACAGATCCTAATGGTAATCCTTCAACAGTTAGTAGTATAGCTTGAGTCACTTCGGGGATATTTTCAACAATCATTCCAAGAATTGTTTGTTTGCCAAAGTCTCTTGTAGAACCCATTACCAGCTCCATTCTGGTTGCTAATGATTGAAATGTTGGAATCAGTGATACAAGATTAATCCCAGCGTCATCAGCCCGTGACATCACAATGACTAATTGGTAGTGTGGTTGAACAATTGTTAGAATTCGCTCAATGCTGGTCGTATGGATAATATGTGTAGGTCGTGATTGCTTCAAATGACTTAATGTAGAAGAACCGCCCCAGAGAAGAGCTGCAGAAACAGTAGCAAGAACTTTAGAATCAGCATCACCTTCTCGAGATACTGCAGCCACAACTACCCCTTCTTTTGTACTCAAAACAACTTGTTTGACTGAACGATGAACCTTCAGAGTCTCTTCTAAAAGACTTGCCACCTCACCAAGTGTATCACCAGGCATTATGTTCACCACTCTAAAATCGTATGAATCGACAGACACGCGTACTTTATAACTGATACTCTTTTTCATGAATTCGATGAAAATAGTTAACTTCTGTCAAATGACAAAAAGTCTCGGAGCAACAAGTATATATTTACGCTCCTTAGGAACGAGGTTAACGACCATGGAGGCATGATTTTGAGCTCAAGGTCAAGCATAATCGGATCAATCATCATTGTTGTAATAATCTTTTCAGGTGCGGTTGGCTTTGTCTATATGAACAGTCAATATGTACCACCTGATGTAGCTGTTGTTGTTAGAGCACCAGGCTTCGGAGATCTTAGCATGGCAGACCAAGTATTAACAGGCATCGAGGATATAGCAGGAGACATGGTTGTTAATTTCTATTATTTCACTGCAGATGATGAAGCCCAAGCACAGACCATCATAGAACAACTATCAGCGTCACGAATTTACGAATTAATTGTTGTTATTGGAGAAGAACTATCTAATGAACTGCAGACTGTTGCCGCTACAAATCCTAATCAAAAGTATGCATTCATTGGAGGCTCAATTGAAGCAAATAACATATTTTCCGTAACATTTGCACAACATGAAGCTGCATTTTTAGCAGGAGTACTTGCGGGTGTTGTGAGTGCTACGAACACAAATAGAAGTGGAATTGTTGGAATAATTGGTTCAGTAGGGACCGACCCGACAGTAATGAAATTAATTGCTGGATTCCGACAAGGCTTTGATTACGCTAATAACACATTGAACTATTCAATCACTCTCCTTCCACCAGTCTATGTTGGCTCTTATAATGACTCAGATACTGCTGAAGCAATAGCGAAAGACATGTTCGACCCAGAAGGAGATAATGCTGACATTATCTTTGCACCTGTAAGAGCGAGCATATTGGGCGTTAGAAACGCAATGGTATATGCAAATGAGACTTGGTTCTGTAACATCACAAATCGAGAACCATTTGTCATTGCCGCTGAAGGAGATCAGGACTATGTCGGATTGCCAAATATTGAAACACGTGCAGGGAATTCATGGGTATTGACGAGCGTTGTACCAAGATCTGACCTTGCAGTTTATCGTGTTATCAATGCAACCTTATGGGGTAAATTTAACGAGCTTCAAGGAGAAACACTTCAATACCAAATGAGAAATACGACACAGTTTCCAATGCGAAGTATGGATGATATTGGAGTTAACTTAACGAGCTTTGAATTCAATAACATCAATTGGGTTCCCATTGACATTCTCCAACTCATTCAGAATCTGAGATCAGACATCTTCTATGGCATAATTGAAGTATCAGATACTTATCCACCTCCATAGTTACCAAGAATGAAGGGGGCATAACACCCCCTGTATTTTCCTTTCTATTATACTAATGGTGTTGTTCATGAATGATTTAGAGGATATCATCAAATTCATGTATTTTGGCGAAGCTCTTAAGACAGTGGAACGTTCAGGATGGTCAATAGCAGGAATTCTTTCTACAAGAAACGAATCAGTAGCTGAACATAGTTATAGTACAATCATAACTTCAATACTTCTTTCTCAATATCTTCGAAAAGCCAACTACAATATTGATTCTGAGAAGATAATAATCATGGCTGCAATTCATGATATCCATGAGTCAATAACGGGAGATATTCCCAGAACGCCTGAGAACGAAAAAAATCGTGAATTCAAAAAAATAAAAGAAGAAACCGAAAAACAGGCTGCGAAAGAGATATTCCATATATTTGAGGACTCACTTATGCGGTTCAGTCACTTGTGGTATGAATATTCAGAAGGATTTACTCTTGAGGCAAGAGTCGTGCGGGGTGCTGATATTTTGGATATGATACTGCACGCAAGAAATCTTGAGCTATTGGGTTATAGTCCACAACAACTAGATCAATTCTTTCAGTCAAGCAAAGCAAGTGTTGAATCTCTTAATATAGAACTCGTCACGCAAATATTTGATATATTCTTGAAGGAGCATCAAGAAATGATGGCAAAGCATTGAATCAGCAATCCATATTTAGCTATTGACATCCTGTGTATTGTAATTGCGTCTGTCCTTGAATAGTCCTGAGGCTATGATTCTCGAAACCCGAATAGGCTCAGGTACACGACCATCAATAGTAAACATATCAATCAATTGTTTTGCTCGTAGTAGTGAAAGCCCTGCAATGGATAGGTATACTCTATAACCTGTTGCTAAAACAATCTCTTGTCGTTTACCTGTTCTATCAATCATTTCAGCTCGTTCACGCCAGGAATCAGGAAAATACTCTTGGAGATATTTCTCAATTCCATCGGAAGGATTGAAAGTTACACTGACAACAGGAATATCAGTACTATGATACAACTCAGATATATCAACAACATTGAACCACGAAATAATATTTCCTCCAAGCATCCAAGCTCTAATATCCTCACGTCCTAGTTTTTCATAAAGATGTAGTAGTGATCGAGTTGCGTCTATACCTCCAATTGAAGGACGGCAATAACTAAATCCATCTATTCTAAAATCTCCCCGCATTACGACACCTACAACAATGCTTCTTGAAACATCTTTTGTAAAACTCTCGGAAATGCCAAGAACCCTAGTACCGGTCTTCCACTGTTGTGGATTCTCGTAAATGATTTGATTGGTTGCCTTTATTTTATGAGCAATACCCATCAGATCTACCTCTCTTTTCCAGAGTATGTCTACCCAAATCTTATTTTCGGATGGCAAATTACAATAGTCATGCAAGATTTATTAATGCGCATTTCTAACTCATGACAGGTGTAAAGAGAGAGATTTGAGTGGACACTATGTTCGATCCTGGTTTTGAAGAGCTACAGGGAAAGCTTAGGCTCATCATGGATGAGTCAACTTCACTTGCTACAGGAATTCGTGCGTGGATGCTTTTATCTAAAGAAGGTCTCCCGATATCCTCAGCTGTCCCACAAGGGCTTGAAGAAGCCGAAATCGCAGCAATGGCTGCATCTATCTTAGGAGTTGCAGATCTAGCTGCAGAAAGATTAGAACAAGGAATTCTTGAAGAAATATTAATGACAAATGAAAAAGGATTTGTAATTATGAAAAGTGCTGGAGAGAAGGCAATTCTTGTCCTTGCAGCAAGTAAAGGAATTAAAACAGGACTACTAGTATATGCCGCAAATCAAGCTGCTGAGAAGATTGCTCCATTGCTCTAGGGATCTAGAATGTGAAGTAACCAATAAAGTGCTTGAAGAACAAGCTTCCAGTTTTGTTTTGATTGATATAAATCGTTTAGTGCCCAATTGTCAACAAAGAAGTTACTTCCAGTGGCTAGAAGTCGACCACCCTGAGTGTTTTCAAGGCCTACTAGGACAGTACGATTTTCTTTATGAATCGTATCATTAGCGTCTTTCCAAAAAATCTCAGCCCAGGCTAACTCGAACACATCATCTGTGTAATTAAGAGAACAGCCATTGTAATCAAAATAATCAATGTAATTTGTGACGGGATGCTCTACCATTTTGTGTATTTTTGTTGTTGATGCGATTCCATTGACAATAATCGTGATAGGAGGAACTATGTCATAATTCAGAGAGATATTGAATGTATTATATAGTGTGTTTGCATTTTGAACATCTATGCTTTGATTTGAAAGACCTATCAGAAATAGACTTCCACCTTGTTCGTAGTATTGCATATATGCTTCTATCTCGTCTTGGCTGTATGAGTAAATAGCTCTCTGCTTAATCGTATTGTTCACCATATAATAATCCCATGCACATGGATCCAAAATAAAAACCGCATCATATCGGTTAAGTGTCTCAAGAGTAATTTCAGAACTACTTCTCAACTCATCAACAGAACTGCCCAGTTTATTGATATTATGTGCTAATGTTCGAAACTGGCCATAAATAGAGTCAATTGCCCAAGATGTGCGACTAATATCAAAGGCTATCTCTCGAAACGGAACTCTTGCATCGAACTCAAATCTAATCCTCATGCTCTGATGATCTGCTGCAATAAAACGGACAACTGCATTAGCGTTTTCCCGAATGACACTTGAAACGACGCATAATTCAATCATCACTATACCAGTCTGATTTACCATAATCTCTGTTGGACCATGGATAGATGAAGCATCATCTCCACTATATAACAGAGTAAATGTTGTGTTAGTGCTAGTGAAAATGGAGATTGGTATTGTCACAGTATGGTTGACAAAAATGTATTCAAATGAAAAAGGGCTCTCAGTTGGTGTAATTGCAGCAACATATGGGAGACCATTTTCTTTATGAGAATAAGTTAGATATGAAATCGCGTTTCCTAAATCAACAAGCCCTGCACCAACTTGCCAACTTTCCGCAGGCAGATTGATAGCACTTGCCATTATTACAGATTTCAACATACCAGGCGTCCATGACCATCCATTCTTAATGCAATGTGCTATTATTTGGACTGCAATAGCACTGACCACTGGAGCTGCGAAACTTGTCCCAAAAACACTGACTCCATTATTACGATAATATCCCCAAGCAGCAATGTCTGGTTTGATAATTCGATCACGTAAAGGACCAGTCCCAGAGAAATAATAGGGATTGAGTTGTTCATCTACTCCAGCTACAGCGATAACCTCAGGATATGCTGCAGGTGAGTCGATCGAGCTTCCTGCAATACCGTTTTGACCACCATTACCTGCAGCTGCAATAACAGATACTCCACGATTAAATGCCCATTCTAGTGTGTCTGCAATCAAATCTTCTGATACTAGACCAAGGCCCAAACTAATATTAATGACACTACAATTCTGTTCAAGAATAGCCCATCGAATAGCCGCAATTAGACCATCGATTGTGGCAATATCATTACTTGTAACAACTTTTGCATTAACTATCGCCGCATTTGGTGCTCTATTAGCTATAATCTTAGAGATATATGTTCCATGAGTGATTCCGGATGGTTTACTATCAGTTGTGGAATTGTCAGACTGTGTGTATCCGTATGTTGTGTTTATAAAACTCATTTGAGCAATAACACGTGAATCAAGTTCTGAATCAATGTTTATACCTGAGTCAATGACCGCAACACGAACACCTAGATCAGGTTCAGGGAATACTTGAGGAATTGATTGAAGAATGCCCATACCGGCAACTAAAATGATGGTAACAAGAAGGATGGCAGTACCTCTACGTCTTATTGGATTTCTACCATCATCGCTCATAAGTACATCATCCTAAATATGCGTTTTTAATCCAATTTTATCTAACATCATACACATAAAGCCTACGTGTAACAAGCAATTCCTAAGCTAGATAAAGCAAATGCTTAATTTAGTTCCACTAAACTTTACTAAGAGGTTAGATAGAATGGTCATTGATGAACCAGACTCTTATGAACTTGAGAATTCAGAAGACCTGGGTATTGGCATTTTCGAACCAGGGAAAAATCTTGAGGGGAACATGGATTGGAGTCATTTTTCTAGAGTGCTCATCATTGTAGCTGCTGGATGGGGAATGATGATTCTCATCGAGATTTTCTTGATATTTCCTATATTCTTTTTTACAGGAATTGAGGCCATATTTACAGACCCCTGGGTATTGATTTATTTGAGTGTCGCCGAAGTGGGTTTCATCATACCAATCGTCAGATATTTGGACAATCGAGGATTATCATTGAAATCGGTTGGAATAAAGGATATCAAATCAACTAGGAATATACAATGGGGTATTGGAGTTGGACTGCTCATGATTGGAGCAAATCTGCTAATCTCATATATCATGACAATTTTTGTACCCGAAATAACTCAAGGAGATGAAATTCTATTCGTAATTCCTGAAGGAGCCCTTGCTGGAATCTGGCTTTTACTCTGGACAATTGTAATGTTCATAATAGTAGGTTTTTGTGAAGAAGTGATCTTTAGAGGTTTTCTTCAACGTCGTATGGAGATGTTCTATCAGAGAAGGGGTTCTAAGAATTACAAGTTAGTTGCTTTGGTACTCACAAGCTTCATCTTTGCTGTTATTCATCTCGATATATTCGGGTTAGCAACCAGGTTTGTTCTGGGGCTTTTCCTGGGATATCTAGCTCAAAAAAGGAATTACTCGATTATTGGACCCTCAATTGCTCATGGACTCAACAATTCAATAGTGGTCTATCTTGCATTCCTTGTAGTCTAATATAGAAACCATAGAGGAACAAATTAGTGATTTATAAAAAATACCTGCAGTTGAGGCACTTTAAAGGATTAATAAATTGATAATAAATGCCCATATCATCTTAAGGAACGAATATTAACTTATTTAATAACAAGAAGTTATCATATGGCTTCTTATAATGTTTTAAGGAATAAGATATTAAAAACGAGTTGATGATAACTGATTTTAACATCCACTCAATGGTATTCGTGGAGATAGAATCAGGTTGGCTTCGATATCAATTGGCATTCAGACTATACACGAGAAGAATTCTGTGAATGAAATATTAAACAAGATATGTGATAGCCTTGATAAAAAGGATAGATCACTACTCATGCCTTGGCTTCCACAGATTGAAGAATATGCAATCCAACTTATCGACAATCTTCGACCAAAAGATATCCGAAGACGAAAAGGAGATGTCTTAGTAGCAGCAGCACTATATGATGCATTCCTTGAATTTGAGAGTAGAACCAAGAAACCAATAAGACTGCCCTTTCTACAAGAAGCACTCTCTCTGAAAATTGGCAGTATAAACGCTGTATGGAAAAGTCTCTTTGATAATAAAGCACCACTTACAATGGAATTAATAGAGTACATAAGATTGACGAGAGATCAAACCATAGAAGATGCAATCTCAGTTATCATCAATCAATTAACAAGGGCCACACAAAAAAGAAATGAGGATGCCATAGAATGGCTCCGTACGATAGAGAGAGATGCAATTGTTCAAAATGGTATGATATGCAATACTGCTTATTCAGGTTATGACATTATCGTAATAGCAGCAACTCTTGTGTATGCAGCTGCAAAATTCCATCACAGTAAAATGAGAATTAGGCTTACTCAAAGAGAGCTCGCAATTCTAAGTGGAGTGAGTACGAGTCTTATCAGTAAGTGTTGGGTTGATCTCTTTGGATTATAAGAATGCATTGAGAAAAGCAAAATTCCTTAAGTAACCATTTATATTATAGAAGAAAGGTGAACCAAAGAATGAGTGTCGTAAAAGTAATAGAACTTATTGGGTCTTCTCCAAACAGCTGGGAGGAAGCATCCCAAAATGCAATACAAGTCGCATCAAAGTCAGTCCGCGGTATTATTGGAATTGATGTAGTTCATTTCACAGCAAAAGTAAAAGATGGAAAGATCTCTGAATACAAAGCAAACGTGAAAGTTGCCTTTATTTATGAGGATTAATAATTTGCATCTCATGCCAATGTAGATTTCTTCGAGAAAATAAACCAAGCAATCAATATCAAAACAACTGTCATTGTAAGAATAATATTTATCGAATCCATGAACTCAATCAGTGCGATATTTTTGAAACCAACATCAACCATCATAATTCGACCGAGATTAAGTGGAAAGTAATCATCTAAGAGACCTACATCCATAAATCCAGTTCCAACAATTGTACTTCCGAAAAGGAGGAATAAGAACGATTGATTTGCTTGTAGACGCGTTGTTACAAGTGTGGAAATCAATACGCCTAATGCTGAACCTGATAATGACATTAGTCCAAGAATGATATTGAGGTCGAGATACCTAGCCCAAAGGTCAATTTTAAAGAGAACCATCCATAGAATTAGAAGAAATTGCGCTTGAAGCACTCCGACAATGAAATATGCAAAGACCTTTGCTAGAATAGACTCCATTTTTGTTGCAGGAGTGAGTAGCATGCGATTTAGAGGTATGTCACCCACAATTGCTTGAGCTGCTGTTGCAGAAACAGCAATGAATACAGCAAAGACTATCATGAAAACACCAAAGGTTGCAGAGAGACTTGAACTTCCAGGAGGTTGAAACTCTGCAAACATTTGAGAAGCAATCTCACCCTTTACCCAACCGTGATCTACTCGAAACTCCTGAACAACTTGGTTAAATTTGGAGTAGACAGTTGTCTGGGTATCAAAATCAGTACTACTAATGTGGAGAGTAACAAATGCGGGGATATCATTTGTTATGTTTCCTTCAAATCCATAAGGTAAGATAGCATAGACATCAATATCATCAAAATACAGAGCCGTACGTGCATCGTCTTCAGTATCATAAACAACAACAATGAAATTCGGACTATTAGTGAGATACCATGTAAAATTAACTGAGAGATCTTCACCTGGGAAAGTATCTGTTGTATCAAGATCAACAAGACCTAATATGATTGCGTCACTATTCTTTGTAGGATCGATTGACGATTGACCAATAGTACTTCCTTGATTAATTGCCACATACATGGTTCCCATTATCATTGTAGGTAAGACAAAGACAAGAAGAAGAGCGAATTTATCATTGGAAATCAATCGGAGTTCCTTAAGGAACATAGAATAGATTCTCCATAATTTTGAATTCTTCTTCGCACCTACTTCAGACAACTAATCTCACCTGAACTTCATCTTCTCATTTACGTGACTGCCTTTTATGACTTTGCTGACGACCGTCTTCACCAAATAGACCCAAGACGTCAGCACACATTATAAGATAGAGTACTAATGGCCACTCATCACCCCATCTAGTTGTCAATACCTCTATCTCTTTTTCTGACATCCGCTCACTGTCATTGAATAAACGACCTAGAATGTTTCGAATTCCAAGATCACTAGTCGGGAATGTTGTAAAGTCCCCTAATCCAGCAATTGCCAGAGTTTTTATGGTCCACAAACCAATTCCATGAATTGGTTGAAGAATTGATGATACCTCTGAATGATGTTTTCCTCGTAGACCTTCGAGTTCAAGATTTCCATTAACAACTGAATGGGCAATTCCATGGATATATTCAGCTTTGTAACCAAATCCGAAACTTTGGAGCTGTTCTAAAGTGCATCTAGCAATTTCCTCAGGAGAGGGAAAACCATATACAGTATGATCATTATATGACATCTTAGGTCCAATTGAAAGAATCATTCTTTTTGTAAGAACATTCGCTGCTCTGTAAGAGACCTGTTGTTGTATTATTGTTTTAACAAGTGCTTCAAAGACGCTCGGAGATTGAAATGGTTGAATGCCTGCAACTCCAATTGAGATATGATTCAATTGCCCATCCATTCGAAGTTCTCTCAATGCTCCTTTCATGTCTACGTCAAGACCGAGCATCTGAACAAGTACACTTTTTACTTCTTTTTCTTCAGCTTTCTGCGAAGAGAATTCTACTATGAGTGAACTACCAATTTCATTTTGGGTTATCATAATTGGAATACATTCATCACAGAATAAACTCAACCGATGAATACCAGTTTCAGATGTTTGTTCTGGAACAGGTTGAACATCGGGATAAATCCAAGCATGAACAGATGAGAGTAGATCATATCTTTTTGGAACTTCAATCTTAGTTATCAATATTCGAACCCTATGTTATATTATGAAATCTCAATATTCCCTCTTCTTGTAAGTATTGTCACTCATGGAAAGATTTTGTGAGTCTGGCAATCCAATTCGTTAATCATCATTTCTATAACTCCCACTGAATCGTGCTCATCACTCTTTATCTTCACATTTCCAACCATATGTGATTAAATGATGTTTGAAACAAAGGTATATGACTCCATTTAATTACTAGGTCCAAATTTTTAATTGATATGGAAAGGTAGTTATCGTCAGGATTATATCAAAAATGCAGTTCTATAAGATTGAGGATAGTAATTGACTGAACTTCACACTCCGATATTAAGACGACAAGATATCCTTCTTCGTGCATTTGCAATCATGGCAGCAGGTGTATTGCTTAACATCGGCTTATTCTTCATGCTTGGAATATTAACTCCGCTATTTGTAGGAATAATCGTTGGGTACATTGTGGGAGAGAAATGGTTGAGTCTGCTAGCAAGTACATTTAATGGTCTTTTAGCATATTCGATGATTCTTTTCGCCACAAATGGAGGGAATCCAATAATAATCATATTAGAGGCAATCATCTTAATGACAATGATAAGTTTGATGGGAGGACTCCTAGGATATTTCGTTCAGACCAAATTCACAAGGTCCTGAATCTATGTATCAACAATAATTTTTCCGGGAGTATAATTAGCATTGGGTCCAACAGTGGTTGGTCGAAGAGGATTGCCAAAGAGGACCCACTCACAGACTGATACCGCTTGGTCGGATGTAACGATATTGGACTTTCCAGTTCTTATGTTTTCCAACTCTTTAAATATCTGAGGTTGCAAATTCTCTGTAATGGCTCGGTCTACATTAATTTTGACCTCTCCTATAAAGTCGTGGGAATCTAAAAGGTCGAGGAATCCAAATTTCCATCCATCGCAATAAGGGCATTCCCTCCAATTATCAAATGGTTCAAGATTATTCATTGTGTCCAAAGTTGATCCGATATAGATAGACCCTTGATCAAGAAATGCTCTCAACAACGGTCCTTCCTGTGCAGTACTGCAAGCTTCAGAATAAACAACAGGATATCCTTCAAATCTAATTTGTAACATTTGGTCGGAACTCAGGATGACCGAATTGTGTGTCGCCCATTTATCAGGAGTTCCATGAATCCTAGATGTGAATATGCCATCAGAGAATTGGAGAATAAATTCACTCACGGACATGAGTTTCCTATCATCATCACTATATCTGTTTAATACTTGAACATCAAAACCTAAACTTGCTAAACCTTCAATATGTCGGTTTGAACGGCCAGGTTGACTGTCAAACACAATGGCAATGTTACTATCTACTATTTGGGGATCCATATGATACAAGACAGTTTCTGGAGAACCAAAAATTCTGCCAACAGGAAAATCTGGAATTGAATCACCATCTATATCCTGAATGAACCAATCTGTAAAAGCATATGCATTCTGATACGCAATTTGTGTAGCAGGGAGTTCTTTGTTAGAACCAATTAGAAGTAGTCCCTTATGATATTTGGGATCGTAATTATCCCTCACTGTTTTCTGGGCTAAGACCCATGACCGACCTCTTTCAACTACAAAATCACACTTGAGTTCCTTTGCCTTTTTCCTGTAGAGCTGTACATTTTCTTCTCCGACCTTTCCACAAATAATTAACATTTTTGAGAGTTCATTCCTTGGTATATGACCTACATCAAAAACAAGTTCCTCCTCGGATAATCGTCTTTGAGAGAATTTTTTACTAATCTCGTTGATGCTACCAGATTGAGTTTTCCTGATGATGTTCATTGCAGTTCAATCATAAGCAAAACCAATAATTACAGTTATTTGTGTTTCCTGAACCTGCAACTACATGTTAGGAAACAACAAGATGAATGATAACATTAAGATTATTTCATTTGATTTAGATGGCGTTTTGTTCAATGGTCCAAGCGCTGCGTTCCCACTTGCTCAACATTTAGGTCTAGGGCAACAATTCATGGAGGTATTCACTCGCGTTGCTAAAGAAAAGAAAGATCTTGAAATGTCTATTCGAGAAGGCTGCAAGATTTGGAAGGGGATAGCGGCTGATGAAACCTATGATCATCTGGTCAATGAACTACCCTTAATGAACGGTGCGGAAGATACGGTTTTGACATTGAGAGAAAGGGGATATATCATTGGATGTATCTCCAGTGGTGTTAGTCAATTCTTCATGAAACCATTCGCAAAAAGATTGAATCTGGATTTCGCCCATTCTAATATTCTTGGAGAAGTAAATGGAGAACATGATGGGACAGTGAGATATGTCATGGGAGGTCCTCAGAAGGCTGAAACAGCATTAAGAGTTGCTCAAGAGAGAGGGTTTAACGGTAATAACTTGGCTAGTATTGGAGATGGATCTAATGATATTGAGCTATTCAATGTGTCAGCTATTAGTATTGCATTTAATCCAGAAAATGATGCAGTGAGTGAAGCAGCATCGATAACGCTCCACTCAAATGACCTTCGTTCAATCTTAGATTATTTCTAAGTTGCTATGCAAGTATCTTCATAAATGCACTTTGGATAGTTTCCTTTTCTTCATCTGTAAGGCTGGGGTGGACAGGGATGTCAAAATGGTTTGCGCCTATCTCTTCAGATATTGGTAGTTTCACTTTGGTATAATCAGGATATTTGACAAACTTTGCCCATCTCCAATTCTGAATTTGTAGGTAAGTATCTTGCTTATGACATGGGAGTGCATATACTGCCCTGGAACCAACACCTTCATTTCTCAAGGCAGCCACGATTTCATCCCGATTCATTCTATCAGAATAGATACATGGTGCATAGAGGTGATAAGATGACTCAAATCCAGAATCTTCAAACTGTGGTCGAATCTCATCAAATTCCGAAAAGAATTGGTTGTATTCATATGCGTTCTGCCTACGTTGCTGAACTATGTTATCCATTCTCTTCATCTGTTGAACACCAATAGCAGCTACGATATCCATCATCCTATTATTATAACCGACTTGGAAATGACTATATCCTCCTTCCTTACCGCGTCCATGATTCTTAATCATAAGCATACGATCATATAGTTCTTCATCATTTGTCGTAACCATTCCGCCTTCACCGGTGAAGATATTCTTTGTTGCATAAAATGAGAATGTTGCCGCATGACCAAAACTTCCTACCCTTTTTCCATCAATGGCGGCTCCATGCGCTTGACATGCATCCTCAATTACAAGAAGGTCGTGTTGTTCAGCAATCTCCATTATATGTTTCATATCTGCTGGCATTCCAAAGATATGGATTGGCATAATTGCTTTAGTCTTCTCAGTAATTGCGTCTTCAATTTTCTTAGGATCGATGTTGTAAGAATCAGGTTTGACATCAACAAAAATAGGTATGGCTCCTAACATAGCAATAGAATTCGCTGAAGCAATAAAAGTGAAGGGAGATGTAATTACCTCATCCCCTGGAGCAATGGACATCGCTTCAAGAGCAGTACTTAAGGCAGTTGTACCATTTGATGTGACTGTGGCATATTTTGTTCCGATATAACTTGAGAAGATCCTCTCAAATTCACGTGAAACTTTACCTTCTGCAAGCATCCCGGATTCAAGGACTCTTGTTACAGCTTCAATTTCATCATGTTCAATTATTGGTTTGGTGAAGGGAATCATTGCAGCACCCTATGACTACGAAATTCATCTGGGTTTTAACACTTTGGACTATGATAAAGATGTACAATTAGAATTAGACACCTTCATCTTCGGATTCGGTTTCTTTTTGAATCAAGTGCGTTTCTAAGCTTGCATTACGCCGTTTATTTTCGATTATCCCAACAATTCCTACTGAACCTGCCATGATTGCCAAAGCAACCAGCATGTAAAATAAATCGCCAAGTAAAAAGATGACTGCCAGACCAAAACCACTAAAGAAACCAGTAATTGCTCGAACATGGTTTGTCGTTTTTCTTGGAGTAAGCCTTTGACTCATCCAATCTACTACAGTTGAAAAACCTAAAACAACGGAAAGAAGAAACCAAAACCATGATGGAGTCAAACTAATATTAAATAATACTAAAAATATGATTCCGAAACCAAGACCCCCGTAAATACCAGTGCATCGACCACACAGATACAATGAACGTCCCATTACTGAAATCCGTAGACAGTGACCATATAATGAAGGCGGATGATGTGATAATAACATTTGTACCCCTTCCTTAACATCATCTGATCGATGCCACTCAAGTGCTGAAGATTCTAGCTCATCCTCATGCAACTGATTTCTTTGTTCCTCATTCATTGGGTCCACATGTAGGAAGCAAATTCAAAGTCTTAAAACGTATTCCCTATGTTCTATCAAGGAACACCATAATGGATACTAAGTCAGATTGTTCTAATACTCTTAAAGAAGTCATGGTCGAGTAATAGGACTTCAACATTCTTAGTTCTAACGCCAGTTCTACTTTCTAGCAGTACATTAAGAATGATATCAATATCCATCAAGTGTACAGGAGGAACAAACACTTTCATTTCACTGGACCGAATTCCAAGAGCTTCTTTTTTAGCATCTTCACTTACAATTCCATTTGTTATTAGCATTCCCTGATTTGCCTCGTTGATAGGTAAGGCACCTCGTATTTCAGAGATGGTGTCGCTTTCAATTAGTTCGTCTAATTCACATTTTTTGACATGTACGACTATACGAGATTTTCCGCTATCATCTCTCCATGATGTCACAATGACAACAGATGATGGAGATCGTCTAATGACTTCAGCTTCTTCAACACGAACTCTGACATTAAAGAGAATGATTTTAGCTAGTTCTTCAAACCCTTTAATGTCGAGCTGAGCGATATTATAACGCATCTCTCTTCTAGTTGATTTGTTAAAATCATCAACACGATCAAGAACTTCTTTGATTAATTCCTCATCAACAGCATTTTCACATAGGTTATTGTACTGATACAAGCCGGAACCAACTCTAACAAAGTATGCAGGCCTATTGTTCTCTAGCGCTTGTTTGCCTTCAATAGAGAAGGATGCGGAAACAGATGCGGGGTCTCGTTGTAAAGCTTCAGCAATTTTCTTATAATGGACAGGTTCGGAGCGTGCATGTTCAGCAAGCCATTCTCTCAATGTATGTCGTTGTTCTTGTGCATCAACCAAATTATTCGCGACCTTTATTATATAATCTCTTTTACACCCAGTCATCATTGAGAGCCATTAATCTGATTAGAATCTATGCATTCATAAGAATATTGAGATGCTGAGATTTGTTAAAGTCATTGTCATTGTCTTTTTGGGCATTTTCTTTAATTTCCTCGGAGTGATCTTTTAATTTAAATTTTAACTTATTCAGGAGTATTCAGGATTCTTTCTAAAAATAAGTTACATAATTTGAATTATATGATTAGTGGAGATTTTTTATGGCAACTTAAAGAATTGCAATAGAACTGACATATAGAAAATCTTCTGAGTCGCTTATTCCAGATATACCAATATTGGAAGGATACCAAGATTCATTTTCAGATTCTTTTAGTGTGAAGGTTTTATTTTTCGTGTGTTTGCCTCTCTTATGTGAACCTTACCTGAATGCACCGCACAACTGACGCAATAATAGGATGTCGTTCGATGCGTTGGAATATATGCACCTTGTTGACGCAATTCACGAGCTATCTGTGGTTCAACAGAGCTGACAGTCTTGGTATATTTCTTTGCTTTATCTGCTGGTACTAGCCGACCGCATCTCGAGCACTGGACTGCGCCTTTGTGGCCAGATCCACCTTTTGCTCTTCCGGATGATTTTCTTTTCTTAGCCAATTGACCTAGTATTCCACCTTGGTTTGAAGCCACATGACTTTGAGACCTCGAGCTTAAAGCCTTGTGGATTAGACCCATGATTTGTTTGTCTCAAAATCAACCAATAGGACTGCAACTTCACCATAATATGATGTAGTCAATTTAATGAATTCTCTCCGAGGGAAAACAGTTTAATCTTGCATATTCACTCCAATGTAATGCTTGAAGTGATGTTTAATGAACGACGATTTACTTGAACTTATGCGCGAAAGAATCGCAATTGGTCTTGAAAGAGAAAAGACCATGGAAGCAATTGAAGGTTGGGAGCGAACAGCTCTTTTGATGCTAAAGGAAGGAAAAGAATATCATTTCCTTGTTAAAGATAATACCATCACTGTGAACGTGGGTGGTATAGACGCACCTGACATGAAGATAGAGAGTGATGAGGACACAATTAAAAAGCTGTTCTTGGAAGAGATGAGCGCTGCGTCAGCCCTTCTCAAACGAAAACTCAAGGTCAAAGGTTCAGCCTCAGATCTAATGAAGATAAGGCATATCTTCTAGAATCTGTTTATTCTGGAGGTACACATTTGGATTCTGAAGTAGTCAAAAAATTGGCTACCATAGTTGGCGATGAATACATATCAACAAGAAAAGATATTCTATTAACCTATTCGAACTCAGCCTCTATGAGTTACGACCCTGTAATGCCTAGTGCAGTCATTCGACCTGCAAATACCAAAGAAGTTTCTGAGATCATAAAGATAGCAAATGAACACAAAATACCTGTAACACCCAGATCTGGAGGCTCAAGCCTTCAAGGAGAGGTCATCCCTAAAAAAGACGGATTAGTAATTGATCTCTTAAGATTGGAAGAAATCGAACTTCATCAAGAATTACGTTCAGTCACAGTTGGATCAGGTGTGAATTTTGGGAAATTAGATAAATATCTTCAACAATTCGACTACTGGATGCCAGTCTATCCCGGTTCATCTTTAACAGCGACAATAGCTGGAAATGTTGCAGTTAATGGATCTGGGTTTGGATCGAGTCGTTTTGGATGTATTGGTGAATTAGTACTTGGTCTTGAGGTAGTTCTTCCAGATGGTGATATTATACAGACCGGTTCATCTGCAAATCCTTACGCACCTGGACCTTTCTTGAGGTATGCTTTCGGGCCTGATATCACAGGTCTCTTTATTGGGTCTCTTGGCAGTTTTGGTATCATCACAAAGGTATCTCTAAAGATCTTTAAGAGAATGCACTATTTCGATTACAATACATACGGTTTCAACTTAGCCCAAGATGCAGAGAAGTTCATCATTGAGTTGAAAGAGAACGATGTTAGTGCAGTGTGGATGGCCATTTATGAAGGCCGTATCCTAGATTTTTTCCTTGAGATGGTGGGGGATGAATATGGTGTACCAAAATATGATTGGCCCCCCGTTACTGTATCTTTAGTCATTGGAAGTATAAGAGAGGATATGTTAGATAGTGACAAATTGATGGCTGAGTCTGTATGCAATCAAGTTGGAGGTCATGTAATCGGTATCGGTGAACTTCCTTTTGGTGAATGGAATGATAGAATGAGAGAACTAGCTAGATCTTCATATGTTCATGGCTGGCATTGGAGAATCCTATATCATCATCAAACTCCATCACAATGGCACCGTACCCTTGAAGAACTATGGCCTATCTTTGACGAGTTTGGTGTTTTAGGGCACTCAGCCGGTTTTCAATCAGACCATTCTTCGTACAATTACTATCCCCAGATATTCTTCGATCCTCAAGATAAAGAAGATGAGGAAAGAGCTAGAGCAGCCCATAAGGAACTGGCAAAACGTCTGTTCAAGACTGGAGCTGTTCCATTCAAGCTTGCTCCATACTGGATTGATGGCATCTCAGAGATGGAATCATATATGCAATTCATTCAGCAGTTAAAATCAGGTATTGATCCAAATAATATATTGAACCCAGGAGTAATTCCCTTCATAGAGTCTGAGAGGTGACTTGAGTGCAAAAGAAAATGATTGATGAACTTATGTACATCGTGGGAGAGGAGTTCATTTCCACTAGACCAGATGTCCTCCTTGCATACTCTCAGACAGCATCAATGGCTTCAGACCCAGTATTGCCTGGAGCGGTTATTCGTCCAGCAAATACAGACCAGATTGCAAAAACTCTCAGAATCGCTACAAAATATCAAGTACCAGTGACTGCAAGATCTGGTGGGTCAAGTCTTCAAGAAGAGGCAATTCCCGAACCTGATGGCCTTGTGATTGAGTTAATGCGACTAAACGAGATAGCACTTCACAAAGAACTTCGTTCAGTCACCGTTGGTGCTGGAGTAACTTATGGTATGTTAGAAAAGGTACTAAAAGAGGAGAACCTCTTCGTACCAGTCTATCCTGAATCCGCATTAGTATGCACGATAGCTGGGAATGTTGCAGTCAATGGGGCAGGACCTGGCTCAAGTGGATTTGGATGCACTGGAGAACTTGTATTAGGACTTGAAGTCGTTTTGCCTAATGGAGAGGTCATTCAGACTGGTACTGAAGCCAATCCTCACGCCTCGGGACCATATCAGAGATATGCATTTGGACCAGATATCACAGGTCTCTTTATCGGCTCTCTTGGCAGTTTTGGTATAATCACAAAGGTTTCAGTTAAGGTATTTAGGAGATTCAAGTTCTTCGACCATAATACGTACGGGTTTGATACACATGAACAAGCAGAGAACTTCATCGTAGATATCAAACAGCATGATATCAATGGTATTTTCACATCATTATATGAAGGAGCTGTACTTGAGTTCTTTATGGATATGATCGGTGATGAGCTTGGAATCCCACAATATGAATGGCCGTTTCGAACTGTTTCAATGACGATAGGCAGAGTGAGAGAAGATCAGATGAGAAGCGATGCTGCTCTAGCAAAACAACTCTGTCTAGATAATGGAGGACAAGTGATTGGTATATCTGAATTGCCTAAGAGTGAGTGGGAGGGAAGATTATGGTTCTTTGTT
>SDOA01000053.1 GCA_004524595.1 Candidatus Thorarchaeota archaeon | reverse complement strand
CTATGACGTCGCCTTCACAAGACGAGTTCAATGTTGAGCTTGTAAAGCTTGAACGAACTCCTCGGAAAACGGCGAAGGTCGGGAGAAATCTGAACCTTGGTTCAGATTACCGAATTCAAACCTCCCCCGGCCCACCAAACAATATGACGCTACTTTTTGCTTTCATCCATCGTGATATCCAATCTTCAAAAGCATCTTTTTCTTTTTATGACATATATAGGAAACCAGATTATGATAATGAAGTACTGATAATAGGAATTTTCGCTATAATAATCCAATACCACCATCGCCATATGATGGATTTAACGCTTGTAGAAATGAACTGTATTCGGATTCAAATTTTGATAACATGTTCCCAGATGCAACTACTTTCACTTTAATGGGATCATCACCACTAAATTGGAGATCAAATTCCACCTTATTAGGGAAAAGACAAAACCAAGCTGTGAAGAGAGGAAGTATCATAACAGCAATAAATACGACTGAAAAAACTCCTGATAAACTTGGAAAAGAAACTCCCATTAACAGAAAGATGCCAGCGAAGAGAACGAGAAAGTAGGAAACACATCCATAACAACATATCTTTGGGTCGTGTTTTGTCCTTTTCACCTTTACATGTTTCTCAGAGATGACCTCTAGATAATAATCGATCCCAAGGTAAGACGAGATCCATGATTTTACTCTCTGCTTTATCTGCTCCATATCAACGCCAATAAGGTCGAATTGGTTGACATACATTTTTTTCTGCCGCCCTCATTAACTTGGTTTGCATCAATGATGATGAATATCAATGTTTTCTAGTGTATAGAAAAAAGTTGGAGGAACCAAGCTCCCCCAACAAGTGAGTATTTAGACCTTACCAGCCGCCAACACCCTCAAACGCTGCCTTAACTCCGCCTGAGTTGAGGTAGAGAATGATAATGAGGCTGATGATGGTAGAGGGTATTAAGGCGATCATCATGACAGAGAGTGCCATGGCGGGTCCAACAAGCAGTTCTATTACTGGTAGAACGACCACAAATGAGATGACAAATGTCATGACCAAACTTATGATATACCAAAGGAGTGCGGCCTTACGTGCCCATGGTATCAATTGCCACATGGCAAGACCAAGAGCTAGACCTAAGAGACCTGCAATGACACTCCATATCAAATCAAGCATTGTGTATGATGCAGGAGCACCAAGGAGGTTGAATAACCCTCCTAAAATCATAAGGATTGCAAGAATTGTCACGCCCAAAGGCCTCTGCTTAACAGAAGTGCCCATTGGAGTTGGAATTTCAGCTATTTTTAATTCCTCCTAATTTAGTGGTTCTCGAATATAGTCCCTTCTATTTATATTAAGCGCATCCTGTCCTCATCGTTCTCGGTCACATAAATCTTGAAGAAGTCGGATATTTTGCAGACTGACATTCTTGAGAATGGATCAATCTGTTTACACCATAACAAAAATCAGAAATTAACCAGACAAGTTGTGTGTCTTCATTGACATCCCAGTTTCCTTTCCAAGCACAAATAACTCTAATGCTGAAGAGTCTAGAAGTAAAAGGTATTTTTGTGAGAAATATGACTACTTTCCTATCGTTACAGTTATAACTTGAGTAAAAGACCTCCAAATCGGATTATCTAGTGCTAAAAGGGCGCAATAGACCAATCTAGAACAATATGAACGGGGTATATCAAATGCCAAAACAAATTACTGATGTCAATAAATTCCTCGAGATGTCCGAGGACGCCCAAGAGTGCCGAGTCAAGAGAGGACCGGGTCATGTCAAGCTCAAGCTCCGCACATCTAATTATCTCTACACAATTGTTCTTGAACCCCAGAAAGCAGAAGAGGTCCTTCAGCAAATCAAGTGTCAAATTATTGAGGCACGTTCTAAGAAGGAAGAGGACTAGATCTCAACGGTCTCGTCCTGTTCTGCAACATGAGTCTTCCGACCTTTCTTCTCAAGTTTTTCAGCAAGAGCCTCACAAGCCTCAGATTCACCATGAACCATATAGAATTCAGGTTCTCCTGGTATCTTCGTAAGCATATCTAACATTCCTCTTGAATCAGAATGAGAGGATAGATGATGTTGACGAATATCTGCAGTCACTTCAAAGTCACGTCCGCCAGCTACCACTTTTCCAGTTTCGAGTAGTTCAGCTCCTGGAGTACCAGGAATCTGAAAGCTTACAAACACTATCGAGTTCTTTGGGTCATCGTGAAGCATTTTGAAATATAGATGAGAGGCCCCTCCTTTAAGCATCCCAGCAGGAGAGATGATGATTCCACCTTTCTTGACAGCATTAGTCCTATCTCGATTATCATTAATAATGAGTGTGCGACTCACTGCACGTTCAAAGGACTTTGGGCTTTGAAGATAGCCAGGATGTCGTACCAGTATGTCATTGACGTTTCTGGCCAAACCATCGATATAAATAGGATATTTTCGAGGAATTTCACTCTTTTCTAAGATACACATTATCTCTTGACTCCGACCCACAGCAAAAGCAGGAATCAAGACACATCCGCCGCGTTCTAAGGTTTCTATTACAGTTTCGATTAGCTCTTGTTCAGTCCGTTCTCTAGGAGGATTAATCCTACGAGCATAGGTACTCTCCGTGACAACAACATCATGTTTTGGAAGGTTCTTTCTGGCACCAGGATTTAGTTGTGTTTCTGTAGCATTGAAATCACCAGTAAATAGTACTCTTTTTCCATTGACTCTGATTGATACCATTGCGCTACCTGGAATATGACCGGCATTGAAGAGTGTCATTTCAAAGGGGCGTCCTAGTGGAATTGTTTCTTCATATGCAGTAGCCTGACATTGTCTCCTGACAAGTGAAACGTCCTTCAAATCAAAGGGAAGTTTGCCACGTGTTATTTTGTACATATCTCTGAGAAGAAGAATGCTGAGGTCACGAGTAGCAGGTGTACAAAAGAGGGAAGCCTCCGTTTTTTTAAGAATTGCAGGGATGCCACCAGAATGGTCAAGATGTGCATGGGTAATTGCTATTCCCTGAAGCTCGTCCGTGGGCACCATTTTTGGAAATGTTGGGGGGTCAGTGAATTTGACACCATAATCGACAAGAATGCTCTCTCCCTTTTCCTTGAGGAGAAAACCTGACCGACCAACCTCTCTACATGAACCAAGAAAAGTGAGTTGTGTCATGAATTATTACTTCCATCTGTTTGCTTAGGAACCTAGAAGAAAAGGTTTTCCCAATAGAAGTATGGCCAAGAAGTGAATTAGTCATTCAAAAGATTGTTCGATTCAGAAAACGGAATAAAAACGAAATCTATATCAACCGCGTCCTGTACATGTCATATAGCAGGCTACAGCAGTAGGCGGAGAGACATTGGGTGACGGAGGATAATACAGGTAAAAAACCCAGCAGCAAAGAAACAGAAGGCAAGAAGCTGCGGGATGACGATGGCATGGATTGCATCTTAGTTGGTAATAAGAATGTCATGTCCTATGTTCTCGCATGTGTGACTTTATTTAATAAAGGTGCTGAAGAAGTTGTCATTAAAGCAAGAGGACGACTTATCAGTCGAGCTGTTGATGTTGCGGAAATAACACGACATCGGTTCCTTGGAGAACTAGTGGTAAAGAAAATTGAAATCGGGACAACGACTGTCCAGACCGACAAGGGTAGCGATCTCAACGTTTCCACTATTGATATCACACTTGCCAAATAGACAGACACGAATATATACTCGCCCGAAGTCCAGTCTTACTGAGCCTTCGAAAATGGCGAGGATGAACAAATGCGATTACCAGTCTGTAATTTTGATTTAGAATCAGATATGTTATGTACGAATTGTCAAGCTAGACTTGATAGAGGAGAGATTACACGTTTTGATATAGAATTTAGCAAGTGGTTATTAGAAAAGGAGAGACAGCATCCGAACCTAGAGAGTTTCCAGCTTCTAAGAGCAGCAACCGCGGTTAATCGTCTGATTCTTGTTGTAAAAAAGAATAGTAAAGAACTCCTGCTGGCTGATGATACACTTGTAGAGGAGATCAAGAGTAAATTTGGTGAATTGATTGTTATCGAAGGACCTGCAAAATTACGGAGAGTCGTTAGGGAGTTCATTCAACCTGCAATTGAAGTCGGTGTCAATAGTCTATACTCTCCAGATGGAACAAAAGAGAATATTATCATGCTCCGTGGAGAAGATCGAGAGAGAATCACGTATACTACAGATGAACTCCGACGTATTGTCTCTGCTATTATGGGAGAATCAGTCCTTTTCGAATATCAAGACGATAGAAAGAAGACCAATCTTGGTGAAGAGCCTGATGAATTCGATAAACGAATGATGGAGATGTCAGGTCGCGGGTTATAATAAGGAAAAGTCGATTCTAAATCCTATTGAGAGGATTATTTTTCATGAATTCACGCATTACAATGGTGGCATAAGATCCTTTTCTCAATCGAAAGCGTACTTTGACATTATTCTCAACTACTGCAGTTGTCATATCAGAAACTAATATTGATGATAGATGAAGTCCTCCGGGAGAATCTAGTGCTCTTATTTTCGAGTTCCGAAAATCGACTAGTTTGATATTCTCTTGGTTAAGAATCTGTTTCAACATTTCAGATTGTCTTGTTGGAGGTACACGCGTTGCATATCCAGGTACAGGAAGAGCAAGTCCCCACTCAAGATTCTTAGCTTGTTCTCTTCTTTCATCCAAAGATGTGTCGGTGACAAATAACCAAGAGTCACGACCTGAATGTGCTATATCAAGAGCAATTAAGAAATCACCTGGTTCAGGTTCGAAGATGGACATCCCCGTTCTAGCCCGTTCACTCAAAAGTCGGTTGAATAGATATGATTGGTATGCATGAACCATCAGTGTTAGAACTCTTGGCTCAATCCTCAATATAGCTCTTTCAAAATCATAAGGCTTTTTCATGAGTTCATTCATGATAGTACGTTCATAGCTCAGGTCTTTGGGAAAGCTCTCAATAATACTCTCATTGGGTGTCAAATCATCAGCAAGGGTCTGTCGTGCAGCACGTAACTCATCTGATTCATAATCTCCCGGAGTACACAATATCGTTCGAACAGCACTCTCAAAATCGCGCAGGATGAGAGACTTACCAGCCAGATGTGTACTTGGTCTTGAGAGACCAAAACGTTGCACTCCAAAATAATTCAATAATGGTTGATATCGGATGATTTCTGCAATTTCCAGTGCTTTTTCAGTATCAATTTCAATATTTCTTAGAATGATAGTAAATTGATTTCCCCACAAGTCTCCAATCTGAACAGGGTGACGAGTGTAGGCAACATCACGAATCTCAATCCGAGATAATTCAAGTCCACCTAATTTTGTTGCGACCTTAGATGGTGCAGACATTCTCTGAACAGTAACAGCACGTTTGTCTTTCAATCCAGCATACGTTATCAGATTTCTCGGTAATCCTAATGAAGACGCTAATATCCTAGAAACAGCCATTGTAGATATACCCATCTTTTGGATTGAAAAAGTGATGAACCGATTTCTTTCCCCAGAGATATCAAGATAGGTGGACTCTGTACCTTTCCAATCTTGGAACGTAAGTACAGTACGATCTGGTATTATTTCTTCAACCACAAAGTCTTCAAATCGTGTCTTGAGTTTTCCACCAATACCCTGACAGTCTGTTGAGTAGAGCTCCATGCCAAGATTCTTCTCAATTGGGAGAGGTTCAATCAATCATATCCCTCTATAATAGTCTCAAGTCACCTGTGACTTTATCCACAGATTCAGCCTTTGCAGGGCCAATACCTATTACAGTAACTGTTCCAGGAGGAAGCTCTGTCATACCTGCATCACGTATTATTGCAAAAGGAAGACTGTGTGTAATGGCTAATCGTCTCAATTCCATTATCTCTTCTTCTGACTCGACTCTAACAGCAACTTTCTTCTGACCTTCATGAAGCCATGCTCTCCATTCTTCTTGATGGGACACTCGAGCCTTCTCAGCCGCACTTATTGCACCATGAGCTGCTTGTACAGCCATCTTTCCTCTACTCATTCCTAGGTCGGTACGGACAGCAATGACTTGTTTATACTTAAAATTCCCATCGATTATCATTAGAACTCTACAAGCTGTTTCGAGGGGAGAGTTAAAAACGTGCCTTCATCATCATTATTTGTGTCTATAATGGACCATGATGCAATTGTCATTGGCGGAGGTCCTTCAGGTCTCTTCTCTGCCACAGAGATAGCCAAGGAGGGTCATAATGTCCGGATATTTGAAGAACATGAGACCATCGGAGAACCTGATCATTGTGCTGGACTTCTTAGTTCTTCAGGTCTAAAGAAGTTAGGATTGTCCATCCCCGACCATATCATACAGAATACGGTATCTGGTGCAATAATATATTCTCCTTCAGGCTACTCCATTACAATCGAAAGAGGCAGAAGAGAAGCTAAGGTCATTGATAGAAGAAAATTTGACGCTTGGCTTGCTAACAGAGCGATAGATTGCGGAGTTCAGATATCAACAGGTAGTCGAGTTAACGAATTTCTTGTTCAGGATGCTATCGTACAAGGTATCACAATAAAATCAGACACAAATGAGCAGTTGAAGGCGAGAGTCTTTATTATTGCAGAGGGGGCTCGATGCAAACTTTCTGGAAGCATAGGATTCCCTACTGTAAAGAAGTCAGCTAAATATCCAGCATATCAGTACGAGGTGTCTGGAGCTGATATCAATGATGAGTTTGTAGAGATGTTTTATGGACACAATGTTGCTCCAGGATTCTTTGCATGGATCATACCACTAGGGGAGGGGAGAGCTCGAGTTGGATTGGCTGCAAAGAACAAGTCCAAGATAAGACTTGATGCACTTCTGAAACACCATAAGATTCTATCAAAGAGAATGAGGGGAGTGAAAATACAACGTGCTCTTGGAGGAGTTGTTCTTGTAGGATTACCAATAAATAGAATGTCAATCAAAAATACAGTGGCTGTTGGAGATACTGCGGGAATAGTGAAAGCAACCACAGGGGGAGGAGTGATCATGGGAGGATTAACAGCACGACTAGCGGGTAAAACCATCGCTGGAGGATTGTCTGAAAGTGATGTACTGGAGAGAGTCAATGAATATGATTCGCTCTGTAAATCTCTTGTACTGAGAGAACTAAAAACAATGTACTTCGTACAACAGGCGCTGTGTTCGCTTAATGATAAAGGACTAGACTCTATCATCAGAGATGCTTCAGACTTTGGACTGCTAGAAATTGTGAGAAGTGACGGAGATATGGATTTTCAGGGAAAAGTAATACGAAAAATATTGAGAGATCCTCGTATGTTCCTCATGGGACTCAAAGCAATTCGATACATCAATCCGTTTTTATGAGTAATACCATGGTAAATCAATGAGGCCAAGAGAGATGTCAGATTTAGACCTGAGTGGAGTGGTGAAAACAACACTGAAGATCTTACAGGAACATACTATCTGCGATAACTGTCTTGGTCGTCAGTTTGCATGGTTAGGAACAGGGATTTCGAATAAGGATCGTGGGCATTCTATTAAGTTGACCTTAACTATGATTGCTGATGAGCAATTTAAAGTTGGAAATAAAGGCCAAAGTTCCAAGATAATAAATCTCTTAGCAGAAAATGGGATGTTTGAACCAGCAAAACTCGTTGCATCTCAGAACTCGATTGAATATGATATTCAAGATGCATGTCATCTCTGTTCTCTCGATAATGAGTCGATTTTTGATAAGATTCAGATGATTTCTGATAGAATGAAGGGAATGTCTGATGATTATGAATTTTCTACCTTTTTGGTGGGGTCAGTACCTAGTTCGGTTCTTGTAGAGCGTCAAGATGAATTAAGTGCAAGATGTTCTATCCTTTATGCCGAAACTCTGAAATCCCATCTTAATCGTGAGATTGGAAGTAACCTGCAAAGAATACTTCGTAAAGAAGTCGATTTCGAAAAACCGGATATTGTGTTCGTCTATTTGATGGAGCAAGACGAAATTAGACTACAGGTCAATCCAATTTTCATCTATGGCAGATATCAAAAGTTGGTAAGGGGAATCCCACAGAGTAGATGGGATTGTAAGAAGTGTAAAGGTAGAGGTTGTGATGACTGTAAGGGTACAGGCAGAAAATATCCTGATTCTATTTCCGAGTATATTGGGATTCCTGCACAATTGATTGCAGATGGTTCAAAATTCAAATTACATGCTGCAGGAAGAGAAGATGTTGATGTATTGATGCTTGGTAATGGAAGACCCTTTGTAGTCGAAATCTCCGAACCAAGAGTAAGAAGTCCAGATCTTCATCAACTAGCTCATGAAATCAATGAACAGGCTAATGACAAGATCAAAGTACATAATCTGCAGACAGCTGATAGACTAACACTACAAAAACTCAAAGAAAAGGCATCAAGTAACGTGAAAGAGTACAGAGCTTTGATTACAGTCGAGCAATCTGTGACTAATGAAATATTGGAACAAGCTGAAACATTTTTTAGAGGCACAGACATCGAACAGAGGACTCCTACTCGTGTGTCGCATCGAAGGAGTGATCTGGTAAGGAAGAAGAGAATCTATGAAATTCATCTTAAGAAACAAGATGAGAATCTACTTGAGGGGGTTTTCAAAGTGCAGGGTGGCACCTACATCAAAGAACTAATCTCCGGAGATGATGGAAGAACGATCCCCTCAATTACTGAGAAGTTAGGAACCAAATGCATCTGCAAAGAACTGAATGTCATAGCAATCTATAGCAACGATGCAAATGAACATGAATAGACACGAAAAATGGGACTGTTGCGAAATCCTTAAGTGTTGACCCAAGAGGTCATGCTGGACTTCGAGTGATATTCAATATAGTCAAATCACTTCGAGATAGAAATTTATGAGAGATGTCTTATGGTCAAGAAGAGTCATGGATACCGAGCACGTACACGTGGCCTAATGAGCAAGAGAATTCGTCAGAAAGGCCTCAGCTCGCCAAGTAAAGTCCTAATTGACTACGAGGAAGGGCAGCGTGTAGATATAGTCATCGATCCAGGATTCCACAGAGGAATGCCACATAAGAGATATCATGGTAAAACAGGCGTGGTGACAGGATTGAGAGGACGTGCCATTGTCGTTGACGTTGGACTTGGTAAATCCATCAAATCTCTTATCATCAGACGTGAACATCTCCGACCAAGTAGAGCATGAGGGGTCAAAATGCCTAAAGAAGTAATCAGTGAAGAAGAAGTGCCACTTCCACTGGTCAAGAAGATGTTGGCCCAGAGGGGAAAGGAGGGAGAACTCTCCTTCCAGCAATCGATTACTCTAGAACATGCAACAGCATTTTCAAAGATGGCTCCTGCAGTATCTGTCAAGGTAATGGAAAAACTCATGAAAACCTATAATCTTTCCAGAGCACAGTCCGTTCAAATCGTAAGTATTGCTCCAGTGACCATAGAAGAGCTGAAATCAGTCCTAGATACTCGTTCTACAAGTTTGACAGATGAGCAACTTACTGAAATTGTTGATCTGATTATAAAGAGCGTATCGTAGATTGACTGAACTCTGAATCTACTACAAGATACATGGAAATCAGGATGTTCTCCGATTAGTTTTTATCTCTACCCGCTTATGTGTACAATGATGCGCTCTTATACTGATGGATGTGGAATTGGATGGAAGGACAACAAAACAGAATGCTTGAGACTCATGCATATGTCTTATCAGTTGTTCCTCCAAAGGAGTTCCTTCGTGATTCAAGACCACGTGGAGAGGCAGTAGTTCAGGGTATTGGAGAAGCATATTTTACATTATTAGAAATGTCACCTAAGCGTGGTATGACATTACACCCTCAAGAACGCGTTTCTATTGAGAGAAATGCCAAAAGCAAAATAGATCATGTCAAAAGACGTATCCTGTATGAGGACTTAGTGCCAGAGAGCGCAACAGAACTTCCTCTAGTCATTGAAATGATTGTCACAAAACACGAACATAGGTATGTTCAATTTTTCAATGAAGCAGCACCAATTACTACAAGAAAACACTCTCTTCAATTATTACCAGGAATAGGACAGACACTCATGTGGGCTATTCTAGAAGAGAGGAAAAAAGAGCCTTTCAGAAATTTCGATGACATTGCAGCTCGGACCAAGCTCCAAAATCCAAAGAAGGTAGTGACTGCAAGAATCATTGACGAGCTTCGAGAAGATGTAAAACGGTGGTTGTTTGTGCGTCCTCCAAAACGGGAGGATGATGAGCGCGAGAGAGAACAACCATCTCGAAGGTAACTGTCAATACTTAACGGGTGAGGACCTCTGTCAGAACAGGATATCAAATCACTTCTTCAGAAATATGGAGTTAGAGCGAGTAAGAAGTATGGACAGAGCTTTCTAAAGAGTTCCAGAGTAGCAAGGGATATTGTGAACTTCGCGGGTGTGACAAAAGAAGACACAATACTAGAGATTGGTGGTGGTCTTGGAATCCTAACAGAGGAACTTTTGAAAGTTGCAAAACATGTCTATGTCATTGAAATAGAACACGGTCTAGTTAATGCACTGAGTCATATACTAAGAGAGTACAATAATCTAGAGATTATTGAAGGAGATGCACTAATTATAGATTTACCAGAGGCAGACAAAGTTGTATCGAATCTCCCGTATAGTATATCGTCTGAGATAACATTTAGATTATTACACGAGCTGAAATTCAAGTTAGCAGTGTTGATGTTTCAAAAAGAATTTGCCCAACGATTACTTGCCCTACCAGGCACACAAGACTATTCTCGGCTCACTGTGAATGCCCGATACCTAGCTGATTTTCAATTATTATTAGAAGTGCCTGCAGAGATGTTTTATCCAATACCTACAGTCGATTCATCTGTTGTAATGATGCAACATAGAGCTCAAGGACCTCGCGCCAAAGATGATTCTGTGTTTTTTTGGACTATTAATGGGATATTCTCTTATCCAAACAAGAACTTGAGAAAAGCTCTAAAAATATGGTTACGAAATATTGGAGTGTCCAAAGATCTAGCTGATAAAATAATCTCCAACTGTGGAGGAGTACTAAGTGGTGAGAATAAATTAAGAACCCTAAGGATTGAGGATTTAATTCAACTATCTGATATTGTATTCGACCTCATTGATGCTAACCAACTTCCCGGCCCTATGGTGAAATGAAGTGAGAGAAAAGTTTGAAATCGCTGTACTTGATGGTGTATATCCGCCCTCCGAAGATACGTATCTCCTCATAGATTCGTTGACAATCGAATCTGAAGACTTAGTTTTGGATGTAGGATGTGGGGCGGGAGTAGCGACTTTGGTAGCGGCAGAAATGGCAAAACGTGTTCTAAGCCTTGATATATCTCTTGAAGCAGCTAATAATACAAGACAGAATTTAAGAATGAATAGTCTGGGTAAGAATGTTTCAGTAATTCAATCAGATCTCTTCTCTTCTATTTCTCCAGAAACAAAATTTTCTCTGATCCTTTTTAATCCGCCATATCTACCAAAAGATGAATATGAAACAGATATGGATCATGCACTTGTAGGAGGAGGAATAGGGACTGAATTAACTCAACGTTTTATTATTGAGGCATCACAACATCTTATTGAGGGTGGCAGAATCTACGTTGTAGCTTCATCTCTAGCGGATGTTGAAACCATCAATGCGGAACTTAGAGAACAGAGATTCGATATTACAATTGAAAATGAGGAGTCTATATTTTTTGAGAGGATTCAAGTTATAAAAGGAACCTGGCAAGGACACAAGGAAACCGTTTTATAATAATCCAGTGGAGCACTTTGGAGGCGGCCCGGACTCTCGAGAGGGAACTGGACATGTCAGAGAAAAAAACGACTAAGACTACCGAAAAGACTACAAAAGAGGTAGCGAAAAAGACAGCCACGAAAAAAGCAGTAAAGACTACTGGGAAGAAGGATACTGTAGCAGCCAAAAAAATACCAGCAGCTGAAACAGTAGTTGGCGATAAGAGCATGGTATATCTTGATTTTGTTGCAAAAACAAAAGATGATGGCATCGTTTATGATACCACACTTCTAGATGTTGCGAAGGAAGAAGGATTGTTCAGGGAGAACGATCGCTATGAACCTGCACTTGTTGTTGTAGGCTGGAACTGGTTGCTTGGAGCGGTTGAAGAGCAGCTTATCGGAATGAAGGTTGGAGAGTCAAAGACAATTGAAGTCCCACCTGAGAAAGGAGCAGGGCTGAAAGACCCTAATAAGATTAAATTGATTGCAAAAGTGAAACTTGCAAAACACGGAGCGAGGGGATACAAAGGAGAAGAGGTCAAATTCGGAAACGAACGGGGCGTTGTGACTGCAGACCTTGGAAGAAGAGTGCGTGTAGATTTCAATAGCCCGTTTGCTGGAAAATCTCTCATCTATGATGTTACAATCAAAGATATAATATCAGATAAGATTGAGAAGCTTGAAGCAGTCCTTAGACGTAGAATTCCTGGAATCCCTGAAGATAGATACAGCATTACTTTGAGTAAGAAAACAGTCACTGTTGAATTACCTCAGGAAACAAGATACATTGAAAATATTCAATATGGAGAGATTGGCATCGCTGCAGATATTCTAAAGGCTGCTGATGATATCGATGAGGTCAAGATTGTAGTGTCTTTCAAAAGACCAGATCCACTAAAAGAGAACGTGACATAAAAAAAGTTGAGGAGAGTGTGGTTTTCTTCATATATGTTCACTGAGAAAAGCTTAATAATGCTCCTCCAGAGAACAGCATGTCACTTGTTCTTTAAGATTCATCTCCAACATGGAGTCTATTAACATGGAACCAGATATGCAGCCCCCAGCTGAACTGAAGACGGGAACAACAACAATAGGAATGATTGCAAAAGACTGCGTAGTCTTAGCTAGTGATCAGAGAGCTACTATGGGATATTTAATTGCTAACAAGACTGCAAAGAAGATCTATAAAATTACAGACCAGATTGGTGCAACAATTGCTGGATCTGTTGCAGACGCACAGCAAATCATGGACCTATTGACTGCGGAGGCTAAACTCTTTGAGATTCAAAGAGGAAGGCCAATACGTGTTAAAGCTCTTGCTCGTCTTTTAAGTAACATCATGTTCCAAGGCAGAGGCGCATACATGTTAGGGAGTCTCGTTGGTGGATTTGACGATGAAGGACCACAGGTCTTCTATACCGATTTTATTGGTGCAGTAATTCCTGATAAATACGTTGCCAATGGCTCAGGCTCACCAGTCGCACTTGGTGTTCTAGAAGCAGAGTATTCCGAGAACCTTGCTAAAAAGAAGGCTATCGAGTTAGCTGTTCGTGCAATTGCTGCTGCGATTGAGAGAGATGCTGCTACTGGTAACTCCATTCTAGTCAGTGTGATTGACAAAGATGGTTATCAGGAAATCCCAAAGGATACAATCTTGAAGATTTGGAAAAGACAAGAGTGATACAATTTATTGCACTCGTAGTACACACCGTGCTACGTGAAGCTTGACACGATTCAGTGTTCAAGCATAAACATGAGGCCACATGGGGCAGGTATTGGCCGACAATTGTGATGTGACTATCCATGCAGCCTGTTGAAGAACACGAATTTGTTGATGTCAGAGAAGAGATCAAGAAGGCTCTTCCTCGATCAGCCGCGATTAGTGCAGTGGAGTATGAAGGCCCAGAGGTAGCAATCTATTCTAAGGCACCAAAGATACTACTGGATGATGGAGACAAGATTAAGGCCTTAGCAAGAAAGATGCGCATCCGCATTGTTGTTAGGTCTGCGCCTGAGGTAAGACTCACACATGAGGAGACAGAGAAAGCAGTCCGTGAACTGGTACCTCAAGAGGCAGAGATTACTTCCATTGATTTTGATATCTCAAGAGGAGAAGTCATCATTGAAGCCCAGAAACCAGGACTGGTTATAGGAAGAAATGGAACAACACTTCGAGAGATAACACGTCAGACTTTTTGGCGTCCTAATGTCATGAGAACACCTCCAATTGAGAGCAAATTAATCAAACAAATCAGATACATCATTCAATCAGAGGCTGCGACTCGGAACAAATCATTCCGAGAGATTGGGAGGCGAATTCACAGACCTTTACTTATGGAGAATAGTTGGATTCGACTTACTGCAATGGGTGGCTTTCGTGAAGTTGGAAGGTCTTGTATGCTTTTACAGACTGGGGAGAGCAGTGTTCTCGTTGATTGCGGAGTAAATGTTGGGACTCCGAGTAAGGCTTTCCCAAGACTTGATATGCCAGAGTTTAGTATCGAAAATCTCGATGCGGTTGTAATTACACACGCTCATCTTGACCACTCAGGAATGGTCCCCTTTCTGTTCAAATATGGTTACCGCGGACCGGTCTACATGACAGCACCAACGTTGAACCTCGCAACTCTTTTACAATTAGACTATGTTGATGTTGCAGAGCGAGAAGGCAAACTTAGACCATATAGAGACCGTGATGTAAAAGAAGCGATATTACACACTATTTCACTGAATTACGGAGAGGTCACAGATATTGCCCCTGATGTTAGACTTACGATGCATAATGCAGGACACATTCTTGGCTCTGCTATCGTTCACTTCCATATTGGTGATGGTCAATACAATATGGCATATACAGGGGACTTCAAGTTCGGAAGGACTAGACTACTAGAACCTGCAACATTCACGTTCCCAAGACTTGAGACACTCATCATTGAGAGTACATATGGTCATCCAACTGATAAGATGCCACCAAGACAAGACGTCGAGAAGAAATTTGCCATAATGATAAAACGAGCTTTAGAACGAGGAGGAAAAGTGCTTATTCCAGTTCTTGCTGTTGGTCGTGCCCAAGAAATTATGCTTGTTATTGAAGATCTGGTCTCGAAAGAGCGCATCCCGAAAATTCCTGTATACATAGAGGGAATGATTGCCCAGGCAACAGCAATCCACACCACACATCCAGAAGCACTCAGTAAGAAGATACGTGAGATGATATTCCATCAGGGAATTAATCCATTCCTTTCAGATATTTTTGTTCAGGTGGATAATCCTGAACAACGTGAAGAGATAACAGAGGGTGGACCGTGCATCATAATGGCGACTTCTGGGATGCTTGTTGGTGGTCCTAGTGTAGACTACTTCAGATTGCTTGCTCCAGATGAAAAGAATATGCTCGTATTTGTAAGCTATCAGGGAGAGAATACAATGGGCCGACGTATCCAGAAAGGATGGAAAGAGGTTAACATGAGGAACCGTGAGGGGCAGACTACTGTGATACCTATCAATTTAGAGGTCTGTACAATAGAGGGCTTCTCTGGACACTCTGATAGAAAGCAGATTCTCAACTTCATCAAGAGAGTCAATCCTGTTCCTGAAAGGATCCTCGTGGCACATGGTGAAGTATCAAAGACCCTTGGATTGGCATCAACCATTCATAAAGCACTCAATATTGAAACAAAGGCACCTATGGTGACAGAATGTATCAAACTTAGATAGAATTCAGATCTTTACAAAAGAAGGTGTCACAATCAGACAGTTATCATTGACTAATGCAAGATCGGCCTGATATCCCTTTGTAGCACCTCTGATTCTCTCAATAATCCGTCGTAATTCAAGATGTGCTTGTTCATTTCCATTGTTCAGATTTGAAATATCAAGTAAGACAATGTTACCTTCTTTTATTTCATCAACCACGTATGGAACATCTGAGAGTGATTCCAATTTTTTTGACCGAATAAAAATCTCATCTAATTCACGGAGCTTTCTAAGTTCTTGTTTTGCATCGAATTCTCCAGTGTCAGTTACCGGAGAAAAGAGACCAAGGCTGGGAAATGACTTCTCACTACAAGAATCATCAGAAGACCCATCACTTTGCTTCCGTCTGAAAATAGACCGCATGGAATAATCACCTCTGTTGTTCAAGTGTATGAAGTGGATTTGTAAAGAAAAGACCGAGTATTATAGGAAGAGCCTCAGAGCCAATCTTTATCACAAAGAACTTGTAACATCAAATGAGCAAGATGTCTAATCCACGACAGATGGAAGATAGCCTATCATACCTTCGCGACCAATTAAAGGCTCTCAGTAATCGTCATGCCATTGAAATTCTCCAAGTACTTAATCCTCAAACAGGAGAGATTGTGCCAACATTGGGATGGGATGCGATTGTTGAGGGACTGGTTCGACTCGAGGGTGTTTCTAAGCCTAAATCTAACCGCAGAGAAGAGCGGACTCAAGAAGAGGTAAAATACGAAGAACTACGCCAAGTGCTAATGTCTGGAGGCACAATTTACGAGACTATGAACAAACTCGTGAGAGCAGGATTTGTTATATCCTCAGGAGAGAGAGGAAAAAAACAACGAGGATTCATGATCACCCATGAGGGGAGATTGGCTCTTGCATCAATTGGTCAGCTTGAAGGGCCAGCGGGAGTTAATACAGAAGTTCAACTTGCGGCAAGGACTCTACTAAAGCATAAGAATTTTGTAAGATTAATGTCTGCTCAAGAAAAATTTGTTCGCGAAATCGAAGATATTGATAGTAATTTTGTGATTCAAATGCCACCTGGTTCAGGGAAGACGTTCCTCGCTATGATTGTGATTCTTCTAAAATTGCAGCAGAGAATCAAATGTATCTATTTGAGTCCATATACATCCCTCAGCAGACAAATTGTAGATGAATATGGTCCACTACTTGAAGACATGGGATATTCAGTTATTCGTTTCGATGGACTCACTCCTGCAACAGATTCTGAGCTTGAATCTGCGGACCTAGTTATTGTCATGTATGAGACCTTTGCATCAGAATTATTACAGAAGAAGAAATGGACAGAGAATATTGGTCTATCAGTGATTGACGAATTAACAGAACTCGCCTCAACTCAAATGTATGTAGAGTCTCTAAATCTCGGTACTGATAGAAGTGTGAAACTAGATTTCATTATTACACTCCTTAAAGAGAAATCCCAAATTTTGACTCTGTCTTCTAGATTTGGGGAAACAGAGAGGGTTGCTGAATGGTTGGGAGCTAAGATATTCAGACCTGATGTACGATTGACACCCGATGAGTTCATAGTAAGAAAGACTGACCAAGGGATTGAGATTAAGAGTAGTGATGGAACACAGAGAGGGGTATCTCAACAAGAGGACTTTCTTGATGCAGTCATGGATCACATTGCAGAATACGAGAAGAAATCCATACTCTTTGTCGTTGGATCAAGATATAGAGCACAGGGAATAGCACGACGGCTCACAAACAGTCATCCAAGGAAGATTCAGAACGAGGTTGTAGAGAAGATCATGGGAACAGGGGAGAGCTTGCCATTAAGTACCCGTTTATCCAAATCTCTATCATCTGGAGTTACATTTCATCACTCAGGATTAGATGCAGGAGTCCGTCAAAGACTTGAAGAGGCAATCAAAGATAGTATCATTCGTACAGTTGTTTCAACAACAGGCATTACATCAGGTATGAGTTTTCCATTTGACGCTGTGGTGATTCTATTTGATTCAAACATGTATTTTCTCACTGCAAGGTCGCGGTACTTGCAAATTGCAGGTAGAATTGGTGAATATTATCTAGCTCAACATGGTGGGAGAGTCTATCTTGTCTTTGAAACTGAGTCCCAAGAGATGTCTAGCTCTGACACGATGGTAGAAAAACTACTTCATAGGCCACTAGAACCATTATGTCCCGGTCCAGTCTACCCAAGTCTTGCAGTGAGTATTGTAGTAAGGAACATGATTAGTGGAAAGAGGATTGCCCAGATAGATTTGAAACAGCGATTTTTGGATTTTGTAAAAAACACATTCAAAGGACGTTTAGATGAAGAATATATTGATAAAATGGACACATATTTCGACTCAATATTCTCGTGGCTGATTAGAGAAAAAGTCGTTATACCTAGTGAGAAAGGATTCAAAATAGGCAAAGATGCGCGTGTAGCAATACTTGCTGGACTGGACCCCATTGATTATTTGCAGAAAAAAGATATCTTATTGACATTGAAAGATACCGTCAAAGAGTCCGAGCTTGTTGAATTGCTACTAGATTTTCGTCTTCCTCAGTTAATCAGACCCAGGACTTTTGTTCCATCGAAGGATGAACTCAACATCATGGAGTTAAGCGAACCTGAGGAGTGGTATATGCGACTTGTTCCGGAACGTGTGCTAATTAAGAGAGCAGTACTTGAGAAGTGGCTCGATGAGAAAGAGGTGGCTAGTATCATCAGTGAAACTAGAGAGATGGCAAGAGGAATCGGTCTTGATGAGGGAGATTTGGATTCATTGCTAGGCATCTGCAGTAGTGCAGCAAGTACTCTCAGGAGATACTATGAGAACAAAAAAATGCGAAGACTTGCACTCAGATTTCAGGTCCTAAGCAGACAACTTCACTATGGCGTACATTCAGATCTAGCAAATTCAGATTTACTTGATCTACGTCTTACAGAAGGGGATAGCTCTCCATCAAGTAGATTGTCAAGAACCATTGCAAGGCACCTCTATGAAAATGGGTATGCATCCATTTCTGATATTGTTAGAAAAGACATTGATGCGAGTAAGAAAGGTCTTGCAAGGGACCGTTTTGCAAAGAATTGTGGTTTGGAACCAGAAACAGCAAAGGAAATCTATAAGGCAGCAATGGTGCACATTCGTTCCTCATTGATAGAGGAGGAGGAGTGAACTCTAACTCTTTCCGAACTCCCACAGATGATCGTTTACATGATGTATTGATTTTATGACTTTGCCACCTGTTACGGTTCTGAGGTCACTGGCAGATAGTTGAGAGATGCCTACCGCTAATGGTTTTCCATGCCTTTCATCTACAATCGCAACTATTCCATTTGCAGTGACCTGATCATCTACATGAGTAATGCCTGGACGCATTATATCCGCGCCATTGACAACATACTTCACAGCACCCATGTCAACGGTTACCTTGGGAATTTGGATGATACCTTTCAACAGAGCGCGAAGAGTTGGAATCTTTCTACTATTGTGTTCAAAGAAGATGATTTCTCCATCAAGGAGTAGTATATGGGAGCCATCATCAAGAATTCCGCTCTCAATTTGAGATTTATCATCCAGACCTATTGATGAACCTAAGTCTGACTCTATCTGTTCAATCAGGTCACGTTGTTCACGTTTCTTCAAGAGGTGACGTTTTTTGATTCGTTCAATCTTTGGCATATGCATCTAAGGATTAATACTATCCTTTTGAAGCCTACGAAATGCTCGAAAAAGGTAATAGGATTGGCGTCGGCATCGTCATGTTTTTAAGCCATCTCCAAAGACTAGCCCGAGTGTCATGTGTCCATCAGCCACATGATTATTCTTCTGTGTTGGTGATTGAATGAACGCAGGTAAACCTATGGAACTTCTCCAAACTTCACTAGGCTCGCAAGTACTTGTTGAGCTAAAGGGTAGAAAGATAATCAAAGGAAAACTGCGGGGTTATGACCAACACCTAAACCTCATTCTAGAGGACGCAGAAGAAATAACATTGAATCTAGAAACCAATGAACAGACTGTCACACAGGTCGATACTGTAATAGTTCGTGGCGACAACGTGATTCTTGTTTCACCTCCGCCGAAATAATTCAAGGAGAGATCATCTATGGGAAAAGGTACTCCATCAAAAGGTAAGAAGAACAATCCACATCATATTCGCTGTAGAAGATGCGGCAGGAGGTCATACCATGTCAGACACAAGAGGTGTGCCGCTTGTGGATTTGGTGTTTCATCACGTCTTCGGCAATTCAATTGGGCACATAAGAAGGTTCATGGTGTTCGTGTCCGTGGCTAAAGATGCCTTCTACTTGTTCAAATATACTATCTGAATAGTCAGCAGTAGTTAATTCAGGACTAATATCATCTTGTATGCAATATACATAACTACTACCTTCTAAATCTCACAGACTTGAGTTACTGTTAGAAATTTTGAAACGGTAGATATAACATGAATGACTCTCAAAAGGAACAAGAAACGGGATTCAAGGTCGTCTCTATTATGCAGACGATAACAGAGGAACTAGATGAGAGAGAGAGGAGAATGTTACGAAAATTGTTCGGAATTGAACATCCAAGGACAGAAGTTACAAAAGAGCAAGACAGAGCAGATGAGTGATAAGGAGTCCTGTTATTGATGGGATTAGTTGATGAACTTGAACAAATGCTCGAAGATGCTGAGTTATACTCAGACCTACTCTACATCTTTCCTGGGACAATACATGTAGGTATTAAACTCACTGACACAGATGAGTCAGCAACACTCATTCTTGGAAAGGAGAAGAGTGTGACTGAAGGTCTGAGGGAACCTGCCTTTACAATCACGATGACCAATGAGATTCTGCAAAAAATTCTCAAACAAGAAGCTGATGCGTTTGCCCTTGGAGGGCGGTCTCATATCAAAGAGAAACGACCCATAGATTTCGAGTTCATTGACTCGGATAGGATAGAAGAGAGTATGGAGACCATAAAAGCTCTTGCCACATTCTTCTTGAATCCAGGTAAGATAAAGACAAAGGAACTTCGTTTAGATTTGGCAGGAGAAGCCCATGGAGCGAAACCGATACCAATTGTATACTGGAAAGGACTTAGATATGCATGGTATCACATTCCAGCAGGAGCAACATTAAATGAAAAGTGTGAGATAGACCCCTGGCCTCAGGCATTCCTCATCCTCAACGGGACAGGTACAGTGAAGATAGATACTGAAATTCTCAACATCAAAAAGCAGACAGTCTACTACATTCCAAAGAATTGCCTCCATCAAATACACGCCAGTGATGCTGTTGAATTACTATGGATTGCGTGGGATGCTGAGTGATCTAGCTATAACTTGATTATACCATTAGGAATTTTGGGGAACATTGTGATCTCATGAATATGTGAACGCTTTGTAAGAAAACGGATTAATCGTTCGATGCCCAGACCACCGCCAACACTAGGAGATAGTAATCCAGCCTTTGCATATTCCAAGTATGGAGCAAAATCCTCCAATCTTTGTCCGCGTTCCTTAATTTTTCTCACAAGGATATTGTACTGATAATCTCGCTCACCCCCAGAGAGACCCTCTTGATATCCCTCGGGGTAAAACAGGTCGTAATTTACATAATGACCCTTATGAGTTGGATCTTCCCTATCATAAAATTCTCTCTCAAAATCAGTAATCCAGAAAAGATCTTCTTCCTTCTTGGAGACCTCTGCTTCATAATTAGACCCATATTCAGCTAATAATGACCAAGTCGTGTATGTACGAAATGGTCTTCGTGGAATCTTAAGAGAAGACCCTAATCGCTCTAGCTCATCATCACAGGTACTCTTCACTCTTGAGAAGACATAGACCATAAGATTCTCCATTAGTATCATGAACTCTCTTGCTGATGCATCTCTAAGCTCGATATCAAGTTGAGAGAACTCCAGAAGATGCCTGTCGCTCCGAGGGTCTCTCTCTAAACGAACATTTGGAGAGATGATGTAGATACCCCTAGTAGCAAGAGTGGAAACTGCAATCTGTTTGTGAAGAATCATACTCTTTGTCAATTGAAGCCGCTGTCCATTGTACATGATAGATGCATCATCGACTGAATGATTCAGAGGGTCAGTGACTGGAGAGAGAATGATAGGCATGAGCTGAATGAGACCCTCGCTATAGAGAAAATCATGTATTGCTCTTAATGCCTCTGTCTGTATTTTAAAGATTTCAAGGTAGCGTCCCTTTCCTTTTTGGGGATCTGTCTTTTGTATAATCATTGGTTCGACTGTCATTAGTATCACATGCTGTAGTACTCTATAGAAATACAAGCAGTAATCATCAATACAAAAGAACTTGCAAAAAAAGATGGAAAAAATATCAAGATGGATAAGCTTAAGTCGAAAATATGGAATATTTTTCCATTATGGCTCAGCTTGATGATAAAGACTACAGAATCTTGACGTTATTAAAAGAGAACGCGCGACTTACAACGGGAGAGATAGCAAAGGAACTGGATATTGCACAAACAACAATTCACAACCGTATCAAGAAGATGAGGGAGAGTGGAGTCATCAAGCGATTCACAGTGGACCTTGATAGAAAGATGACTGGAAGAGGTCTTGTTGCGTATATTCTCTGTACCGTTTCATACCGTACAACACGGGGGCAAAAGATCAACCAGTTCGATATTGCGCAGTTGATAAAGAACCTTCCCGAGGTGGAAGATGTATCAATCGTTACTGGAGAGATTGACATAATAGTCAAGGTGTCGCTAGGTGATGTTGATGCATTGAATAATTTCGTCATTACCAAGCTTAGGAATATCGATGGAATAGAGAAGACTGTGACCAGCGTTGTCTTAGCAGAAGTCAACTAATATATAGAGTAAGGCATAGATAGTATTGACCACGAAGAGGATCAATTCTACTTGAAATCTTCTCGATGCACAAAAAGGACAAGTATTAGAGTTTGTTGTGCAAGGATTTAGACTATGCAGAAGAAGACCGCCGCTGTTTTAGTGTTCATGATTATAATTATCTGCACAGTCATTTTGTATAAGCAATTTGGAAATAATTCCGAAAATCCATTCGAAGAGGATGTCTTTGATAATGAGGGGCGTTATGATTCTTCAAACCTGAATTATATGGGTGTTATCTACACAAATCGTTCTGATATCCTCAGTTGGAATGGGGGATACAGCGAGAGCACTACTTGTCCCTGGGGGGCCATACACAATGGACTTGACTTCGCATTCAAGAATGAATCTATCGTAATAGCTGCTGCACCAGGACTTGTTGAAGAGATCTCAGTGACTGATACGGGTCCATCAGAGAACATATACATGATACACGTTTCAATCAGATTCAATGAGAGCATACAGATTAATTACATCTTTGAACCTTGGACTACAAACTCCTCTGATGTTGACCGTCAGATTGCAATGCTAGATATTGAAATTGGCGACTGGGTTGCAAAAGGTGATGCACTTGGTAAATTTCTTCAGGTCGGTGGAAGTGCACATATTCACTTTGGAATATACGACAGAGAGGCGACCTGTCCCAGACCATTCTTCTCAAATGAGGCATATATTGAGATAATGGAACTTGTCCACACATATCAACCAACCTGGGAACTGTGTTATCCATAGAAAAGACAAGAGGATTGGTGGACCAGTCGTAAGTTTAGTTTATTCAACAAGTCCCAAGTTGGCAAAACTAATATTCTTTCATTTTAATCAAAGATAGGGAATGTCTGATGTCCATACATGGAGTTTCTATAAGAAGAGCACTAGCTATAGCTATGGTAGTCGTGATAGGTGGAATCATCATCGTTGGATTTACGATTACACTTAATCCTCCAACCAGTGGCATACCAGAACCATCATTCAGTCATCTTTCTTTGAACGACCTCTTTAGATATTATAATACTACTCAGGGCGGAGCTATCACGAACTCGTTTGAATTTCAAATCTCTTTTGACAATAATCAAGATGGTAGTGCATTTCTGAGATTGACCAGTGCTATAATCACGATATGGGTTGCTGATATAACAACGTATCAACCAAACACCTCATTGATGCAGGTAGATACTACATCAACAATGCTTAGCTGTAATCCGTCTAGAGAACAAAATCGACTGGATGTAGTAGAGAGTAGTGTTACTGCTGATGAATGGTGGACTACTGGGATATGCCGTGTGATATTGGGAACCAATGAGTTGTTTTCGAACAATATCATAATTGTCGATTACAGCTTCATGTTGAGCAATAATCTGGCTATGGAATATGATGGCCATCAGTTCCTCATCAAGATTCAAGCCGATATCACCTATGGTGCATTGTATTTCGGGGGACTCATTGGATGGCACTACCAAAGTGCTACCTTTGATTATATTTTAGGAGAAGAAACTCCAATCTATATGGCTGCTATCGAAGTCTAGAGAGCTGAACAAGAGATGGATGGTGGACCGGTCGAGATTTGAAGGCTATAATCCATGCTTTTCTAATGATGAACCAGTTAGTGCAACTAGAAGGACAATAATTGCGACTATTGCCATGAAACTGAACCAACTGATACTACTGACCATAAAAACAACTACTGCAATGACTATCACAGCAACGCTCAGTATCATTAGATTGCTGTTTAGCTCGTTGACACGATTTCGGAGCTCGTCTATCTCTTCGACCAGATTTTCATAGTCACGCTCTTCGTCCATAACAGAAGTACCAGCAGTCTGATTTTGCGCATCTGTGTAATAAACAATATCATAATCATGAAGAACTCAGTGATATAGAAAATTGAAGTGGTGGACCGGTCGAGATTTGTAACGACATCATTTCCCGCTTCGTGATTCGCTATACCTGTTGTGCATCGCCACAATTTGCTTCTTCATCTCATCTGAGAATTCAACAGTCAAATTGTCTTTCATTTCCTTAGTGAGTTCCTCACCTGCTGCAATTTTCTGTCCTGCAAATTTGACCGATTCAAGAAAGCTGGAGAGCTGTTTCTTTCCCTCCTCGTATAGCAACAACTGTGCTGCAGGAAGAAGAATAGGTAATGCCATCGGGTAGAGAGATCTCACTATATCGAAATTATTTGAGTCAGGGAATCCGCATGTCGCAACTAAGACCAATTGTGGAAATCTATGTATTCTACCAGGATGTCGAGTCTCTCCATCATGGGGTACCATTTCAGGAAGGGAAAACACGAATGTTCTTTCCATTAATTTCTGTACATAGTGAGTTACATTTCGACCATAGATTGGTGTACCGAGAAGTATTACATCAGCTTCCTGAATAGCAGGAAGTAGTTTATCCATATCATCCCGTTGTACGCATTTGCCAGGTGTTACCCACCAGCAGTTGAAACATCCACGACATCCACCTATATCCAAATCGACAATATGATGTTTCTCCACTTCGGCACCTACTGATTTTGCCCCTTCGATAAAGACTTCCATCAAAATATCAGTTGTACCTTGAGATTTTCTAGGACTACCATTCAACGCAAGTATCTTCATTGCTCCTCACTTTATGCGGCAAATGACATCTAATGATTGTACGCATCAAAGCAAATGCGCTTCATTTTCACAGAAAGAGATGGTGGACCGGCTGTGATTCGAACACATAACACCAGATTAGTATTGAGGAGGATAGAGAGAAATAGTATATCACTCCATAATTCTTTTAACCGTTCCATTCTGACTTGGTGACCGCACATTATGTGTGCATGGGCCGGTAGTTTAGCCTGGTAGAATGTTAGTTGGTGACTAGTTCCCTACTGACGTGCCATAAATGCCTCCTTGGCATGGAGGAGGTCTCGAGTTCAAATCTCGACCGGTCCACCATTCTTTTCTTCTTCAGAAACCGTTCGTCCTCAAGTTATCTTTTTACTCGCTCTACATCATCGTATTACTCGGTTGCCTTGGCACAACAATAACAAAAGGGAAAGAATATAGATGCAAATACTATTGAAAATAGAATAGTGTTAGGATCTCTCAACATACTATTAATCACTTCATTACCTCCTCCATGTATTGCATCTGCTACCGCACCAGAACCAAATACATAAACGAAGTAGACAAAAATGAAAGTAACAACCCATCCAATTAGAAGGCTCAGTCCACGCATTTCAGTTACGCCCCTTATTCTGTAATGGAACGACTATCCCTGGAATTTATGTGGATGATAATTGAGGTTCTTCAGGTTCCTACATTAACTATCTAATATTTTTAAATAACTGACCTTTGGTAAATATCTTTTGGCCAATTCCCACAGACTTCTGATTGCAT
>SDOA01000169.1 GCA_004524595.1 Candidatus Thorarchaeota archaeon | reverse complement strand
GCAAAGTTCTGAATCATTGAGCTAGTCCTATTTATGGTCAACTCATTTAGGATGATGAATGGCATTACAAACGCCATGATAAGCAGTGGGATGCCAAATATCCAGAAGATACTATGCAGGAGGAAAATGCCATCCAACGGTACATCATATATGAAGAGAGGGCGATAGAAGAACCGATGAATCATGGTGATTGGATAAGCCAAAATAGCAAATCCGCCAAAGAGGCTCGAGTACCATCGACCTATCCCTTCGGTGTCGGGACATCGCCTTATTTTCATCTGACTCGCTTTGATTTGAGTTATTATTCCAGCATCATTTAGAATCCATGTAGGTGCAAAAAATACAATTGCAGCAATCAATGCTATCAGTGCACCAAGAATGACTTGGAGCGGATTGAAGAGTCGAAGAAAGGCACTTCCCGTCTCTGGAGTGATGCTAAAGATCCAATCCGGAAGTAGGTTCAAAAATAGTTCCCCAGTTGATAAGGCAAAGAGAGCTGGCACTATTGACCGCCGCACCATTTTTGCCGCATTAAAATCTTGACCGGTGGAGAAGATGCCTAGCTCATATGTCACGGACCTTGATAGTTTGGCAAATATTATCATCAATAGAGCAAGTGGAATTGTCAATAAGAAGAAGGTAAGGTATTGTATTGGAAAGAGTATGTAAAGAAGCATACGCACATCAGATTGAACAGTTCCAGCAACGATGGGCACAAAGTCAAAATTTGGCCGTGCTTCAGCTATACTCCCTGAAAGTGACAACGTGACCAGAATTGTTGTAATAATTCCAAATGAAGAGAATAGTAGAGGGATGATGAAACGTCGATTAGATGTCACAATATAACCTCAAGAGATTTTACCAATACATAATTTCTAAGGTTATCGGTTTTTTCCAGTATTGTTGGTTTGAGAGGAGCGACGCATTGAGTATATAGAACTTCGAGTACGCATATACCAAGAAATAGTGAGGGAAAATCACAACACGAATCAATCGATATTGCTTTGAAAAGTAGTTCGATGGAGTGATTGAACTTCACCCCACCTTAGATGCCATTTATGCCTTCTCAATCTCTGAGAGGCGGGAGATCTTCTCCACGAAGTCATCTACTATTTGTTTTGCTTCTTTCACTAGAGTATCAGAGTAGTCTTCTCTGAGCTTTCTGCGAAGTGCATAGCCAGCTCGTCGCATTCGTCGCCAACTCTCGACCAGACCTCGTGCCTCCTCAGGCATTGGTCCTTGCCAATCTTCGAACTGTGGTCCGAAGAATCGAGCACCTTTGTCTTGCACCCTTCGTTGTTCCTCCTCTTCGAGGAACTTCTTGCCCTCTTTCGTTAATTCATAACGTCGGACGCCAGCCTCTGAGTCTGTAAGTTCCCGGGTGTATCCTGAGTCCAAGAGCCAGGATAGCAGAGGATAGACAGAACCAGGACTTGGTCTCCACCGCATGTCGGTCTGGTCTTCCAGCTCTCTGATGATCTCAGCACCAGACATAGGCTTCTCATTGAGCAATTTCAATACTCGAGACCTGAGGAAACCCTTTGGAACTGATGCGGTTCGTCGACTCCAGTGGTTGTGTGTTCTAGGTTTTCGCATGTTTTTCTTTTCACCTCCATGGTGTAATTTTGATGAGATAATATCAATTATGATATCACTAGTGATATCGCTAGTGATTTACTGCTTATAAAGTTTTAGAATTTTCTGAAGTGAATTCGACTAGAACCTTTGACTTAGGTGCAGGATATGGAAAAGAGTTGGTCATAGCACTAATGAGAGCAGAAGTAGCCATCCAGTTCCGATAAGCATCATCAATATGGCCATCGGGGTTGCAATCTTTGCAAATCCCACAATACCAATTGGGTCCTTCTCTGTTTCGGATAGTGCAAGGGCGATTATGTTTGCAGGGGAGCCAATTGGGAGAATGAATCCACCAATGTTAACACCAAAGATCAGTGCAAGAATGACAAGAGGACTGACATCAGCAAAGCTGGCTGCAAGAGGCGCGAGTACTGCAGCTATTGGTACATTGTCTATGACTGCTGAGAGAAGACCGGGAATCCAAGCCATGAAGAGGGTTGTTGTGACTTTATCGGTGCCTACAATCGAAGCAGCCCAGACACTCATCTCTGCAATGACACCAGTAATATTCAAGGCAGCCACTATTCCAAAGAGTCCGATGAGGAAGAAGATAGTGCCCCATCCAATCTTACGTAAAATCATATCTACCTCGTGCCGAGTCACAACTAACATCGCTGCAGCAATACCCATGACTACTAGACTCGGTTCTAGACCAATTGAATTACCTATTGTAAAGGCAAGGATTAATGCAATCATGGCAGCAATAGACATGTAAAACTCAAGTTTGGAATGTATTAGAGTACTCGGATCAATCCTGAGAACTTCCTCGCTTTGTGCCGAGTCGCAATCTTTGAAGGTATGTTTGAAATATCGTAGCATGATAGGTAGAGAAACGAGTAAAAATATGAAGGACAGAGGCATCAGGGCGATGAACATAAGACTGGGACTAATTTCTGTAGCGCCCCAGATGACAAGATTCGGTACATCTCCAACAACCGATGGTATTGATGCAAAGTTCGCAACAATCGCCTCAGAGATGAGAAAAGGCTTGAAATCTATATCCAATGCCTTGCAGACCTCTATTGTGAGGGGGCCGATAACGAGCATGGTTGATGTTGTGTCGAAGAACAGTGAGATGAAGAATACGAATACTATGAACGTGATAAACAGGCGACTTGGATTTCCACGGGTAGGTCGAACGAGAGTCAGTGCAAGATACTGATACATACCTGATGCATGGGACACAGCAACGATGATCATCTGACCTGTGATGAACAGTATCGTTGACCACTCGATGTGTTCAGTCAATGACTTGAAATCACTTGTGCCCATAATCCATAAAATCAATGCGACTATTACCATACCTACTAGTGACATTGCAGTTCGGTTGACCTTCTCGGATGTTATCACTACATACACGATAACAAAAACGACAATGACAAGCTGGCCTGTAAGATCCAAGGTGAACAGTCTCCGAGTTACATCGAACCTTTATTCAATGGGCACACAATGTCCGTTCGTGTGTTTTGGGTTGTGCCTTTGGATGAACAGCCATCCTATTAATCTATAGTAACTAGACGATTCATTTGAGGTGGGATGACTCAACTGTTATAGCTGTAGTTATTATTATGAAGAAACGCAGTGTGGAGAATTTCTTTATGAGGATTCTCAGAGTTCGAAATTCCATCTCTTTGCTATGACCTGGGAACATACAACATAGGTTCATAATTATCGCAGTTTGTGTTTAGTAGCCTTCATCAAAAGATTAGCAATATGCAATCCTCGATAATTCTTAGATTCTTGATGAGATACTTTCGACACTGTGAGAGGATGTTTTTCCTTCATCTTCTTTTGCCAGTTATTCCCATCGTCTAAGGAATAAAAACAACTAGAATGTCAAATCCAGTAAATGTAATCAATCGATGTTGTAACAATCTATTTGTATCTCATATTGTTCTAATTAATTGGTCCAGATATGACCATGACTCGAATCTGGTCATGAAAATCTTGAAGGAAGTATAATATTGGATATCTCATTCTCAGCAAAGCAGCTCGCTCCATCAGCCACCTTAGCAATCAACGAACTCATTACAGCAATTCGAGAACGCGGTGAAAAGGTACTCCACATGGGCTTTGGCGAATCACCATTTCCTGTACATTCGTTAATCCGTCAAGCTCTTTGTGATAACTCGTGGCGACATAGTTATCTATCAACTCAGGGAATCCTACCACTGAGAGAACGGATATCTGAGTTTTACAAGACCATGTTCAACCTGCACTACTCCCCAGACCAGATAGTCATAGGTCCCGGGAGCAAACCCCTCATGTTTGCAGCCCTTACTGCACTCGATGGTCCAATCTTCTTACCAGCACCATCATGGGTCAGCTATCAACACATGGGTCGATTTCTATCACGAGAGGTTCATCATATAGTCACTAAATCAAAGAACTCCTATAGATTAGAACCAGAGATGCTTGCAAGAAATGTTGAAGACCATGCTCCTGACCAAGAACAACAGAAAGTTCTCGTATTGAATTATCCCTGCAATCCGACTGGTCACAGCTTCAGCAAACCTCAGTTACAGGAGATTGCAGATGTAGCACGGGAAAATAATATCATAGTTCTCTCCGATGAAATATATGCTCTGACACATTTCAGAGACCAAGCACACCATAGTATTGCCAATTATTATCCAGAAGGTACACTCATCACAAGTGGACTATCCAAAGATCGGTCACTCGGTGGTTATCGTCTGGGATCATTATTATTGCCCCCAGAGGAAAGAGATCTACTTCGTTCTATCTTGGCAATAGGAAGTGAGATCTGGTCTTGCGTCTCTGCACCCATCCAATATGCAGGCATTGAAGCTTACCGCACAGACACGGGGCTTATAGAGTATATTCGGAACTGCACAATGGTACACGAACTAGTGACAAGGTATGTCTATAAACGAATTCTTGCCTTGGGTGTATCTTGTCCATATCCACAAGGGGCCTTCTATCTGTTCCCTGATTGGAACCATCAGAGAGAACAATTAGGAAAGAAAGGTATTGAAACATCCAGCAAACTTGCTCGTTACATTTTAGAGAACTATCATGTTGCAAGTCTTCCTGGGTCGGAATTTGGCATGCCTGCAAAAGACCTTTGCTTGCGTCTGGCTACTGTCGATTACAATGGAGAGGTTGCACTTGATACTTTTCTTAAAGACAGAGCCTCAGCATTGCAGGATTCAAATAGATTTGTATCAATTGTTGCCCCTTCTGTCGTAGAAGCATGTGATCAACTCCAACAATTTACGGCTCAGATTAATCTGGAGACAGATCATTAGGGGGAGAAGACTATGGATAAACTCATCATCACAGTAGCTCCGACTGGTTCAGTCCCTAGAAAGAAAAACACACCGTTCGTTCCCATAACGCCAGACGAGATTGCAGAGACCGCATACCTATGCGAACAAGAGGGAGCTTCTATTATTCATGTACACTGCCGTGACGAAAACGAAGACCCAACTTCAGATTACGAAACCTTTAACGAAACAGTGAATAAAATACGAAAACGCACAAAGCTTGTAGTCATGGTTTCAACAAGCGGAGTTGCTGGAAAAACCGATGAAGAAAGAGCTGAGCCTCTTCTAACCTATCCAGAGATGGCAAGTCTTACAACAGGTTCATTGAACTTTGCAGCTCGAAAGCCATCTGTAGTATATGCAAACTCTTGGGAGACTATAACGTATCTCGCAGACAAGATGCGAGAGATGAAGATTAAACCGGAACTAGAGGTATTTGATGTAGGATTTATTCACCAAGGTAAAATGCTAATCGATCAGGAATTAATCACTGAACCACCTCTCTTCCAGTTGGTCATGGGAGTCGGTGGAGGTATTCCTGGGACTATTGAGAATCTAATGTACATGCGGTCTCAACTTCCCCCTAATGCAAAATTCACAGTAGTTGGAGTAGGTAGAACGCAGTCTGAAATGACTAACATGTCGATTCTCATAGGCGGTCACGTTAGGGTCGGATTAGAAGACAATATCTACTACGTAAAAGGAAAGCTTGCACCCAATGAGGATTTTGTAGCAAGAACACGAAGAGTTGCTGAGGTACTGGAACGAGATGTCGCTACACCAGATGAAGTTAGAAAACTGCTTTACCTCTGAGACCACTCTCTTATTCATCCTCGCTTCTCTGTAACTTATTTTTTTATAGTCCAGAGTAGTGCTACCCTCATGCTTGAGTTGAACTTGGAGGCCTTTAGACTTGTGAGAGAGAAGGGGATGTACAATACAATTGTCACAAACGGATACATGACAACAGAAGCCCTTGACCTCATGATTGACGCAGGTCTGGATGCTGCCAATGTGGATGTAAAGGGATGTGAACCTGAAGTCAGAAGAATCTGTGGTATCTCTCTCCAACCTGTTCTTGATAATATTCTTCACATGATTGAGAGAGGGATTCATGTGGAACTCACAACTCTTGTCGTGCCAGGCTTGAGTGATGATATGGAATGTCTGATGAAACTAGCAAAATGGATTCTAGAAGAAACAGGCGCAAAGATCACTTGGCATGTGAACAAGTATTATCCAGCTTACAAGTACACCGAACCAGCCACATCTATACAAGTCTTAACAAAGGCAAGAACCATGGCAATGGAAATGGGTCTAGAGTTCGTCTACATTGGAAATGTTGGAACGAAAGGATTCGAGGATACAGTTTATCCTAAGTGTGGTGCCCTTTGCTATGAACAATCAAGACTGAAATCCAAGAACATAACCACAAATGACGAGGGCAAGTGTTCAAACTGCGGATACAATTTGCATATTCATTTCAGAGAGCCAAATGATGAAGCATAGTGTAGGTCATTTCCAAGTGGATCTAAAGGACAGTAGACACAGAAGCAAGTAAGGAGAGCTTGAGGATAGTCAAGTTTCGACCTTTTCTCTTAATCTTGTTAGCCGCTCAAGGGCTTTAGCATATCCATCATTCTGTTTTGACCATTCGACCAATCGATTACAGGGAAAATCGTCACACTCATGACAATGACATAGATTCTTGTCATCGACACAACATTTCAGAATCCAGCAGTCAGAACTCCAGTGAGTCCTCCGGTCACCGTGACAACCTGTGCATATCATGTTCTTTTCAATGGCGTCTTTGACACCTTGATTCTCATTTAGCCATCCCATCTTACGATACCATTTAATTGTAGCTTCAGCAGCCTCATCATCAAAGGGCATTCTGCGTATCTCGCAAGTACCACACAAAAGTCCGCAAGCAGCCATCATTAACTCATCAGCTGG
>SDOA01000052.1 GCA_004524595.1 Candidatus Thorarchaeota archaeon | reverse complement strand
TCATTCAATATGGATATGACCATATCTATTGCACTATGAAGTCTTTTCATAGTATCCCATAATCGCTGCTCTGAGAATGAATCATCATATATCCGATCAGAGATGACAAATCCTGGTCCTGGTGGTTGTGGTCCTTGTTGTCCCGGCCTAGGTTGGACAAAGCCAAGACTGACTCCTGTTTCAAAACTGAATTTCATTGCTTGCATTTGAAATAAGCGCAATTTCTCAGCATTGAGAAGCTTCTGGTGTTGTGGAGAGATCATGATTTGTGATTCTATTTGGATGTGTTTTTGGTCGTTAGGTCGTACAACTGTGAAGAAGAATCTCAAGAATTTGACCTTGAAGAGAAACTCAGCTCTTGGGTTTGATATGCTCTCTACTTTGGTCCCTTCTCTAGAGAACCACTCACGGACTGCATTCTTAATACGGTCTGATTCTTCCACGTGTTCATCCTCCACTATCTAGCAACGGACACAGTGCTCACTTAACGGTTGTGTTATCCACGAAACCATGCGACTTTTTCATATCCGGTTGGAGACCTATCTGCATAGCAAGTAATTTGTTCTCTCACAGTCTTGATCATTTCAGTATTACCGGTTGCTGTAATAATCCTCGATTCGGAATTAGGTCTTGTGAGCACAATGCCCCAAGGGTCTACCGTTTGACTATGGCCAAAGTATGATTTCTTATCGAATCCAAAACCTATCCTGTTTGTTGCAGCAATATATACCTGATTCTCGATGGCCCGTGCTTGAACTAAAGTATTCCAATGGGTACTTCTAGGGTCTGGGAATGCTGCGGGAATGATAAAGAGTTCTGCTCCTTCCAATGCTAATTTTCTCGATATTTCAGGAAAACGCACATCATAGCATATCTGGACTCCAACTTTGATACCATTACAGTGTATCAGGACTATTGTTTCTCCTCCATCGAAAATATCCCTCTCTTCTTGAAATGGATGTATCTTGCGATAACTCCCAATAATATCACCTGATGGCTTCGCAGCGATTAGAGTATTATAGTACCTTCTCTCGCTGTTATCACTCAGTTCAATATCTGTCGCAAAGACATAGGCTCTATGTTTCTTGGCAATCTCACAGAGGAATTCACTCGTAGGTCCCGGGAATCCTGGTCCTGACTTATCATAATCATCTTTTCTAAAACCAATAGCAAAGAGTTCTGGTAAGATGATGAATCGTACACCGGTTGAGGGTCTATAGCCTTTCAGGAGGTCATTTGCACATTCAAAATTGAACTCTCTATTTCCTTCCTCACACATCATTTGAACTAGAGTTGTAGTGAATTCCATGGGCATCACTTCTTTTAGGATACACGGTTGAATTTGTATTCTTACTTGATAAGGAAAGCGCCTCAAATATTGTTAACTCGATAACAACCCACATCATAACGCTTAATTGCACGTCTCTGACTTGGGCATATGACGGCTCACAGTGGACGTGTTTCTGGTTGGTGAATGAAGTAAATACCGAGCCAAAGAGCAGGAAAGAGATGCCAAAGACGTCTTACTCCAAGCCCACGATTGGAGCTACGGGTGAGACCGGTAGCTGGCGCACGTTTGACCCTGTGGTCAATTATGACGAATGCAACAGATGCCGAACATGTTGGTTACACTGCCCCGAGGCTGTGATAAGCTTGGATGAGGATGGAACTCCTCATACTGATTATGACTACTGCAAAGGCTGTGGAATCTGCGCTCAAGTCTGTCCTAAGCAATGCATTGAGATGGTGCGAACTGACGAGCGGAAGAGGAGGACTGGTGAACTTTGAAGACCGAACTTATGAGTGCAAACTATGCAGCGGCAAGATCTGTGGTTTCTGCTCGCGTGGAGGTTGTAGCTGCATATCCTATCACGCCGGCAACAACAGTTCCTGAACAAATAGCTCTTCTTAATGAAAAAGGCATATACAAAGGAGAGTTCATTCGTGTGGAATCTGAACATTCTGCTATGTTTGCCTGTATTGGAGCTAGCTCAACAGGAGCAAGAGCATTTACTGCAACTTCCTCAAATGGACTCCTTCTCATGGATGAGGGTCTCCATTGGGCAGCTGCGGCAAGATTGCCAATTGTCCTCAACAACATCAATAGATCTGTATCACCAAGTTGGAACATACATGTTACTCACGATGACTCTTATTCGAAGCGTGATACTGGCTGGATTCAATTCTATGTGGCAAGTGTAGACGAGCTATATCACACAATCATCCAATCTTTCAAGCTTGCTGAAGATGAACGTGTACTCATGCCTGTCATGGTGAACGCTGATGGATTCGTATTGAGTCATACTCTGTCAGCGTATGATTATCTTGAACCTGAAGATGTAGACAACTTCCTTCCTCCCTACTCCCCACCACACTGGGTTATGGATCCTGAGAATCCAGTATCGCATGGTAATATCGTATTTCCTGAGTACTATCAGGAATTCCGTTACATGATGCATGAAGGCACCAAGAATGCTCTCAAAGTGTATGAGGAAGTTGAGAGAGATTACAAGAAGCTCTTTGGAAAATACTTCGGTGGTCCAATTGAGTGTCACAGGTGTGATGACGCTGAGGTCGTATTTACTTCACAGGGTTCAATGAGTGCTGAGGCGATTGATGCCGTGAACGAGCTTCGCGAAGAAGGTTACAAAGTAGGTAATGCCCGTATTCGAATGATTCGTCCATTCCCTACTGAACAGATCCGTAAACTTGCCAGTCGAGTAAAGGCCTTTGCAAGCTTTGACCGGGGTGTATCCTATGGATTTGGTGGTCCTGTTGCAAATGATATCCGATCCTCCCTGTACCATACCAATTATCATCCAATGGTTAAGAGCTACATTGGTGGGCTTGGTGGAAGAGACATGACTGTAACTGACATAAAGGAAGTAATTTTGGATACTGTCAAGGCTGTGGAGAGCGGTGAGCTTGGTCCTGAAGAAACCTGGCATGATCTGATGGAGTGGTAAGAATGGTAGCAACTAGAGAAATGCCCCTCAAGGAATACGTATTGAAAGGGAATGCTGCATGTGCGGGTTGCCAAGATATGGTTGCTTTAAGACATGCCCACAAAGCTCTAGAAGGAGATGTAATTCAAGTTGTTCCTGCATGCTGTACAAGTGTTGTCCAATCACTCTGGCCAAAAAGTGGACTTTCTATACCTGTTTTAAATACAGCATTTCCTGCAGCCGCTGCGACAGCTTCAGGTGTGAAAGCGGCATTAAAGGCAAAGGGCAATGATAACACCATGGTGATGGTCTGGGCTGGAGATGGAGGAACTTTTGATATAGGCCTTCAAGCATTAAGTGGTGCCTTTGAGCGACGAACAGACTTCCTATACATCTGTTACAACAATCAGGTCTATAGCAACACAGGAACTCAACGTTCTGGTGCTACTCCACTGCACGCTAAGACTACTACAACATGGTTTGGAAAGACGGAGCCAGAAAAGTTGCTTGATCTCATCGTCGCAGCTCACGAACCTGTTTATCAATTCACAGCGAACACGGCTTACCCAAGAGACCTCTATGATAAGTTCAAGAAGTCTCGCGATTACGAAGGTCCGAAATTCGGACACATCTTCTTGCCATGTCCACAGGCTTGGAACTATCCTGTTGAGAAAGGTGTAGAAATCGGCAAACTTGCTGTAGAAACCGGCTACTGGATTCAATTCGAACGCATTGGTGACGAATTCACTCTTGGTCGTGAGAGTAAGAGGTTTGAAGATCCTGAAAAGAGGAAGGATATTGAAGAATTTCTCCAGTTGCAAGGAAGATTTTCACATCTCTTCAAACCCAAGAAGGATGAAAAGAAGATCCAAGAGATTCGGGATTTCATACAACATCGTTGGGATGTTGTCATGAAGACCTTTGGATGAACTATCTCAAATACTCAGACCAAATCCAATCATGATGTGTTGTCTATGTTTGGAAAAGGATGCCACTTTCGGCTAAGATAATGGAAGCAAGTTGGCATATATAGGGGCTGTCATGAATTTTCTCTCTCTGACTTAATCTCAAGATTGAAGAATCAAATATACAACGCCTCCTGCATAAGCAGAGATGATTCTTTGTATCCTTTGTTCCTCTCTGAATACTCTGATATCTCCATCTGAAATATCTCTCAAAGCTGACTCCTCTGCCACAAACCGTGATACCCATGGAAGGTTCACAAGTGTATCTCCAAGATCTAGTAGCTCCAGAATTCTGAATGATGTTTCAAAACAAAGTTCTTCTGTAAATTTGTCAACCTCATTACCCAGTATATCCTTATGTTTCTGAATAATATCTTCAATTGCTTCAAAGATTTCTGCAATCTGGTCAATCATTTCTTCTGACGATACTTCTTCAATACTTGATTTTGCTATTCTTTGCTTCAAAGTTGAGAAAATGACTCTGAAGCGTCGTTCTGGTGTGATTTGTGGCTTTTCCCCCACACGAGCTCTCCTTTTACATTCTAGGAATTCCTCATATAGCGCGCTCGCTTTATCCTTTGATTCCATGACACGCGATGTTATGTCGATATTCTCACCATTCAATAAATCAATAAATCTTGCAAGCTCTTCATTCTTACCTTTTCCAGAGGAACGAAGCGCGGTGTTATAGTTCTCAGCAATCTCATGAACTAGAAATGAAATGAATTCTTCTTCTGTCCAAGTCACACGTTTTCCTTTAGTTGTAGTTGCAAATAATGAACATGTTGTGATTTTTGCAGCGTACTTCATCAAGATATTCAATATATCAATCAGTTCAGAAAATACCCGTATCGTTCCAATGAGAGGCCAATCAAAAGGTCTACTTGATCTGGTTCCTGTTATTCTATCACTTAGCGCTCTCTTGGTATGCATGGCGATGATGTATGCTGTTGTTTCTTCAATTATAGAATCTTCATCCAAATTGAACACACTATCTAAATCAAATGGAAAATTAGAGGCTTTCATCATTATAAGTGCAAGAACAGTTTGCATTCTCTGCAATCTATTGGATCCTTTAATTGCATATCCCTGCACTACACCACTCACACTGAAATGACCTATGTCCAGTCCTCTATTGCTAAATTCTCGAAATAACGCGTCATTTAGTTCGCTTCTTGAAGTATCTGACTGTAAGATATTTTTAACTAATATATCAACTCCTTGCTCCTCAAACTCCTGGGGACTTGTAATATGACTGATCAGTATCCGAGGTAGAGCCATTAGCCAAATTGTAGAGATAGCACTATGTTTGGCTGCTGTGATTGCCTGTTCTTCTGTTTCGAAAATGGTCATATCCACATGAAAACCAGCCCATTTTGGTACATTCAAAAGAAATTCAACAATTTCCTCCTGCTGAAATGTCTTTGAAAAAATGTACTTCCTGACCTCTTCGTATAAATCAGAAGGGTTTGCGGAAGCTTCTGAATACGAACTAATTATAAGATCCTCTCTTATCTGTAAAGAATCGATCTCATACCATTGGGAAAGATCATGACTAAGATAACTTTGATGAAGATTGCTAACCACTGATTTTACTATCTGTTGAAGCTCCATCAAATAGTAATCTCCTCAGTTAATATCTTTAAGACCTCTTCTTTCTTAGTCTTACCTTGAAAACCAAGATTTATGAAATGCAGTATATCCATCACTGCATTTTCAATATCCGTTTCAGTATCTGTAATATTTGGATTTGAAAATGAGAGATTCTTTAATTCCATCTCCAAATCAACTTCATCTGGACATGCGATTCCTGATTCATTCCCGAGATCGAGAATACTCTCGTAGGTTCGATATCTAGCTTCAACCACTGTACCAAAAGGATGTTTTTCATTTCGAACATAGATTCTGCGCCTGGGATTGAGGCCGTAGAACTCAATATCTTCAAGAAGTCGAATAATCCGAGCACGTAAAAAAGAACTTGAAGCATAGGCTTGTTTCAACACTTTTATGGGCATATACATCGAGAGACGCATTGCCAGTTCTATCTCTCTTGAATATTGAAGTATATCATTTGAAATATTTGCATCTTTGAGAAATGATTCTGAATGAAAAGTTCCAAGCGTTTCCATACTCAATTGAGTCGTCTTTCCAAATCCTGTTTCATCAAGAACCATCCCTGTATTAATATCTAGAGGTCTCACATCCTCTGGTCTAAAACTTGATATAGTCATTCCAAAAAGTTGTTTTTGTGTTACTTCGATAAGAACTCCATCAACTGAAGTCTGTGGCCCTGAACAGTAAAAAATTCCCGGAACAAAAGCATAGAGGTTCAAAGTATCAATTTCTTGTTCTAAGTGTGAAAACAACATTTCAGTTTCTGGTGATTCGATTTCTATACCACTGACTACTTTCTTATTCAATGCAGCAAGATCATCATGAGAGAGATTATACTTTATTCTTAAGAGTGGATCATCATCATCTTGTTCTAAATCTGAAAATTTTATTTGATCATCGATATTCGAACTTTGCTGCAATTCTGCTGTAATTCTCCCCCCAGATAATAAACCTCCTTCATACGCAAGACTCTTGTCTAATCTAAGACCAATTGGCATCGAATATCCGACGCCATTAAAGTAGTTTAGATTTGAGATACCAATGAGCCATTCATCTTCAGGTAATACACTCTCTTGGATTTCAACTAATTTGAGAGAGTTCTCATTACGAGTGTACATTTCTACCACATCAGTCCTATGAAAGACATTATAGTGCAATGTGTTTTGAATCTTTACGGAGTGTATATAGTTCTAATTGACATCAACGTCTACGATACCAGAACAACGTTCCTAATATCAGAATGACTACAACTCCTATGTTCAAAGATGAAGAGATAGATACTGATACTAAGGATATATCCGCAACATTCGGATTTGATCCGCGTCGATACTCTTCGATATTAGTAAGACTGTCATTGTCTGGGTCTTCAAGTGAGTCATCAACAAGCGGGTTCAAACCATATTGATATTCCCAAGCGTCAGGCAATCCGTCTGAATCTGTATCCACAAGTAATGGACTTGATCCAAATTGATATTCTTGGAGATTGGTCAATGAATCACCATCTAAATCATGTAATGCATCACTTGGATCAAGAGGGTCAAGTTGGTTATCAATTTCATAGTTGTCTGGAAGGAGATCTGAATCTGTGTCTGCAGATTCCCAGGAGGTTCCGATTATCATCTCTTCTGCATCACTGATTGTATCCGAATCAGAATCAATCATGAAATACTCATCATCAATCCAGAATTCTTGACTATCTGGTATATCATTGTTATCAATGTCTGTATCATACTCCCAAGACAACTCATATCCCGTTGTCGTACCCCTGTGATTGAAGACACGTAAGAGGTAAAGACCTTCCTTCGAAACTGGGATTTGGAAGATTATCTCAGATTCCCATGGATGTGCATCATCTGAGACAAAGGAATCTATGAGGTTACCACTCGTACCATAAAGTGCAAATGTTGACCCGCCTGCATACCATCTACTCGTTACATTGATTATTGTAGGACCTGTTATGACCATATGGAAATCTTTTTTGTGTCCTGGAAGGAGATTGAAAGTCTTATAATTTTGTACAACCTTTCCATATGCTCTTGACATGGTAAAGGCAATACTTGCTCCGATTGCTTTTACTGCCTGTGTGGCAATGTCATAATCATATGCAGGGTTATTCCAAGTATCGCCAGCTGAATGATACCATATATCATACTCTCCTCCGCTCTCATGCGCAAAGAGTGACGACCCATACCCATTTTCAATGAAAGAATAATGATCCGACCTCTGCCATGCAGAAAAATCTGTAGAGATCACAGGTTTGATGATGTCCTGTCCATAATTTTTACTCATCATTGAGGGAAGGTCTGCCCAATAATGACCAATGTGATATGGTGCAGCCTGATAGACCATCAGCACTGTTTGGTTGAACGGATCAGGCACTAGGAGCATATCCACATTATAATGCACTAAGATATCAATATCTCGTTGTACAAATTGTTGAGAGACCTCTTTCGAACCATAGAGACCTATCTCCTCTGCATTCCATGCTCCAAAATAAATATCGAGCGGCCATTCGTACCTGGACATTACACGAGCAATCTCAAGCATTGTGGCAATTCCTGTCCCGTCATCATTAGCACCTGGACTCGCTGCAACACTGTCATAATGACCACCAACAAGAAACACTGGTGTTTTAATAGGTAGATATCCCGGAAGCCTGCCAACAACCGATTTATAATTACCAATTATTTCAACTTCGATCCGTCCGTTAGAAACACTTGTCAACTCATTAGCAATCCATATTCGAGCTGCAGTATTTTGGTTACTTGCCAGATCGGGTGCTTGAATCCATCGCGAACCATTCTCAGTCAGTTTCTTGACATAATTCGTGAAGGAATTCGTTGAGATATAGTTGAAAACCTCTTGTGACTTATCTACTCCATACACTCTCTCAATCTGAGTTTCTGATTCGGTGTAGATTATATTCTCTTGAGTGGTAGGTATTACTTGATCTATGAAAGTAGGAATCATACTGGAAATAACAAGCAGTGAGATACTGATTGCCACAATGATTCCTATTCTCTTCATTTTTTAATACCTCTACTAATTAGGATATGTTTCTTCTACGTAAGTATAGAAATACGACTACTGGTGCAACTACTATTACTGGTGAGAATATCCACATATTTGGAGACGGTTTTGACTCTGGAACGCGAGGGTCTGTGCCTAGTATGTATTCTTCAAGATTGGTCAATCCATCATCATCCGGATCCAAATCTGCATCATCAACAAGTGGATTCAGTCCGTTCTCCAATTCCCATAAATCATCCATTCCATCAAAATCAGTATCCGGACTAAATGGATTAGTTCCTGCTTGATACTCCTGCAAATTGGATAAACCGTCCTCATCTGCATCGAGATTTGCATCAGAGGGATTCAAAGGGTCAAAACCTAAGTCAACTTCATACTTATCTGGCATATTATCATTATCTGTATCTGCATCATACCTATCCGTGCCGATGAATATTTCCTCCGCATCTGTAAGTTCATCTGAATCCGAGTCTGTTTCAAAATAGCTTTGGTCTAACCAGTGCTCATTGCGATCAAGGATACCATTGGAATCAATATCTGTGTCATAAGAAAATGTCAAATCGTATCCGACTGAGGTGTATCCAGAGTTATAAACAACAATATAGTATAGGCCTTTTGTTGTTACAGCTCTACTGAAAACCTGTGTCACCTCCCAAGGTGAAGTGGTGTTATACTCAGCTTGGGCAATGATAGTATCACTTGGATTAATTATTGCGAATGTAGATTTTCCACCATACCACCGAACCGATACATTCACTATTGTCGGTGTCGTTACTGCAAAATAGAATATCTCAACGTTCCCGGAACCTAATGTGAATACATGATTCAATGTTATAGACTCACCATATGCTCTGCTCATAGTAAAAGCCATACTTGCACCGATGACAGCCGTCACTTCGCGTCCAAGGTGATATTGGTATGCTGGATTATCCCATGTATCCGATGAACTTTGATATGAGCTATCAACTGAGCGACCTGATTCAAAAGCACATAGTAGATTTGTGTAACCCCGTTCGAAAAACGAGTAATGGTCCGATCTTGTCCAGAGATAGAACGAGTTTGATGGTATTGGAACTATTGCATTCATTCCATAGTTGTTACTTATCATTCGAGTGAGTTCTGCCCAATATTGCCCTTTATGGTAGTTTTCTTGACTTCCTGCCAAGTATCCCATCTGTATACGTTCATCGCTCGGAGCTGTACTATCCTGAACAAGAATAGTATCTACATTGTACATAGCGAGTATATCGATACCTCTTCTCTGGAATTCATTTGCTACTTCCGGACTTCCTGTCATAAAATCCTGGGTATGAAGACCATTAAACGCAATGAAGTAAATATCCAATGGCCATTCATATTGTGACATCATTCTGATAAGTGATAAGACCGCAGCTATGCCGCTCCCATCGCAGTTTGCACCCGGGGAACTCTGAGCACTATCGTAGTGAGCTGACACTACAAAGACTGAATAATTTCCTGGTAAATATCCTGGTAATTTTCCAATTATATTGTAGTGATTCCCAATGAGCTCAATCTCTATTCTTCCATCTGAAAGTTCTTGCATTTGCTGTATGATATAATTTCTGGCATGATAGTTTGTACCTTCTGTTGCCATACTATAATCCATTATCCATCTGGATCCGTTCTCAGTGAATTTGTGAATCATCTCTCTATATTCACTTACTGACGCGTCCATGTATATTTCCGCAGCCAAATTCTCTCCATATACACGTTTGATACTTGATTGGGATGTGTCCTCTGCAATCCTCATCACGTCGCGGCCTTCAATTGTTAGTAGATCTGTTTGAATCAAAGGAACACAAATTATCAAGCAGAGGAATACTGTAATCCACAATCGTTTCATGATTTGAACCCCTAACAACATCCTTGAATAAGGTTCGCCTATGAGCAAGGATGACTATGTATTTCAAGCTCTTTTATACAATATAGTTGAGCAAATATTTGGTTGGATTAATAATGCCATTAACCGATTACCCCTCAGCTCTTCGTATAAAGGATCCAATTCATGGATATGTATCTCTCTCTGAGGTCGAAAAGGAACTTCTAGATTTGAAGATGACTCAGAGATTACGCTATATCAAAGGTCCTGCAGGTATTTCCCTTGTCTATCCGGGAGCTGACATATCTTTGATGGGGCGAACCCTCGGTTTTCTCCACATGACACGGGTGTTCTTAGAATATCTCGGTGGTACTATAGAAGAAATACAGAAAGCAAGATTAGCCTCTCTATTATTGATGATCGTAAATGGTCCTTGGTCGAATGTAATGGAAGAATATCTCACTGTTCGTGGTTCCCCTCCTTTGAAATTGACAAAAGCAGTATTGGAGCAAACAGTCATTGGTGACACAATAGAAAAAAATGGATTTGGTCGAAGTGAAATCCAAGATGTGCTTGAGCGAGGTGTACCTGTCAAAGGCGTTCGATTGGACCTGATTCACTGTCCTATCAATCCTGAACTGATAGACGATCTTCAACGTGACTCCTATTTTGCAGGTGTTGATTATGCACAACTGGAGTTTCATAGATTGTTTGACTCAACACGAATAGCGAAAAATAAGATTGCAGTAGAACGTAGTTCTCTCTTTACTCTAGAATCATACCTCTCGGCAGCTGTTAACATGTTTGATGCGGTCTATTTCCACAAGACAATTCGTGCAGCTGAATTGATGTTACTACGAGTTCTCGAGGATGCTGGGTCTCACTTATTCCCTTCACCATTAGATGATCCTAACGGTTTCTTCAAATATGATGACCTTTCTTTTCTACACCGTCTTCTTAGAGTTGATACTGAAGCAACCGATGAAATGCGCTCAGCGAATAGAATATTCTCAGAATACAACAAAAGGAACTTGATTAAATTAGTCAGCACTCGTGCAATTTCGGATCCAACTTTTCTGAGTAAATTATCAACGCCCGACGGTCTCTATGATATTGAGAAGGAGATTGCAGATGATGCCGGCATTGATGTGCAAAATGTCTACATTGATTTTCCTGACCGACCTTCCGTGACTTTCTATCCTGGAAAATACAATCTTGATGAGGTTGTGCTTTTTGAACGTGGGTCTACTGGTTATGAGTTCTGGAAAGTGAGTGATTTGAGTCCTGTAGCTAGAAGTTACTATCGTATTTTGAAGCCTGTAAGAGTATATACAACTCGTGGCTACCGATCAAAATTAAAGAAATATGCTGATAGTGTTCTGGAGAGTGTAGATGTCGCTGGTAGTAGTTAGGTGTAATCATGCAAAATGCATAATACTCTCAACTGATAAATAGGATATGACTGGTGAAGAATATGATTGAAGAACCAAAGAACGTTCTAGAACAAATTGGAAACGATCCTAACTATCTATTAATTATCGCTGGGGCAATCATCTGGTTTATTGGATTTTACATTGGCATACTTGGAGGTCTATTCCTATCCACAGGGTTTGTCCTTGTTTGTTTTGCTTCTGCATTAAATGCGGTTAGAAGAGCAGTCGAAGCAGCTTGGCCGGGTCTACTTATAGGTGGTCTAATACAAGTTATTGGGTATTATTTAACTTGGCTGCCTTTCATTGGTACCCTGTTAATAGTTGTTGGAGGAGTCGTCATTATGTATTTTGCAATTCCCTTAGCAATTCAACGTGGTGAATTGCCAATTATTACCCACCTTCAAAAGCTCATAGAATCCCAGAAGAAACCCGGAAAAAAACCTGACACTAAAGGACAATCTCCTGATAAGCTAGATAAAGAACCCGAGTGATAGTACGTACTTGAGCATAGATATCAAAGATTCCCTTAAGAAGCAAAGCTCCGCATTTAGTGTCAATAAGAAATCTTCTTGGGTGCATTATTTTGTTCTCATGCCAAAAATGTCGTGAACCTCTATATATTTGGAATGTGAGTCTGAAAGACCGAATTCTCACGTTTGAGTCACAGTGCCTCAATGGTCATAAGAGTGTTAGGAGACTTGCAGAGCATCAGATACAAGATATGGGAACTGAGATTTTCAAGAAGCTGTTTGTATGTTTTGATTGTGGCTCTAGTATGACTTTGGTTGACTCTCACATTCAAGGTATGAAAACTGAAGGGATATTTCTCTGTCCTCAACATGGTCTACAAAAAAGAGAGTTTCCAAAATCATATGCTTCTAATATTGATATTGCTGCATCAGAGATTGATAGTCCCCGTTCGATTATTGATTCCTTTAGATGTCCTCAATGTGGTCTTGTTTATGCAATCAGTACAATTGAAGAGAGAAGAGGGATTATTGAAGTTGAAACAAAATGTGCAAATGGACATAAAGCATATCGATATCTACCACGCAATATTGAACAATCTCTTCTGAAGAAAATCCTGCAGCGGATTGTGCATTGTGACAAATGTGGAATGCCTGGGCATATTTCAGATGTTGAAAAATCAGGTAATTCTGCAAGGATTCATTCATCCTGTCCTGTTCATGGAATCATCAAGAAAGATATTCCTCTTTCTTTTCTTGATCCGCTTAAACTTGCAGTATCAGAAATCCCTGAAGATGCTGTATTGAAAGCAACACTTACAGCCCATGACTGCAGACAACCTTTAGCAATCCGCAGTATTGAGGATAATAAATCAGGGTACAAATTGAAGTGTATATGCCCTGGAACAAAACATACAACTGATAGAATTCTTCCTTTGACATGGAATGAACCTGTAGTAAAGCGTGTCACAGCGGCATTATTGACTTGTGATGAATGTGGAAACTTAACCTATATCCTTACTAAACGTAAAAGTAGTAAGAAAGTGAATTTTCAGATTGTATGTCCTATTCATGGGGTGATGCAACGCGAAGCAACACTTGCAGTATTTCACATAATCTCAGACTATGAAAAATTGCTTAATCCTTTTCCATCTATTATAAAGAGCTTAAGTTGCACCAAGTGTAAAATGCCATTAAATCTCAAAGATGTGGAAGAACGGAGAGGTCTCATCGAGTTTGATGTTGAATGTAGGAATGGTCATAGTAGTAAACGTCTATTCAAACCGGGTCTTAATCCCGAAACACTTGTTGACCTGTATAAACGATTCTATCAATGTCCTGAGTGCTACAACCCGCTAGATTTGGTCTATATTGAACCGGGGGCACGAGAAGACAGAGTTGTTCTTCTATGTTCGATTCATGGAAAATTTGTTTTTGACATTCCCCCAGATCATGCTAAGGCAATGCAATTAGCCTATGAAGAGATTCAAGCTGATAAGAGTAGACCTCCTGTTGATGCACCCGAACCGAGTCCTTCTGAGACCTTTGAAGAAGATATTGAATCGATTGATAACACTGAATCTGGGGTACAGGTCTTAAGAGGTTGTGAGATTGTTGGCGGGAAATTCGATTACAAGGTGAAAGTAGTCAATAACAGTGGATATGTAATCACAAACGTTACTATTGGTATTGTTGCCTATCCAATGGATTGCATGGAGCTTGCAGGAGAGTGCGTTAAAACAATTTCACGAATCGAGGTTGGTGGTTTTCGATCACCTCAGTTTACACTCTATCCCACAAAGGATTGTGTTCAAGGAAAAATTATTGCTACAGTTTCTTACATCGACTTCCTTGACCAACTGCATACATTGAGTGTAGAACCTTATCTTATTCGCTCAGTCTGTGATTTGCTACATCCCTCCAAGAAAACATCAGCTGATTTTGATTTGATTCTCAATGATCTGGAGAAGACCCAACAGGAACAAGTTCTTGATTGGAATGCACAAGTACTTTTTACCAAAGCTGAGAAGATACTTCCTCTCAAGAACTTCCACGTTGTAGATACTGAAGAACATATTGTGGCTGGAGAGTTTATTGGTACTATACGGGGTTATGCTGAGGGTAAGTATACAAAGAATAAGGTTGCAGTAATCATCATCGTCTGCGGCCCTGAAAATGGCCGTCATTCAACTGTAAAGGTTGAGGCACTTGGAGAAGATGTATCAATGCTTCCGACAACAATTGATGAGCTTGCTGATACCATGGATTCATGGCTCTGTCTCAGGTGCGGTGCTCCACTTGAGATTGAGGAGGTTGAAGAACTAGGAAAACGTTTGCCCATACGCTGTAAATACTGTACGCACACGCTCACGATTGCACTCTATCTTCAATGATATGATGAAAATTAGTTATAAGTAAGTGTTTTACTATCGTCGTAATTAGTTAGTGTGTCCCTAAGTAAAGGATTGTTGTATCTTTCAACAGTCATCAACTTGGACGGTATGAATTCCAGCTACTCACCTGTCCAAACTGCCGCAGCATCTCGAGTAGAATTCAGATGTGACAAAATTCTATCTACAATTGAGTCTACAAGTTCATCAATTGTCTTTGGTTTGTGCCAGAATGCTGGGCTGGCAGGAATAATGATTGCACCAGCTTCTGTGATTCTCTCCATATTTCGTATATGAATCAGGTTGAGAGGTGATTCTCTAGGAACCACTATGAGTTTTCTTCGTTCTTTCAAAGCACAATCAGCAGCTCGTGCAATGAGATTGTCTGCGTATCCATGTGCAATACCTGCAAGTGTCTTCATTGTGCATGGAATTATGATAACTGCATCCAAGTGAAAGCTTCCACTGGCTGGACCTGCAGTAAGGTCATTTTCTTCATACATCTTGTACACCTGATTCTTCAAGGTGGTTTTGCTTTCTGATGTTTCAAACTTGAGAGTTTCTTCACCCCAGCGACTAATGACCAAATGTACTTCATGACCAGCATTCTTGAGCGCCTTGATGAGTCTAACTCCATATATAGCTCCACTGGCACCAGTTATACCAACAAAGACACGTTTCTTATTCATTAGGGCCACCGCATTTGGAGAGACTTCCATAGAGCGGTTTCACATATACCTGTATCGAATTGTGCGGACTTGTCTTTCTAGAACAGAAATGAAGTAAAAATCAATATGAGAAGAGCAAGACCTCCAGATCTGACACCAATTTTCTTTGCAATGCTTGCCGCCTCTGCCACATCTTTCGTAAGGGTGTCAAATCCCTTTTCACCAAAAGTTCTGAGGTCTTCTATCCTTCCAAAACCAAGACCTATTCTGACCGGTTTTATAGATTCTCGAGCCTTTGTTGATGCAATCACTATATGCTCAAGTGTTTCATCTGGTTTGTTTCGACCTACAGGGGGATACCCTCTACTCGACAGTGAAATAGCATTTACAACATGAGTGTCTGTCGTTGTTATTTCTGCATTATCAAATCCCTGAGATTTTAATAGACTGATAACTTTCTCTCGAAATCCTGGTTCAACATTATTGCCATCAACAGAGACCAATGCCATTTCTTGTCCATTCGTCTTTAGTATCACTACTGTTACTCCCCCAGGTCCTATCCCCTCTCTCGGCTTGACATCTTCCGGATAGACTGTAAAGATTCCCATCTCAACAGTGGTCTTAGGTGCATTCATTGTTGAGAAGACTGCTTCTGAAACAGTTCCTACATATTCACTTGCCTCAGGATCTCCTTTGTTCACCGAAATTGCATCATCGTTAATGCAGTTATGCGCATCTACAATCGCCACACCTCCAATATTGGGGACAAGTTTCCTGACCATATTCGCAGTATCAAATCCAACTTCCAGTGATATGTCATCAGTGAACTCTGGGGCACTCGTACTTATTGTCAGTACATCATCACCAGCGAAAAAAGTCCATACCTTGAATTTTCCTCCATCATTCCAATGAGGTCCAGATATCTGATTATGTGTATTTGTCTCTTGAATCAGTCTATCTATCTCATTGAGAACTTTAGGATAGTCATTTTTGGTCGTCAGATTCTGTTGATGGGTACAGCTGCCATGAAGGACAAATGAAGGAATATTGTGTTTGTCTTTGATATGCTGCATAATAACTGATGGAAGGTCACTACTTCCAATATCCCGGAATGGCCCCGGATGTACATACTCAATAACGCCACAAGCCACAAGACCATCATCATCAGAAAAGAGAATAACCTCCATGGGCACATCTTGAATGGTTGCAATCTTTGTTAAAAGGTCCTCCAATGGTACAGGATTATCTGCCAGATAATCATGACCAAATGCTCGAAGCAATTGTGGTCCATTAATTCCTAGGTCTCTCTCAAAGGGAACACTTACTATTCGATAGATATACCAGACAACGAGTGATGGTACTAGCACTATACTGATTACGCTCACATACCAGTATGTTCCAAGTTGTGGAAGTGCTGGATTAAAAGCTGGTAAATAATTCTGTAAAAGTACCCATAGAGCTATCGGAACTACGGCACCAGTCATATTTCTAATTAGCGAATGATCGCTCAATCCATTGACAAGGAATGCGAACAGGAAATAGGCTATTCCTGCTCCAAGCATATAGAATCTAATCTCAAAGAATTGAGAACTCGTGACCCCATCAATGAAAACTCCAATTATTCCAAGGATATACCAGAAGACAAGACCGAACATTACAGCTCCTGCGGTCCTTCTAGCATCAAGGGGAGATCCTTCGTCCTTACCTATCAAATACAGAAGGCTCGTACCAAGAAAGACTGGTACTCCTAGGAGTATCATATACAATAAGAAGAGTTCAATAATATCAGACGTCCTCGCTGTGACAAGTTTTACTACTGATGCGAATAGAGAAGTGCAGGTCGTGAGGAGGATGAGTATCAGCAGTATTTGTCTATAGGATGGTAGTTGCCAGACTTTTGTAAACAGCCGAACGGTCTCCTTTACTTTTGCCTTCTCGCCCAACTCTATTTCACTCTCGTGTATCTTGGTTTCGAAATCTGGGTTTCTTATCAAACTTACCATAGCAAGTATGAAACAAAAAACCCGCGTCACGATAGCAATATTTATATCGGATGCGATATCGTATCCGATTATCGAATGCGATAATAACGGAGGATAGCTGATGAATGAACGATGATGATTCCGATAAGGGTTGTGAGCATCTTAGCATGCCCCAATCAATACCTCGAGGACTTCTTCGTCACATCATTCCTCGGTTATTGAGGTATCAGGAACTGACAGGTACTGATATAATGCAACAACTTCGAGACCTCACTGATGGTGAATGGAATCCAAGCCCTGGTACCATATATCCTCTGCTTTCCTCTCTAGAGGAAGAAGATATCATTGAAGCAGCATTAACTGAAGGTCGAAGTAAGACATATCGTCTTACAGTAAAAGGTGAGGAGCAGATGGCTAAAGTCATCAAGCAGATGACTGGAGATGTTGGAGCAAAAACTCGCCTTGGACCCAGACTTTGGGAAAAGCTATTGGAACCTGAAGAACGTATCCATTTTCATTTACATGGAATGATGCATTCAATCGAATCATTTGATTCGGTATTAGCTTTATTGGATAAAAAACAGCAGCAACATTTACTTCGTCATCTCAGTAAGATGGCTACACGATTGACTTCAATTATTGATAAACTTAAGACTGGTGCTAAATAGAATGTCTAGAAACAATGGCGGCGAAACTATTCGCAAAACTCCATGGAGATATATGCTGAGCGGAATGACTCGGAATAAGGCTGTTGGAAGCATAGGTCTCTTCCTTGTGATGATCTCAACGATTCTCACTGTGTTTCCATCAGTATTCATCGGTTTAGCAGTAAATGAGATACAGACAACAGCATCCATGACCGCTCAATTCGTGAACTACGTATGGCTTATTGTAATCTTTGCTCTTATCTACATGGGTCTCTTCTTTATTGGTGGTTGGGTCTGGGCTACTCTTACTCTTCGCTGGGAGCGCGACGCTCGACAAGACTTCTTTGAAGCACTTCAAGTCTATAGCATGACTTTTCATGATGAGTTCGATAGTAAACGACTTCTCGCAGTTGCAATGCAAGATATTTCATGGGTCCGTTTCTCGTTGAACCCTGCAATGAGGAATATTGCTACAGGTCTCGCCTCATTTTTTGTAACTGCCGTTCTCTTAATACAGATGGATTTTCTTCCAGGTCTAAATACCATGTTAATGATACCAATCGGGATCTATGTGTTACCAGTCTATGGATTCACACTTATTATGTTGATTGGTGGTCCAATCTATTTTGCTTTCTCTTATCGGTATGCTAATGCTATTGAACCTGTTAGACGAAGTCGTTCAGAAAATATGGAGGCATTGACCTCTGTAACACAAGGCGTCTTTCAAGGGATTGAGGTCGTTAGAGCTTTCGATGCTGAAGACCTCGAAGTCAAGAAATTCCGTGCAGTGAGTAAAATTCAGGAATCACTCACTGCGAAAGAGGGAAAACTCTCAGCGTTTTATCTGCCTGCATTGATCCTTGCAGGTATGACTACATTGGCTTTTGCTTATGCAGGTTATGCGGTTATTAGTGGCATCTTGAATGTTGGACAGATGATTACAATTCTTGGACTACTAACAGCACTCCAAATACTCAATTTTCAGTTTCCCGCAATGCTTCTTTTGTTGAGAGGAGGATATGTCAATGCCCAACGTGTCGTTGACTTCCTAAATTGGCAGGATCCTATGTCTGAACCTGAGGAGGAAATCACAGATGTTGATTGGACTGGTGATATTGTATTTGACAATGTGAGTTTCAGATATGGTCGTGAAGAAAATGGAAATCCTCACTATGCAATAAAGGATTTATCAATCATCATACCTGGAGGGTCGCGGGTTGCACTTATTGGCGGCCCGGGAGCTGGAAAGAGCACTGTCTTGAAATTATTGCTACGCTTATACGATCCTACAGATGGATCGATTAAGATTGGTGGAGTTAATTTAAGAAACGTATCAACAAAATCAGTCAGAGATGTTGTTGGTCTTGTAGAACAGGATATCTTTCTCTTCAGAATGACAATTCGTGAGAATATTGCATTTGGTCGTTCAAATGCTTCTGAAGAAGAAATAATTGAAGCTGCAAAACGCGCTCAAGCAGAAGAGTTCATCATAGAATTACCTGATAGGTATGATACAATGATTGGAGAACGGGGTATGACTTTGAGTGGGGGTCAACGGCAGAGGTTAGCCATAGCTCGCGCAATTGTCCAAGATCCCAAGATTCTTCTCTTGGATGATTCAGTTAGTGCTGTTGATGCTCAAACTGAATTCCTCATGAGAAAAGCATTGGATGAAGTAATGAAAGAACGTACCAGTATTACGGTCACACAAAGATTACGTACACTCATGGAATCAGATATTGTTATTATCTTGGACAAAGGTCATCTTGTTGCAGCTGGAACACATGATGAATTGCTTAGAGATTCAGAACATTACCGTCGAGTCTTTGAACGTTTACCTGGAGCTAAGGAATTACTCGCGAGCGTATCATCAAGCGGAGGTGCTGCCTAATGGGTATGCACGGACCCGGTGGACCTGGCCCACGAGGCCCGAGAGGTCTTATGGGAAAGAAAGAGAAGCGAAGCCGACCGATGCGGGTTCTGCTAGGTAAGATGGTGCGTTATCTTGGGAATTTCAAACGTATTGTCATTATTGGAGCAATATTGTCTATTGCCGCAACCATCGTTGGAGTGATCAATCCACTTGTTCTCAGGCAAGGCATTAATTCAGTCTATCAAATAGGATCTCTAGATGTTCTATTCACTCTCACAATAATCTTTCTGGTTTTGTCAATTATATCTTGGATAATGAGTGGTGTCAACACATGGATTATGTCTATAGCTCAAGCAGGACTGGTCCAGAGTGTCCAAGAAGATGTCTATGGACATTTGGTGAATGCTGATTTATCTTACCATAAAGCAGAACAAGCAGGTAATGTCACTTCAAGAGTCACAAGTGATGCAACAAATCTGAGCACTGGAATCCAAGTTCTAATCAATTTTGCGAGCCAAGTTCTTACAATTGGAGCATCATTTATAATACTCTGGCTAATGTCCCCCTTACTTGCTCTAACATCTCTTGTAGTTGTTCCTGGAATTCTATTCATTGCTGGGCTCTTTGGTACAGTGGGTCAAAGAATCATGCTTGCTTCACAACGAGCTTCTGGAGAAGTTTCTGGACAGATTGCTGAGAATCTCAGTGGAATTCATGTTGCTAAAGCCTTCAATCGAGAGGATGAACTGGCAGAAGATTTGATGGAATTAAATCAGAAATCTTATCGATATGGTTTCAGATTCATGGTTCTGATGACATCCATGCAACCTTTGATGATGTCAATTGGTCAATTTGCCATAGCTGCAATGCTATTTGTTGCTGGATCTCTTGCTGTTGGTGAGTTTCCGCTCCTATCACTAGGCGATATCTTCCTTGGCGTTTCACTCGTTCGTGGAATACTATTCCCACTTTTAGGATTAAGTATGATGGCCACACAGGTTCAATCATCTTTGGCTGCAATGGATCGAGTGACAGATGTTTTAGAGTCAAAACCAGCTATTACAGATGCTCCTGAAGCTGTCCCACTCGATGCTGAAAATGATGGCATCTACTTTAGAGAGGTCACATTTGAATATGTCAAAAATACTCCTGTTCTCCGGAACGTAAGCTTCTCGATTAATCCGGGAGAAACTGTAGCCATAGTTGGCCATACAGGAGCTGGGAAGACAACTATCGCTGCGCTTGTGAATAGGTTTTATGATCCAACTGAGGGCGATATATTTGTTGGGGATCAAAATATTCGTTATGTTCAATTACATTCTTTGCATCGTTCAATGTCCCTCATTCCTCAAGAACCATATCTGTTTGATGATACAATTATGGAGAACATCAGATATGGAAAACTTGAGGCCACAGATGACGAGATAATCAATTTGTGCAAGATTCTGGGTGCAGACGAGTTTATTGATGTTCTAGCAGATGGATATAATACAAGAATTATCCAAAGTGGTAAGAACCTCAGCGCTGGTCAACGCCAGATGATTACAATTGCCCGTACAATGCTTGCGAATCCGAAAATATTGATTCTTGATGAAGCTACTAGTCGCCTTGATGCTTATAGCGAATCACTTGTACAGGACGCTCAGGAATTACTCTTCCATGATAGAACAACTATTGTTATTGCTCATCGTTTGACAACGATAGCCAATGCTTCACGTATCATAGTATTTGATCACGGCGAACTAGTGGAACAAGGTACACATGAAGAGCTTCTTGCTCAAGATGGTATTTTCAAAGCTTTGTATGAAACGTATTATGCGCATCAAGGTTTCGAAGAGATAACTGAAGATGTTGTAGAAGTAGCAAAGGCAGTTATTTCTGAGCATGGTGGAGAAGAACCTCAACAGGCTAATCTTGGAATGATAATGGCTGGCGGTATGGGATCAATGCATGATATGAGTGGTCTGATAAGTTCTCCTTCACAGATGACTCCAGAAATGCTAGAGAAACTGAAAGAACGTTTGGCGAAAGATCCTGACTCAATTCCTAAACCTATGCGTCAACTGATTGAGAAAATTGTGACCGAGTCCGATAAAGATTCATCTTGTGAGTAAGATGCTCGTAATTTTCAGATTTAACTATCTTATCCTCTCAGAATTTCAAAATCCTTTGAAAGCATAAGGCCAGCTCCGCAGAGAACATAGACTTCAATTGAGATTAGACTATCAAATAATGTTCCCAATTGAAATTCTGTAAGCACCCAGAATATTATTCTAATCGCCAAAAGACTGAATGCAGAGAGAGTAAATAATAATGGTCTTGATAAAAGACCCCCACGAAATATCCAAACCAATCCTCCTGTGATGATAGTGAATAAGATTAGTCCAACCATTATTGGTGAGAGGATGATTTTCTCCACAAGATATGACTCTGAGGATTGAACTGCCATTACTACAATCAGAGAGATTGAAGCGATACCTGAAATCACTACGAGTACTATCCACAACTTCCCATTATCTGAGAATTTGAAAACCATGTTCAAAGAACTGAGATATTGAATTATTCCAAAACCCCAGAGAAGTATGCCCGGAATGTGGATAAGTATGATAGTCAATACCATCTGTTGGCTATTTTGAGTAAACCTTACAAGAGTTCCCGTAATTTCAGCCAAACTGAACATTATTAGTCCAATCGAGAACCAAAGATTGAGTGTGTGAAGACGATCCTCTCTCGCTTCTGATTTACCTGCATAAATTCTCAATCCGAAGACACCTAAAAGTAAAGCAGTCATTGGAGTAATGACTGATAATATGGACAGCATAATGGTGAGATATCCTGTGGATGCCAGTAGTAAGCTAAGCATAAGAACAGCAAGACCTAATGCAATAATCAGTATTGAATCAGTCCAACCTGTTCTGCGCATAAATATCATACTCCTTTGAGGTGTATCGCGAAGCACTTCTCTTCCCTGATTTGTATATTGTGCTTATATTGTGTTTTGCGGTTGAATTCTACTAATTTCTCTCAGACAAGAAGTGATTCCCATGCGATATGAAAAACTGTACTTGGAAATCGCTTTTCCAATTCTTCTTTTGTGTTATAGAGAATCTTGTTTACTGGGCCTGAACCCATAAGATCTTTGACCTTTCGCGTGATAAATTGCATAAAAACTCTGAGACCATCATCCAAAATATCTGGACTGATTGACCCTTTCAAAGTCGCAGATAAAAGGGAGCTTTTCATCTCAACATCCACTCCTTCTTCCAAGGTCACAAATGCAAGCCATGAATAATTGTCTATAAGCCTATCACGAGCATTAAAGAATACACTACGGGTTGCATTCACTCCTATAATATTGGCCAATCGATTAAGCAGGTATTGGAGAGCAGAAGAATATCGAACAACCACAGCTTGTGATGGTGAAACGAGTTCTATCATCTTTCTCTTTTGAAGCCATGCAACCTCTTCAAGGAACCTTTTCAAATCAGATGTCTTCAAACGTTCAGCGGCAATCGAGAGAGGGGTTTCTCCATCGAGTTCGTTGAGAGCCCGAATCGCCTCTGGAGATAGGTCTTGTAGCATTTCCTCTGAATGTGTCATCGAAGTAGCCGTATAGATATCATCTGGTTTAACGGGATTTGCAAGTACTATTGCACCTTCCCAAAGTGCCTCTGCAGTAAGATTGAGGGCTAACTCAACTGGCACCTCGAGAAAACCCGCAGCATCCTTCACTGAACAGATGTCAGGAATCAATCTTAGAAATGATATAACATCCGGCCGCCTTGTGTAGTGCTCCCATACTGGCTTTATTGTTATCAACGAATCTTCGGTGATTTGCTCTCTTACAAACTCGTTCATCACGGTCTGTTCAAAACGGGTCTGCACTGCTAGATCAAGATCTACCCATTTCAGAACACTGAATTGTTCCTCAAATCGAGTGACTGCTCTCTTTAATTTGTCTCGCAAATATGCACTATCAACCATTGTGGAAATGGCCCCAAGAGTCCATTCACCAAATTCAACTACGATTGTATAATCAGTACCTTCAAAAGCCCGAGCTTGAGATTTTATAGATCGTGTTGCCTCATCAAAGAAAGAGGTCATAGCTACAAGAAACGATGAGAGAAGTTGAGGATCAAAACCAGAACCTGTGAAATCTTTGTGATACATGCACACCCCTGTATCTCTTCTAATGATATAGATACTATTGATATCCATAGGGTGTATTCCTCTCTATCTCTCTAGTTATGGCGTGCTACTCTAGTCATCCCTATGACTGTCACATTGTACTTAGCGTGCACTATAGGTACTGACTCCTAATCCTTTTTGAGCATTTTAGTGATGTATCCCTTTTGTTCGTATTACCAATTGTATCAAATGGTCAGGCTTATAGGAACTTCAACAGCCTTCTACTTGGTTATAATGTCAAGTAAGGAAGAACTTGCACCGATATGTCCGACTTGCAGAAAAGGCAAGTTGAATATACGCTCCATGATTTACAGCGTTCCTTTCTTCAACGAACTGGCTATGTTTAACATGGTCTGTCCTGAATGTGGATTTAGTCACAATGACGTATTCTCAGCGGAGCAACGAAAACCTAGTCGTTTTTCTATCTACGTGGATGATGTTTCTCTACTAAGTGTACGCATCGTTCGTTCAGGCTCTGGAACATATCGGTTCCCTGAGTGGGGGATTGATGTGGAACCTGGTCCTGCTGCAGACTCATTCATTACCAATGTAGAGGGTCTCCTCTATCGTGTTCGTGGTGTTGTTGAAACCGCCGCGAACTTCTCTGAGGTTGATTCAGAAAAGCAAAGGGCTTCTGAAATATTAAATCAAATGGAAGACGCTCTTAATGGTGAATTTCCTTTTACGCTAATTCTAGAGGACCCTGCTGGGGTGAGTGGAATTCTACCTGATGACATGACGCTGGTAAAATATGAGGAGCTCTCCCCTACAGAAGCCTCTAAACTGAAAGGTGCTCCATTTTGGATTGATACCATGCGAGAAGAATATGCAGAGAGTGAGGATTAGCCCCACGCCACTCCGTAATTCTTTTAACCATTGTAATGAGCATAGCGACCTGCAATACGTATCGGCAGTATACCTGTCCTTTCGTTAATGTATAAAAAGTGGGCCGGTAGATTAGCCCGGCAGATCGCATGGTTTGCAAAACTTCTGGCTTTCCCGGGAGATCAAATTTCCATGAGGCCGCGAGTTCAAATCTCGCCCGGTCCACCATCCTTCAAATATATTCATTCTGTGACTTTTCCCGCACAGTTTTTACAATACGGACGTCGCGAAGAACCAACATATACAGGTTCTCCTCGAATCTTCTTCTTGCATCTATTGCATTGTATCATATTTCACTCACATCCTTACAGAATTAATCAAGGAGCTATCTCAATCATATAGATTTTGATGCTTAGCAAAATATAGCAACATAGTTGCTTATTACCTCATCTACGCAATCACATCATCTAGCGACTATTATTCACTGAAACTTCTCCTAAAGGTGTCTGTTATAGTTTCAATTAGCGTTTGCATAACCAATCCTTCAAAGATATCCTTAAGAGGTGGATTTTCTGGCCTTTGGCTCAATACATACCGGAATCTAGGCAATAACTTGCGAAAAATTAAGACTTTTGCTTAGGAAAACGGGATGGTGAAATAAAATATGCAATTATTCCAAACATTCTTAGAAGCCATGTCGACCATCGAACAGGTAATGATCTTAACTGTCATTGGGGCGGCAATCGTAAGTTTCGTGTATGCTTGGTGGCTCAGAAAGGGTGTTCTTGAAAAGGACAAGGGAACTGAGCAGATGCAAAAAGTTTGGAACGGTATCAGAGAAGGAGCACTATCTTACCTAGATAGGCAGCTGAAGACTATCATACCAATACTAATTGTATTGTCTATCCTTCTTTTCTTCACCGTTTATATAACGACTCCTGAGAGAGGTACTGAGGTCTTGTTTGGTGATTCAGAGTATGGCCGAATCGTTGTTGGTATCGGTCGCTCAGTTGCCTTTGCTCTTGGTGCGAGCTTCTCTCTGATTGTTGGACAGCTTGGTATGCGTATTGCTGTTGAATCCAACATACGAGTTGCACAGGCTACACGAGAAGGAACCGAT
>SDOA01000051.1 GCA_004524595.1 Candidatus Thorarchaeota archaeon | reverse complement strand
GTTCGCGAGTTCAAATCTCGCCCTCCGCACCATTTTTTAGTAATACTCATAATCTATTTGGGATATACGTCCTTTGTGAAATATCATGAAATATCTCTTTTTAGCTACAGATGAGAATAAGATGCAGCTCTACCATCTCCTTCTAAATGCAATTAATTTTCATGGGCATGGTCATGAGGTTGCAACGGTTCTTGAGTGTGCATCTCCAAAACTCCTCATAGGAATAGAAGATGGCTCAATCAAACTCCCTATCTTTGATAAGGCAATGGGACTTGGAATCATAGATCATGCATGCAAAGCATGTTCTGCAGCCTTTTCAGCAACTGAAGCAGTACAGAAACTGGGCGTTCCACTCAAAGGTGAACTTAGTGGTCATAGTGACCTTCTGAAGTTTGCAAAGGATGGTTATTCAATTCTCACTTTTTAATCAAAAATGTAAATAATTGGCGCCGGGGATGAGATTTGTACAACTCTACCAGAGTAGAAGTTATTGAACTCACGCGTCACGAAGACAGCGGTTTTCGAGACCGCCTCCATAGCCACTAGGAGACCCCGGCCTATATAGACTCCTAATTACTCACGATTTAATCTTACCGTCATATTCATTATTTCATTTTTAATACATTAATAGTCTGATAGTTATGTCTGATGATGAATACTGGGAACTCTTTGAGGAGAGTCTGAAGTTACTAAGTGAAGGAAGGTGGGCTGAGGCTGAGACCGCTTATAGAAAACTTGTTAATCTGAGACCAAACACCTCAATATATTGGATTGGCCTTGGTAGATGTCAATTAGCCCAACAGAAGGTCAGTGATGCAGAAACATCTGCAAGAAAAGCTCTCGAACTCGATGAGAAGATGCATCATGCTTGGAATCTGATGGGATGCGTTCTCAAGGCGCGGAACGATTTCAGAGGTGCAGAACCATATTTCCGAAAGGCAATAGAGATCAATCCGAAAGATAACACTGCATGGAGTGGTCTTGCCACAACCCATCTTGGAATGGGGAAGGACACTGATGCCCTAGAAGCTGCAAAGAAGAGCATTGAGATTAATCCGAAGTTCTTCGAGAGTTGGTTAGTCCTTGGAATGGTCTATCTTAGGTCGCGTATGCCTGCAAAATCTGAGGAGGCCTTTCAGAAACTTGTAGAAGTTGCACCCACTATGCCAGAGGCCTATGACCTTCTGGCAATGGCGCTCAGGGCTCAAGGAAAAAATGTCGAAGCTGCAAAAATGACTGAGAAGGCACAAGGTCTGAGGACTTAGTCCTTCTGCAGATTTTCTATGACTTCTTCCATTACGCTTCTGGTTAGTGATGCGAGTCTATCCACTGTGGATTGTTGTCTGGCACCGATATAGAGCCTAGCTTTTGGCTCAGTCCCTGAAACTCTCACCAGAACATAGGATCCATCAGTACACTCTATTCTGATTCCATCCACTTCCAGTACCTGGCTGACTCCAGACATCTGAGGGACTAACAACTCTTTCACACGAGGCAGAAATTTTGGTTTTATCTTATCAGGACATGCCATGTAGTCTCTAAGCATGGGATACTTCGGTATGGTTTTCATTAATTTTGTACAGCTGCCATCTCCTTGTTCTTCCATCATCTGAGCAAACCGTGCAGCGCCTGTGATGCCATCCATCCATCCTCCCATCGCAGTAAAGATTGGTTTCCAAGGTTCAGAAGCGAAAACCACATCCTTCCCTTTGTCCGATGCTAAATACTCCTGAAGGGACCCCAAGGGCATTCTAACAATTGCCCCTCCTGCAGCGGTGACAAGTTCATCAATAACACTGGAGGTATCAATGGAGACAACAACAGTCCCACCTCCGATTCTTTTGACCTCATCTTTCGCGAATAGCGCTATGACGCGGTTCTGATCGATAAACTCTCCTTGTTCATCTATTACAGCAAGTCTATCTCCATCTCCATCATGACACATTGTCACAGCAAAATCAGAATTTGCTGCCATTTTCATAGCATCACCAAGATTTCCAGGTGAGGGTTCAGCAGGTCTTCCAGGGAAATGCCCATCTTGATGAGAGTTCATCGTAGTGACTGAAAATCCCATTTCCAAGAGTAGATGAGGTGTATAATTTGTTGCAGCTCCATTTGCTAAATCAAGAAGTACCTTAGTACCATTCCCCTTTTCACCCCGACTTGCAAGAAATTTCTTTACATTATTCAGATATTGGTTTCTTATATCCCCCTGTTCCACTTTTCCACATCTATCCCATTTTGCAACTAAGAACTGCTTCTCGGAGATGGCGTTCTCAAGGAACACTTCCTCCTCTCTAATGAATTCTCTTCCTCCAATAAAAAATTTGAAACCATTATCTGCTGATGGGTTGTGACTAGCTGTCACAATTACTGATGCATCAATCTCATCCAATTGACTGAAGTATGCTACAGTTGGCATTGGCACAATTCCTAAGTCAATGACATCAACCCCGGTTGAGAGAACTCCTGCAACAAGACTATTTCTTAACATCTCTCGTGAAGTCCTAGCATCTGTACCAATTCCAACAGTTCCCAGTCCTTTCAAGAACGAACCGAGCCCTCTTCCCAAATTCAATGCTAAATCAGTCGTTGATTTTTCAGAGATAGGTCCTCTTATTCCCGAAGTGCCAAAGATCTTGTCATCCATGTTAATTTCCTCTAGTTCTGAGGGAGCGCAAGGTCTGCAATATCTTTTGCAGCCTCTCCCATTCTCAACAGACTATCAATAACATAAAGCTGAGTTTGTGGCCGTCCATTTGGTGCTGTTATTATCAGTTGTCTAAGTTTGGCCGTTTCTGTGATTAACCATTTTTCTGATTTTATGACCGATGCTACTTTCTTGGGATCAAATTTGAATAAATTGTTGACAGAATCTGATAACATCTCTCTCACTTTATTTACAATTGGTTTTATCTTCAGTACCAATTTCTTATCAATCGGTTCTTCAACTCTCTGAGCGATATCCACCGCGAGGTCTGCAATTCTCTCAATATATTGGGCCGCTAACCTGAAATCAAGTGCCTCAACAGGAGCAAGGCTCATCATCTCACTCATTCTTGGATATTGAATTGCTGACCTGAGCTGTCTTACAATTAGAAAGAACAGCCTATCTACTTCTTCATCACGTTGAATGACTTCCTTTGCACCCTCTAGATTTCCCTCAAAATAGACCTCCAATGCATCTTCAATCATTCTTGATGTTATTAGATTCATTCGGCGCATTGCTGTGTTCACTGGCAATGTTGCTGGATCAATGAGGCACCTTAGTACAATTAGATGGTCATCTTCCTCAGTGACCTCAAGAGCTACAAATCGTTTGATGACCTTCTTTAGTTCGTCTCTTTGTACATTTGTTATAGGATCTTTACTAACAATACGAATCTCATCAAAACCCAAGAGATACCTACTTGTAATCTCCCACCTAAGATTAAATTCGATTTGAGTTGTTGTAGACCGAGTCTCTCCAGCTTTTGGCAGTCTGGGGTCTACTATTAGACACCCGTCTTCTCGCTCTGCAACAACAACTGGGTCTCCCTTACTCAATTTATGCCGTATGACCCAGTCCTTTGGTAAGATGATTAAAAACGAACTCCCACTCTTCCCACCGGTTTGCTGCAGTGTTCTGATATTCACCATGGTCTCACCCATTAACACTATTAGGCAACAAATTATCTGTGAAAGGCGCGCTTATTACATTTCCCGCACGAACCATGAAGGCAGATGTTTTTAACAACAACACACCTCTACTTCATTGATGATTAATTGACTGCATCTGTTCGTCGTAACATATTGGCTCTTTTGATTGAGTCAGGACTCCAAATCACACCTGATGCATTAGACTATATTCTAACCCTTCAAGCACCTATAGAAAAAGTTGAGTCCGTCATTCTTAGTAAGATAAAAAATGATGGTCCTGTTGTTCTCTCAAGGGAATATGTATCCTCTCTCTTTGAGAACCCAATCTCTACAAAAGAAACACTGGAAATCACACCTATAACGTCTTCTGAATTAAAAGTCAGAGGTCAAAAGAAAGGAACATCACAACAAACTGCAATCGACTGGGATTATACAATCGAAAAGACCCCAGACATAATAAAAGTAGGTTCTGAGGGTATCATTGAAGATTTTCTCAAGCTCTTCGTTGATCGTTTTGAGAGAATAAAAAGAATCTACATGGCTCGAATAGACACACAGAATGCAGTCTCTCCAAAAGTTGCAAAAACAAGGAAAGGTCACATGAAACGCAGGCAGGGGGGAGGCGAGACCGATGTTCGTCTTATACGCCCACCGAGTCAAATCGTCTTGGGAATTATTAGGAACAAGAGCATATCGAAATCCCGTAACGTCATTCTTGATATTGAGGGTCCTGAAGACACAATTATCTGTGTTGTCCCCTCTGGTCAAGAGGGTCTCAAGGGGCAACAACTATCTGAAAAGGCGAACTCGATATTGCTAGATGAAGTAGTATGTATCTCGGGTTATGTTGATAATGATGAACGAATGATTGCTGACGATGTATTGTTTCCTGATATACCAACAGCACGTCAGATAGGCAGGTCTAAGACAGACATCTATGCCGCCTTCATTTCAGATTTACATTGTGGCAGTCAAGAATTCCTCGAAGATGAACTTGATCATTTCATCAACTGGTTAAATGGTCATGATGTGGACAGTGTTGACCAGGGTATTGTGGATAATTTGAGGTATCTCTTTATTGCCGGAGATATGGTTGATGGGATTAGTGTGTATCCAGAACAAAGATATCACCTCACAATATCAAGTATATATGAACAATACGATCTCATTGCGCACAAATTAAAAAAGATACCAAAACGGATTAAGATATTCTGTATCCCCGGAAATCATGATGCTTGTCGTCAAGCCCTTCCTAAACCTCCAATTCCACGAATGTTCTGCGAATCTCTTTACAACCTTGGTAACGTTACCATGTTAGGAGACCCCTCTCAGCTTATTGTTGAAGGAGTCAACATATTGATAACGCACGGTGACAGTTTAGATGATTTAGTGACTAATATTCCAGGAGCTTCTTATACGGATCCAGCTTTTCCTATGAAAGAGCTTCTAAAGAAACGACATCTTGCTCCTATCTACGGGGGAAAAACCGAACTAGCACCTCTGGATCGTGATTGGATGGTCATTGATACACCTCCTGACGTCGTGCATTTTGGCCATGCTCATCATAATGCTGTGGACAATTATCGAGGAGTACAAATCATTAATTCAGGTACTTTTCAATCACAAACAGACTTCATGAGAAAACAAGGTGTTGTTCCAACGCCAGGTATTGTGACCCTCTTAAACTTACGAACGGGGTCTCCTGAATTGAAATTTTTCTATGATCTCTCACAGGAGAGAGCCTAAAACTATCCAATAAGTTCCTTTGCAGCCTTGCTGAGCCTAACATCATCATCTAAGATGGCCCCAATCTGTTTCTTACTTACAGCAAGCTTAATTTTCTTTGTGCGACCATAGCGCCCCTTTGAAATTACTGTAGTATTAATCAATCCGAGCATATCAAGTTCGGCTATCAGGTCCGACACACGTCTCTGCGTCAACGTATCTAAGGATAATGACTTGGCAATCTCTGAATAAACATTGAAACACTCGCCAGTGAAAATATCATTTTGCCCTCTATCTGCTAGAGCATACACTGCGAATAACACTGCTTTTGACTGCATTGGAAGTGTCTTCACAGTTTCAGTAATAGTATCTCTCTCTATCACCTTCTGAGCATCACGAACGTGGTTCTGTGTTACTTTTTCGTCCCCTCTCCTCTCTGCAAGTTCGCCAGCAGTTCTCAATAGATCAAGGGCACGACGAGCATCTCCGTGTTCTTGTGCTGCAAGTGCTCCAACTAGATTGATTACTCCCTCATCACTTATCACTCTTGAATTGAAAGCGATCTCTACTCTTTGTTGTAGAATCCCCTTGAGCTCTACTGCATTGTACGGTGCAAAAATCACCTCTTCTTCTCCTAGGGTCGATAAAACCCTTGGATCCAGCATCTCTTTGAACTTCAAATCATTACTAATACCGATGATTGATATCCGACTATTTTCCAATTCGCTGTTCATCCGCGTCAATCCATAGAGAATGTCATTACCTTGGTTGACATCCCGTTTAACCAGACTATCTACTTCATCGAGGACAACTAACATGATATTCGTGTCACTATCTAGTTTTTTCTTGAAAATCGAGCGTATCTCATCAGTTGGTAGGCCTGTAAATGGGACATCGGATCCATCAGGCATTGTTGCATCAATATCAACACAGAGTTGTCTAAGAACCCTGTAATTTGTACCAACAATTCTACAGTTGACAAGAGTTGTCAGAGGAGCAGTGACATCACTCTTTTTTGCCTTATCAACAAGAAGTGTGAGCACATATTTAGCCACAACAGTTTTTCCAGTACCAGTCTTACCATAACAGAGAATATTTGATGGCGGTGCACCACGGAGAGCTGGTCCTAGTATCGATCCAAGTCTTCCCATCTGTTCATCACGAAATGGTAGATCTTCTGGGACATATGTTGGTCGTAACGCGTCCCTGTCTTTGAATATTCCCTGGCCTTGTAAGAATTTGTCAAATAACTTGTCAAGAGGTTTCTCCATATCACTCACTCCATCGGAAGACGAGGGAAGTTCCACTGGATTTCTTATGGAACCTATGGAACATATGGAACAAATAAGGTTACGTATTACGTGAACATCTATTGATTCAATTAAGTTCTAATAGTATTGTTCATCAAAACAACGATATTGATAAAACCTATAGAATTGCACTGATGTGAAATCTGTGAGATTGAAAGACTTGGAGATTGCCCTACAATCAATTGAACGAACAAATGACTATGATATTCAACTAGAGCAATATCCAACTCCTGCTAACATTGTTTCTAGTATTCTTTTCTCTGCCCAAATGGACCACCAAGACATCACGGACAGGGTCGTGCTTGATCTTGGATGTGGTGACGGCATATTTGCACTTGGCGCAGCTCTTTTAGGTGCAAGACGAGTGATAGGAATTGATGTACAAAGCAAAGCCTTAAAGGCTTCACAAATGAACTCACGATTGCTCGGAATAGAAGACACAGTAGACTGGATCTTAGGGGAAGTTTCCTCTCTACAGCTACAGTGTCTTGTTGACACTGTTGTCAGTAACCCTCCATTTGGTGTAAAAAAGAGAGGTGCTGACATGAGATTCCTTACAAAAGCAATCTCAGTAGCAGATGTGACCTACAGCATACACCTTGCGGGTGAAAAGAACAGGACCTTTCTGACGAAAGAGATTGAAAAATTAGGCGCACAGGTGACACAAATCGAAACATTTCAATTTCCAATAAAGAAATTGTTCGATCATCATAAGAAAGAGATACACTTGGTCGATGTAGACCTTTATCGAATACGTTCCAAAGAGAGTGAACAGAATGGCTGATGTGAAAACCGGCGATATAGTAGTGCCTGGAGAACAATTATGTGTTATTGAAGAGTTGTCTCCTAGCTATGGTACTTATGAAAAGGAGGGCATTGTTTATGCTGCAGCGCCGGGTGCAGTTTCAATGGATCTCAAAGAACGGAGCATAAGTGTTCTTCCCCCAGATGGTAAAATGAAACTGTCACTTCCCGTCAAAGGCGATATTTTAATGGGTGAGGTTGTGAATGCATATGAACAGCGTGCTGAAATCGTTGTAGTTCGAAGAAATGATCAAGATTTTCATAGTGGCCTGATTGGAGAGATACATATTAGCAATGTGACCCGTCGGTTTGTCAAGAGTATGCATGATGTCTTACGTGTTAATGATATAATTCGCGCTACTTCTCTAAACACACACGAACTACCCATTGAACTCAGCGTTGTGGGTCCTGATTTTGGCGTCTTATTAGCAAAATGCTCTAAATGCGGAAATCCTCTGACACTAACTACATTCAACAATATGTTTTGTCTTAGATGCGAGAATAGAGAAACTCGCGAAGTTGCAAAGGACTACGGACAAAATTTCGGACTTGAGGCAAGACCTGACCTTGCACCAAAAAGAAGATCATATGACAGAGACCGCTATGATAGAGACGATCGTGGTAGTGGTCGACGTTTTGAAAGCAGTCGTGATAGAGGCGGAAGCCGTCATTATAATGAAAGACGCTCCAATAGGGGTAGTCCTAGTCGAAGAGATGATAGGAGGCGTCGTGATTGAAGCCTAGAACAATAGAAAATACGAAATTTGAACTTAAATTTGAAATTGGTGGTGAAGGACATTCCTTCCCTAATCTTTTGCGTAAAACGCTCCTCGAAGAACCATCTGTGGAATTCGCAGGTTACAATATTGAGCATCCTTTGTTAGCTAGTCCAGTTGTAACGTTACGAACCCAGCGTCGTCAGGCAAATGTAATTCTTAGAGAAGCTCTTGAAAAAATGCTGGCACGTACAGAGGAGTTCAGAAAGAAATTCAAACAATCTATATCTGATTATAGTGTTGAATAAAAAATAGCATAAGAGTGGTCCCAATGTGGGAAGTCTTTATTCAACATAAGAGCATCGATATGATTCTACATGACAAAGGACTTGCCAAAGTAGGTGACAATCTTGTTAATCTGGCTTATTCCCTTGCAAAAACCCTCGTCTTAGGAAAGCTGACTGGTGAAAAAGTTAAGGATAGTGTATTGGCTCGTGCAATACGTGAAACCTCAGTATATCTTCATATGAATCGAAGGACCGATATAGGAAGAGCTGCAGATGCTTATGAAGCAGTCATGGCGTACTTGTGGATGTCAGGGAACTTAACAATGCAAGACATGATTGACTCGTTGTCAGAAACACTCCTTATTGACAGTACTACCAATAGGAAAGAAGAGGATAAACTCGCTGCATTGTCCTTTCAATGTCTTCTTGAACAATATATCGTACGCCTCCCACAAAATCAAAAACAAGATTCGTAGCTTCGACTAGTCACAATGCTTAATTAACTGCTAATATAGCGATGCAGAAGTGGAGTGCATTATACATGGAATTCTGTGAAAAATGCGGTACGATGATGATGCCTTTTACAAAAGAAGACGGAACTAGTGTGTTGAAATGTCGTAGTTGTGGGTACATCAAAGAGATTGTAAAGCCATTGAAATTATCCGAGGAGATTGGGAGAACTCCAAGAGATAAGATAGTTGTTATTGAAGATGACTCGATACCTATGCCCATCACAAAAGCATCATGTCCAAAATGCGATAACACTGAGGCATACTATTGGACTCTTCAGACCAGACGTGGTGACGAAGGTGCAACAGAATTCTATCGATGTACCAAATGCAAACACACTTGGCGTAATTATGGTGGTTAGACTATCACAAATACAGACTACTACATTTATAGCCCTCTTGTATCATGAACATCATATGATAATGGTTCCTTATTCGAGGAATTACAAAGGGCGCATTTGACGTGACAGAGGATAAAAAATTCATAAGAAAAAAAGCTGCACACATTACTACTATTCGTGATTTACCAACTAAAAAAAATCCCGTCCGAGTTCTTGGAATAGTTATAGATTCACAACCAGGTGCTGCCCTCATTCAAGATCTCTATGATGATGTTTCCAAGGCCCAAAAGATATGGGTCGCTACTGAGGGGACTCTTGAGCCCAAGAAGAAATATCTGATTATTGGGGAGGTCACTGAAAAGACCGATAGTGAAAAGAAAGAACATAGATTGAACGCAACTCTAGTCCACGATATTGATACTCTTGATATTGCATTGTATAAAGAAATTCTCGAATTGGAAGACCAAGTCTTACAAACAATGAGCTAAAGATGGAGGAAATTAAATGTTCCACGCAACACTTGATAGTACAAAATCCTGGAAACAAATTGTTGACGCTCTTGCCACACTTCTTACTGAAATTCATTTAGTAGTTTCATATACTGGAATTACTCTGACGCAGTACGACTCTTCAAGAGCAGCAATGGTCGATTTGACCTTGCCAAGAAATGTGTTTCAAGAATATGAATGTACAGGCGAGCATGATATCTGTTTGGGCGTTGATGATATAGTCAAAGTGAGCAAGCGTATGACTGTTGATGATAAATTAGTATTCGATCTTGATACATCAGAAAACCGTCTACAAATTAAGATGATTGGACACGCTGTCAGAACATTCAAACTTCAACTTCTCACACCTCCCATTGAAAGAACACAAAAACTAGTCCCATCATTTGATGTCAAGGCTGAGATGCACGCCGATGCATTCAAGCATGCAGTAAAAGACATAGGTGTGTTCTCTAATCACTTGAAGGTAACTGCACGATATAATACACTCAGTTTTGCTGGAGAAGGTGATACTGGAGAATCTGAGGTAGTTCTGAGTCTTGGTGATGAATCACTTCTTTATAGCTTGAGTACCAGTGGTGAAGTATCATCAATGTACGCTCTAAGTTATCTCAACGAGATTACTAAAGCGATACCCAGTGATAATCTAATGCTTCAGATGACCAGCAATAGACCAATTCTAATAGAATTTCCAATTGCTGAAAATGGTATGATACGTTATCTTCTCGCACCTCGAGTTGAAAGAAGATGAAGAAGTCTAAATAGTATATCATTATCACTTACAACTGCCGAGAAGTACATTTTAAATTGTGATGAATACTCTCTAAAATAGGCTTAACATGCTTGTCCCACAGCCTAACAAGATATTGGAGATAATATTACAATGTTTCACGCTACTCTTGATAGCACAAAGACTTGGAAACAGATAGTTGATGCCTTGGCAACTCTTCTTACAGAGGCTCACCTGCGAGTGTCTGAATCTGGAATATCACTAAGACAGCTAGACTCGTCTAAAGCTGCAATGATAGACCTAACCCTCCCGTCTACTGTTTTTCAAGAATTCGCTTGTAAGGGAGAGCATGATATCTGTCTTGGAATCGATGAGCTCACAAGAGTGAGTAAAAGAATGGGGGGCGATGAACGTCTAGAGTTCACTCTAGACGAATCTGATAAGAGACTTGAGATAAAGATGATTGGTCAAGCCGAGAGACAGTTCAAACTACAACTTCTTACACCCCCTGATAGTCAAACCAATCGACCGGGAATGGAGTTTGATGTTAAGGCTGAGATGTATGCGGATGCCTTCAAACAGGCAATCAAGGACGTTGGAGTTGTTTCAAGTCATGTCAAAATCAGTGCAGAGAAGAATCTTCTGACCTTTTCTGGTGAAGGTGATACAGGCGAAGCCAAAATATCTCTTTCAACTGAAGGTGAAGATCCAGCTCTATTCCAATTGAAAGTTGCCGGTGGCCAATCGTCTGCAATGTATGCGCTTAACTACTTGACAGAAATATCAAAAGCAATAGCTGGTGATAGCATCATAGTTCAGTTCACTGGGAACAAACCTATGATGCTTGAGTTTCCAATAGCCGAGGCAGGAACTATTAGTTTCATTCTTGCTCCACGTGTTGAACGTAGATGACCATCCTTAATCTAGAATACTTCATGTATGAGTGACTCAATCCAATCCGAGAAGATAACGCTGTTATTATAAATACACTCGACGTACAAACTTCCAGAGGTGTGGTCTTCTATAATGCCAACACAGAATCAGGGAAAAATTGCAAAAACAATGAAGCTGAGGCTTCTGTTTCATGAGTATTATGCAAATCATCCCGATTCTATTAGTGTACCTGAACAAATCCATACACGTGAATTTGCAATCCAGACTTGGGAACAGAACTGGCATTGTATTGAAAGAAGAGGTCGCGACGAATCTGGAACGGATGTTCGAACAGGCTGTGGCAAGTCAGGAAAGTCATTTCAACCCATCACAGAATGTCCAACTTGCCAATCAAAAGATGTACGTGCCACAAGTTGGATTCGCCATATTGGCTACCGTTCTGCTAATGACATGGTCAAAGATCTTACAATATCAGCTCCTGAAAGTGTGTATCACTCTGCTGCATTCTACAAAGTTCCCACTGCTACGCATATGCATGAAAAAGAATGGTTGGGTGCTGAATTAGTCTTTGATATTGATGCAGACCATCTTGAATTAAAGTGTGCGAAAGACCATGATACCTGGCAATGTAACAATCCTGGCTGCAAGAAGACAGGAACCGGTAAACCGCCAGATGTTTGCCCTGTTTGTGGTGATGCATGGTATTGTGAAAATCCTAAGTGCAGTAAGGTAGGGAATGGAAAACCACCAAAAGTGTGTCCTGCGTGCAACTCAAGAGTCACTCAAAAGCAATTTGGGTTTAGCACTAGAAAGTGGATCTGTGATAAATGTCTAGATGTCGCTCGAAACCACACAATAAAGCTTGTTGATCGTTTCTTAGTTGATGATTTGGGTTTTGATTTAAATAAGATACAAATCAATTATAGTGGTCATCGAGGATATCATGTGCGAGTTAAGGATCCGAAGGTATACAAGTTGGATTCAAATGCACGCATCGAGATTGTTCACTATATCATGGGATCGGGATTCAAAGGAGAAAAAGCCATCTCTCTAGAGAAAGGCGCCAACAGAGTTCCAGCTCGCAATTTTCCAGGCTGGAATGGAAAAGTTGCTGAGGCAATGATAGAGTTCATTCAAACTATTGATGATTATACTGGTCGAGAAAAATGGCTTACCCCACTCAAAGAAAGACGTCTAGAGGCAATCGAAGGACTCCAAAGACACACACCAATCCTTAGTCCAAAAGTCAAGGGTGTGGGCCCAAAATCTTGGCAAGAGATAGCGGAAACAGCTGTAGCACTATATGGAGCAGAAATCGATCGACCTGTTACTCATGATATACATAGAGTCATACGGCTTATAGGTAGTCTTAATGGCAAAACTGGATTTATTGTATCTGAACTAACAAGGGCTGAATTAGACACTTTTGACCCTTTTAACGATGCGATAGCTTTCAATGAGGGTTCAATGAAAGTTATATTCCACAAAGCGTCTACTATTCCAGCATTCAGAATAAGCGACGAAACATATGGACCATTTTGCGGAGAACAAGTTGACCTACCGCTTAGTGCTGCAGTATTTGTTTTGTGCAAGGGGGTTGCTTCACTTGAGTGAAATGAGCTATGATGATATTAGACAAGCTTGGGAGGATGAGGTAGAAAACGAAACGTTGCAGGACCTAGCAGACCTACGATTGAGTAATATGATATCCTATCTTTCCAAAATTCGTCTTGCATTAGCGTCCACGAACGCTGAAGACGTACTTCAATCTGAGATACTCACACAAGAGGGTCTAAACGTTGAATTCATGATTCAGGATTTACTTGAATTGAGAAAAGAGAAGATAATGAAAGCGATTCTTCTTGGTCGCCGTCCTCCAGGTGATATGACATTGGCTGAAGAGGAATTCTATAATAGAGTTCAACGAGCGTTTGATGGTCATATCGAATTCGTGAAAGAATCACTCTCTGGGTTTGCAACATTGGGTAAGAAATCAAAGAGCAAGAAAGAAAAGTTACCACAGATAATCAAGGAAGATACAGAAGAAGATGAAGCTAAAGGTATTGATTATGTCATCGTGCGATTTCTCAGACCTATATCTGAAGCATTTCTTGGACTAGATGAAATAACCTATGGTCCGTTCTCTAAGGAGGATATTGCAACGATTCCTGCAAAAAACGCGAAAGTTTGGTTACGCGATGGTACCGCTAGTCGTGTTGTACCAGAAGATGGAGTGGTATCAAATGAATAATGAACAGATAAGAGACGAACTACAGTCATATCTTGAAAAACTAAATCAACAACAACATATTTTGCTCTCCTCTCACGAGAAGTTTCGAATTGCTCTTGCTGGTTCCCTCAAACTTATCGGAGACACGTCTACAACCCTAAAGCATCTCCATGGAACCTCTGATGATGTAAAGGGCTATCTGATTCAATTGAGCATTAACTTATGTAATGAGACCAAGAATGCATTTGAGAATCTTAGAAGAGAGATTGAACCCATTCAAGAATTAGTGCAGCAATTAAATCGAAAGGACTAAGAGCCAGCTACGTACACTTTAATTCATGCCTCCCAGAAAAACCATCTTTCAAATCATTGTGGTCCTTTGTGCAATAATGGCACTCATGGGTGCACTGTTATATCCTTTGAATACAATGCACATTTTTTGGATTATTCTCTATGAGGCAACTGTGATATCAGGAACCATTGGAATCATCGTATTAATCTATCATCGAGGTTTTGATGATAAAGATTAGTGTAAAACACAGATTGCTTTTTTGTCCTCTCTACAAACTTTTAATATAGGCTTCATTTTGCTCATCAAACAGCGAGAAAATCGTCAAATGCCAATGGTGTATCCTATGACAGAAATGGATGAACAGAGCGGTCCACCAATCACACTGATTGACCCAATTGATATATCTAAGCTCGACTCCAAATTTCGAGACGAAATTAAAAGCATGCCAAATGGTGAAGAACTCTCTGCCTGTTTTGCGTGCTCAACATGTACTGCAGCATGTCCGATTGCAAATATCTGGAAGTACAAACCGCACCAACTAATCAGGATGATCCTTCTTGGAATGAAAGAAGAGGTTCTCTCATCCAACGAAATTTGGCTCTGCTTGACGTGTTATCAATGTCAAGAACGTTGTCCCCAAAAGGTTCGAGTAACAGACATTTTCTTTGATTGTAAGAATTTGGCCTCTGAAGAAGGTAAAGTCCCACCTAAAGTTGTTGGCCTTGCAAAGGAACTTCTCACTAAAGGTCAATTGTATACAGTAACTGCAGATTGGGAACGGGAAGATATGGGTCTTGAACCAGAAGTACCAGGTCTCTCAGTAGATGCTGTGAAGAACATTCTCAAGGATACAAGGACTAGCAAAATAGTTGGTGGTGAAGAGTAAGATGCCCTCATATAATCTCTATATTGGATGCAGTGTTCCAGTCAATTACCCCAATTATGAAGCTGCAATGATCAAAGTGGCACAGGCTTTCGATATGCAGCTTGAGTACATGGATGGTGTTGCCTGTTGTGGCAGTCCTAATCTGAGAGCAATCGATCATAAGGGTTGGATTCTTGTTAACGCAAGAACTCTTGCAATAGCTGATAAAAATGGCTATGATATAGTGACCCCATGTAATGGTTGCTTTGGATCGCTTAAGGACGTATATCACCATCTAAAACATGACCACAAAGAAAGAGAGAGAATCAATAAAGAATTGAAGAAAGAAGACCTGGAGTTCAAAGGAGCCTCAAAGCCCCGTCATTTTGTTGAAGTCCTGTACAATGATATTGGCATTGAAGAGATTAAGAAGAAAATCATTCGACCTCTGGATGGTGTCGGTATAGCCATTCATTATGGGTGCCATCTTCTGCGGCCCATAGATGTTACAGAATTCAAACCTGAATTTCTTCAAGAACTTGTGGCAGTAACTGGAGCGTCAGTTATCGAGTATCCACTCTGGAAGCAGTGTTGTGGAGCTACTGTATTACCTGTTGATGAACCTCTTGCTATACGACTTGCTAGAGACAAATTGAAATCAATGAAAGAGTCAGGTGCAGCCTTTGCAACAGTTGTCTGTCCCGCCTGTGGCAATCAGCTAGATCTGCAGCAACTTGGCCTAAAGGAGTCTTATGGAGAAGACTACAATCTTCCTGTGTTGGTCTATCCACAGATACTCGGGTTAGCAATTGGACTTGATGAGGAAAAAATAGGGCTCAGTATGAATAGAGTTCCTGCTGGTCCAATACTGGATCATCTAAGTGGTTGAGGTGCATAACAATGTCCAACCCGGTCCTTATCATAGGTGCAGGTGTTGCAGGGATGACAGCGGCTGTCGAGCTTGCTGATTCAGGTATAAAGACAATACTTGTCGAAAAACAGTCTACAGTTGGCGGCAACGCACTCCATCTGTATAAGGCATTTCCAACAGATGATTGTTTCTACTGTTTTGAAGGTAACCGTTGGCGTCCTGGAATACGGAAATGTTTCTACAGAAGCGCACTTATTGACCAGCCCAATATTGACCTGAAGACGAACGCACGGGTGTCTGACATCTCTGGAACCCCGGGAAAATTTGTGGTAACAATTGACATAGGTGCGCAATATATTGACCCCAAAAAGTGTACGATGTGTGGTCTTTGTATTAATAAATCACAAGCATTTTGTATGACCTCCCCACAATGTCAACCTCAAGCTGTGCTTTATGACCATGAAATTAATGATGAAGGGAGCAAAGAAGCAGAACAAAACTGTCCTACAAATGCAATTAAACTCGATGCAGAACCCACTCGTGAAAAACTCAATGTGTCTGATATTATCATTGCAACAGGCTATCATGAATTTCAACCTATAAATATGGAGGAGTATGGGTATGGCACTCACCCTAACATCATCACTCAAGTAGAACTAGCTCAAATATTAGACCCGCTTGGTTCTACAAGTGGCAAACTCCTTCGACCTTCTGACGGGGCGCCGGTCAGACATGTTGTTATGGTACAGTGTGTAGGAAGTAGGGATGAAAACTATTATCCTTACTGCTCCAAAATATGTTGTATCTTTGCTCTGAAACATGCTGCAATCATCAGTCAAGAACACAATGATATTGGTGTCAGTGTTGTCTATATGGATATTCGTACCTATGACAGATATGAACAATATTACAGAAAGACCCGTGATTCAGGAGTGGAGTTTGTTCGTGGGCGTGTCTCTCAAATAAGTCCAAATAAGAACGGAAAACTCGACATCATTGTCTATGATTCACTTCTAGACAGGTATCTAAAAATTTCAACAGACCTCTTTGTACTCTCATCTGCGCTTGAACCCTCTGCAGATAGTCCTCAACTTATGGAATCTCTTGGACTGAAATCCGCGAGTGGATTTGTAGGTGCAATAGATGCCGAAACCGAGGTTGTTGTTGGAGAACATGTCTATGCTTGTGGATCAGCTCTTGGTCCCTCTGAGGTACCTGAGAGCGTAACTCAAGCCAGAGCAGTCGTTTCTAAAATACTCCAGAGCAGGAAGTGAGAATAAGGTGGAAGACATCAAATCAGCAGTACTCATCTGTACCTGTGGAAAACAGCTAAACCTTTCATACGATTATCTGGAAACTGAAATCAAGAAACTAGATTTGGCATCAACAGTTATAGTTCATGATCAGGTATGCCAAGAAGAAGGTCTTGAAAAGATTACTGAACTGCTTCGTGCACATAATGGTCATCTTGTTATTGCAGCCTGTACGAGTCAGAAGATTCAACCTCGAATCAATCAATACCTCAAAGAGAAAGGCATGGACGCCTCTCAGATTCAATATGTCAACATCCGCGAACATTCTGCATGGGTACATGAGGACATGCAGCAAGCCAGTAAAAAATCGTTAGATATGATTCGTGGTACAATCGCTCGCTCATCAAAATCAACAAATATCTCAGAACAGACAAAAGAAGTCAAGAATCATGTCACGGTGATTGGGGGCGGAATTGCAGGGATTGAGTCTGCTCTAAGTCTTTCGAATCTTGGTTATGATGTGAGCCTGATTGAGATCAGCTCTCAACTTGGCGGTCATGTGAAACATCTTCCTGTTATCGCACCCACAGGAAAATCAGGATTAGAGATACTCAGTGGTCGATTAGAAGCAATTGAGAAAGATGAGCATATCTGTGTAATAACTGAAACTCAGGTAAAATATGTGACTGGTGAGATGGGTAATTTTACCGTTCATTATTCTACTGGTGACAGTCAGAAAGAGCAGACTTTAGAAACATCTGCAATTGTTATTGCTACAGGATTCAAAGAGTTTGAACCCATTGAACTGGATGAGTATCGATATGGGAAGAATCCGAATGTTATTACCCAGTTCCAATTGTCCTGCATGATCTCTGATGGAAAAATCTCTAGACCCTCTGATGATGGACCCATAAAAGAGGTAGTGATGGTCCAATGCGTCGGTAGTCGCTCAGAAGACTACAAGAAAGACTGTAGCAAATTATGTTGTACCTTCGCTATCGATAATGCACTTGAAATCCTAAAAAATGTGCCTGATGCCATAGTGAGGGTCGTCTATATGGACATTCGTGTTCCCTTTGAAAATGAGATGGTCTATAAAGAATCCCGTGAGGTTGGTGTAGACTTTATCCGTGGGCGTATAAGTATGGTGTGGGAACAAAACGGGGAAACAAGAGTCCGTATATATGACTCACTACTGGATGAATACCTTGAGGTCTCTCCAGACTTACTTGTTCTATCAACAGCTATTCTCCCTGCTGATGGTGTTTCTGAGTTATCTGAGACTCTAGGCTATTCAATTCAAGATGATGGTCACATCAAAGAACTGTATGGAAAACTTAGGAGAAATGAAACTCGTAGAAGAGGAGTTGTCGGGGTTGGTGCTATTACCAGACCTCAATTTGTGTCAGAGTGTATTACGGATGCACAGGCAGGTGCACTAATTATCCATAACGAGCTTCAGAACGGAACTATTCGCTCACTAGCACGTGGGGCAGTCTTGAATGTTGACGATTGTGTTGGATGTAGCCTTTGCGCACAACAATGCCCCCGTGGTGTTCCTCTTATGGTTGAACAGACCGAAGCTGAGGCGGTAAGTGAAGACCAAAAGATACTCTTCAAAGCTGCTATTGACACTCTGAACTGCCATGCTTGTGGTGTCTGTCAAAGTCTTTGTCCATCAGGAGCCACTCAATTGAACTTCTTGTCCAATGATCAATTATGGTCTGAGATTGATGGAACACTTGCTGGTGCAGGCGCTGATTATCCAATCACCCTCTGTTTCTACTGCGAGGAGTGTGCAGTGTCAACAATTGATATTGTTGGCACTCAAAAGATGACCTACCCTGCGAACACTCGAATGATTCCTGTCCCCTGTGCCGGTCGTGTGAGCATTATTGACATTCTCAAAGCCTTTGAAGCAGGAGCTAGTACTGTCATGATTGCTGCGTGTGAAACAGATAGGTGTCATGTTGGAGGGACCGGTAACGAGATTGCACAAGTACAAGTTGATGTTGCTCGTGATATCTTGAACGCAATCGGTTGGAAGGGTGAGCGTGTTGACATGTTCAGAATGTTTAGCGCAGAGCCTGAACGATTTACAAATGCGATAAATGAGATGGTCAGACGCGCAAATGAACTAGGACCCACTCCCGTACATAAAGGTACAGCTGGTAAATGGATGGAGGTTAGCAAATGAGCGGCTCTACTACTCCAAGGGAAATTCCTCCAAAACGTCAACGAATGTTAGATATGATTATTGCGCTTGGCGGGTTGAAAGAAGAACAAGCTATTCCTCCGGGAAAAGTGCATGAAGCAATAGCGGATCTAAAGGGTGAACTGACTCCACTCATTGAAGACATTCTTGCCTTTCCAGAACTATACTTCTCAGAATTTCTTACTGCTACACAAACAGCTGATTTATCATCGGAAGTTAAAGACACGAATATTCTCAAAGAAGCTATAGCAAACTTAGACAAAGCTGTTTCAACGCATTCTTCTGACACTATGACCAAGTTTCTCACTATATTAAGAGAAAGTCTTGAATCTCTAGGGTCTTCAGATACTGAAAGAGAGAATTTTGAGAAGACTATTGATTCTATTGCGGCAATCCTTCCTAGTGATCCTGAAGCTTCATTATTCTCACTTCAACAGAATTTTGGAATCACCACGCGTTATGGACAGCCTCCATGTCACATCGAGTGTCCTGCTGGTGTACGGACTCAAGGGTTTGTCAATCTCATTCGTGATGGTCAATTTGAAGAAGCATTACAGCTGATGCGCGAAACATATCCCTTTGCGGGAACTTTGGGCAGAGTATGTAATGCTCCTTGTGAAGTAAAATGTCAGCGTGGTCTACTTGATCAACCAGTCAGTATCAGAAACCTGCATAGATTTCTAGCTGATAATGAACGTTCAAGTGGGAAAATTCCATCACTAAGTCCTAGAATAGATAAAGAACAACGAGTGGCTGTTATTGGAGCCGGCCCAGCAGGAATAGGCTGCGCATACGATCTTGCACGAATGGGTTATCCTGTCACAATCTTTGAGGCTAAACCCGACAACGGAGGTCTCCTACGTTATGGTATCCCATCCTACCGTTTACCACGTGATGTTCTTGCTGAAGAAATATCCTATGTCAAAAAACTGGGTGTAGAGATAGTAAATGGTAAGAGAATTACAAAACCAAGCGAATTACTCTCTCAAGGATTCAGTGCAGTCTTCATTGGAACTGGGGCATCATCAAGCAGAAAATTGCGGGTTGAAGGCGAAGATGCAAAAGGAGTATATCACGCGCTCGAGCTCTTAAACGATTTCAATATGGGGAAAAAGTTCTCCCTTGGCAAACGAGTTGCAGTCATTGGTGGTGGAAATGCTGCAATCGACTCCGCACGGGTCTCTCTGAGGCTAGGGGCCAGTGAAGTATTCATCGTGTATAGACGCTCTAGAGAAGAAATGCCTGCAATTCCAAGCGAGATTGAAGATGCTGAACATGAAGGTATAGAGATTAAAATTCTGTCATCCCCCGTGAAAATCATTGAGGCCTCAGGAAAAGCAAAGGCTCTACAATGCATCAAGATGGAACTAGGTGCTCCTGATTCCTCGGGAAGACGAAGACCTGTACCTGTTCCTGACTCTGAATTTGATATCGAAGTTGATAGTATCATTGTAGCAATAGGTCAAGGAATCGATGAAGCCGAGTACTTTCCAGATATTGAATATACAGAATGGGGTCTGATTCAGACTGATCCAGTATCCACTCAAACAAGTGTAGAGGGAGTATTTGCAGGCGGTGATGCAGTTTCCGGTCCTGCTACTGTTGTCTGGGCTGTTGGAGCTGGCAAGAACGCAGCTCATGCAATCGATCTTTATCTCAAGGGTGAAGAAGTCCCAAAGGTAAAATCGAGCTCACCAATTGTTGCCTCTGTTGATGCAGATAAAGCTCAAGCAAAAGAAGATAAAAGAGCGGCAATGCCAGCCCTTGATCCTGAAGAACGAAAAAAGAGTTTTGATGAGGTCGAGCTGGGTTTCGATAGACCTATGGCCGTCACAGAAGCTGGTCGATGCATCAACTGTTCAATATCTAATATGGAAATTACTGTATATGGAGGAAGACTCAATCCTGAAACCAGTCGTGTGATGATGAAAAAGTTCCTCCAAGATGAAGCTGAACGAGGACTGATTCTGGCTCTGGTCCGTACTCTCGGGCCAGTGACATCAAAAGACCTCACAGAAAAGACAAGAATCCCACAGGACAAGGTGTTTCTTCATCTTGTTCAGATGAAGCGTAATGAAGAACTTGTCACAAGGGGCGAAGAACATGGATATATTCTATATGATGTGCTCCGTACGGCTTCTGAGGCTGAAACAACAATCAAAACCATCTCTATCATCGCTCTGCAGATTGCAAATGCTCGTAATGAACTAGAGGAGATTTTACAGGATCTGAAGGCTGAGAGTATTGGTCGATTAGCCACTGCCCTTGAAACCTTTTCACGCTCCCGTGATAAGTTATCTACTGTTACAGTCAATTCAGCTCCTATCGCATCATCTGTACTAAAGAAAGTTGAGGAAAAGATTCAAACTGCTGTACTTCTTGCATATCGAACCCGTGCTAAGCTTCCATCAACACGACCAAAGGTGAAAATAACCGATCTTACAGATGTTGATGTTCCATCTGTGCTTGAAGAATATAAGAGTCAGATGGGCTATGCGCCTCTTCTTGGGTTTGGCACAATCGAATGGGAACACTCGAAATGCCTTGGCTGCAAATCTTGTGAGATAAGCTGTCCAGAGGATGCAATCAAACTGACACCTGTACTTCGAATACCAGAAATATTCGAGTTTTCTGATGAATCTCTTACAGAACTCCCTGTCAATAGAAGTCTCTTCTACAAGACAGTACTGTCGCTTGCAACATTAAAACCAACTGACAACATACTATTGGAAAAAGAATCTCCAGGCTTTGGGTCTGTTGAGGTTGACCTCTGGTTGTGCGTTGCCTGTCGCACCTGCGTCAGAAGATGTCCTGGTCCTGCTGAAGGCGCGCTTGATTTAGAACTGAAGTGGAGTCTACCTGAGGTGATAAAACAAATCTCCTCTCAGACATGAGAGGTCCACATCCAATTTTCTGCCAACCAATTAGTAAGCCACTTAAGGTATCATTGGAAGGAACAAGTATTAGTAAAAATTGGAGTGAGTACCATGATTGACTTTACCCTGACAAAAGAGCAGACAGAGCTACGAGACCGAGCACGAAGATTTGCTCAAGAGTACATGCTTCCATATGCTCATTACTATGATAAGACAGGTGAGTTTCCTCGCTCAGTGATCAAGAAATGTTGGGATGAAGGTCTGATGAACTTGGCAATCCCAAAGGAGTATGGAGGTCCTGGTCTTGGGACTCTCGAGCAATGTCTTGTTGTTGAAGAGATGGCTGCAGGTTGTGCAGGAATGACAACAAGTATCTACGTCAACTCTTTAGGAGCTGAACCAATTCTCATTGCAGGTACGTCAGAGCAGAAAGATAGGTATCTTCGCCCACTTACTGAAGACTTGAAGTTCATCAGTTTTGCATGTTCCGAACCTGGAATGGGTTCTGATGTTGCAGGAATTCAAACACGGGTCAAGAGAGAAGGGGACAACTACGTCCTGAACGGTTCGAAATTCTGGATTACCAATGCACCTCATGCAGATACGTTCACTGTCTTTGCCAGTCTAGATCCAAGTCTTAGACACAAGGCACTGTGTGCATTCATCGTCGATGCTGATACACCGGGAGTAAAGACAGGTCGTCCTGTACAAAAAATGGGGCATAAGGCATCAACTACATCATCTGTCATGTTCAGGGATGCAAGAATACCTATCGAAAACATGCTGGGTACAGAGGGAGAAGGTTTCAAGATTGCAATGAAGACCTTTGCCATGACGAGACCTGCTATCGCAGCATTTGCTACAGGTCTTGCCAGGGCTGCTATGGAATTTGCACGCGACTATTCTACAAAAAGAGAGGCCTTTGGTGAAAAACTCAATAATTTCGAAGTCATTCAGTTCAAACTTGCAGATATGTACATAAAAATTGAAGCTGCTCGACTAATGTACCTGAAGGCCGCATGGACTGCAGACTTTGTTGGAGACTCCACAATACCTGCAAGTGCAGCAAAGGCATTCGCTACAGATGTTGCTATGGAGATCGCAAACGAGGCTGTTCAAATCCATGGTGGGTATGGATACATTGACCAATACCCAGTTGAGAAGTTATTTAGAGACGCTAAGTTGTATCAAATCTATGAGGGAACAAGCGAGGTCCAACGATTAATACTAGCACGATATGTTCTCTCTGGGTATGAGCCAGCAATGGGAAAGATTCCACGCTGGTATAACAATGAACCACCAGATTTCTGATCGGGTTCACACAGCAAACGGTTTAATGGGGGTCTAATAACCTCACTCTGGCTCCAAATGAGCAGCAAGGTGACTCTGATGCGATTAGTTGACGGACTCAAGACACTTCTTACCAATACTTGGTACAATTTTGCATTTATTCTCTCACTGATTGCAACTACTTTCATATCAGTATGGATAGCTGTTGATCCAAACTCATTGATATCAATCACAGATCCAATATTGGGATTTGCTATCTCAATCACAGTATCCTTTCAGTATTTTGTCATTGCTCTGGTTGTTTTCTCTCTGATTCCTCAAGGGCGCAGTCTATTCTTTGGCGGTGACAAGAAGAGCCTAGGATATCAAATACTGCTCTGTATCATCTTCATTCTGCTCTTTATGGCTGTTGGACCGCTCTCGGCCTTTGCTGGTCCCTTTGTTGGAATCCCTCTGACCTTTGGTGATGCACTTATTACCTCTTATTTTGCTGTGTTGCTCGGATGGAATCTTGGAAAGTCAATCTCCGGCAGACTTGAAGAGAAAAAGACGATGCAGTGGGCCTTCTTTGTCCTGTTCTGGATTATCGATTTCATGGTCTTTGGAGCTGTGGTATTCTCTCTCAATCTCTTCTCACTCCCCTTTACACAGCAGATTCTTATGCTCATATTTCCATTAGGTATTGTCATCTTACCTCTCCTCACCATCGTTCTCCGAAAGGATGATAAAATCCCAGACCAAACAACACTCCTCACCCTCATTATCTTCATCTATGGTATCTACTATACCTACCGTTTGGTCTCCCTGATTGAACCACAGTGGGCAATAACTGATGTAATCCTACAATTAGCACTGTTAATCTATGGTCTCTCAACAACAATATCAAAAATTCATGATTCAATCGGAGAAACGCCAACGACTGCCGTGACCGTTGTTCTCCTTATCATCCTGAGTCGGGTTGGATCTCAAGTGAGCCGACTCCTTGCACCCTATGCTCCTACTGAAATCAGTCAGTTATTTGGAGGAGCTGACATGAGTATGATTGTGCAGGTAGGAATCTTGAGCTTCACTATTCTTCTTCTAGCAATACTGGGTCTTCTACTACCTGCCTATTGGATGTGGCAACGGAAAAAGAATCCCGAACAGACATCAGATGCCGTTGTATAGGACATAGATGACACAGTTCTGAAACTTCAAATGGCGACAATCCTACACTATAGATTAGAGTGAACTAAGTATGCCAGAACTGCCAGATATCTATATTCTCGCAGAGAGTATGAATGAGGCTCTAAAGAATAGAATAATCACAGGTATCCAAGTAAATCAACCAAAATGTCTGAATCTTTCTGTTACTGCATTTACCGCTGGCATCAAGAATCGTCGTATCCAGTCCGTTCGGCAACGAGGAAAATGGGTTCTTGTCGACCTTGATAGTGGTTACATTCTTGCTCTCAATCTTGGAATGGGTGGAGAGGTCAGACTACATAAAAAAGGTGAACAACCCAATCCTGAGAGAGAACGTGTTGTTGTACATCTGAATACAGGAGAACAGATCTGGATTCATCACTGGTGGTTTGGACATGTACATCTCTTCAAATCAAGTGATATCACAAAGCACAGACAGCTCTCAAAACTTGGGGCAGAACCGCTTGCGGAGGATTTCACTGTACAAAAACTCTCAGAGCTGGTGAAGGGGAAACGTGGTCGCATCAAGAACTATCTTCTCGATCAGAGCATCATTGCTGGAATTGGAAATGTCTATGTTCAAGACACACTGTGGTATGCAGGAATCCATCCAAATCGAAAGGCCACCTCACTTTCTGCTGAAGAAATCAAGGGTCTTCATGCCGCTATTCAACGAGTCCTTAAACAAGGCATCAAGTATGGTGGTGGCCCTGGAGAACAGGATATCTGGGGCAACCAAGGTAAGTATGCTAAGCATCTTCAGGTCGGTTATCGCACAGGAAAACCGTGTCCGAAATGTAAGACGCCCATTGAAGAATTACGTGTTGGTTCAACAACCAGTTATATCTGTCCGAAATGTCAGGTATAGTCTGAGTTACAATGTTGATCCGACGACTACACGAACGAAAACTCATCACTGCGTTGGATGATACCAAAGTGCGAGAGATTCTCAATCCAGAACACGACAAAGAAAGGTTATTCCTGAACTATAGCCTTGCTCACGCAATGCTGAGACCGGGAGAAAAGTCACTTCAACACAAATTCCATACAGCCTCTGAGGTCTATTATATCTTGAGAGGAAATGGCATTATGCACATCAACGAAGAAACAGCAGAAGTCTTCCCGGGTGATACGGTTCATATTCCGCCTCAGGCTGTTCAATGGATCGAGAACCATGGCGATGAGGACTTGGAATTTCTCTGTATCGTGGATCCTGCTTGGAAACCCGATGCTGAAGAGCTGGTCTAGGTGGAACCTGTGGACAAAGAAGTACTCAACCATCTTGAAGATAGCCACGTTCCACTGACTCGTCAATGAGCGCCTTGGCAAACCCCCACAACTCCTTAGAACCTCTCTCGATATGATGGTTTCTCTCAACCACTTGACTCTTCTTTACTCCATGTTCTCTCCATGCATATCCCTCGGAATAGAAGTTCAATAATAATGGTTGGAGTCTATCCACCGCTGCTGCAAATCGTGCCTCAGGGGTATCCATTGCCTCGAACTCTTTCCAGAGATCGATGAATTCCTCTGCCTGTTTCTCTGGAAGGATACTGAAGATACGATGAGCTGCCTCTCTCTCTTTCTCTCCTTTCATTGCACGGTCATGGGAGTCATAACAGAACGTGTCGCCAGCATCAATCTCAACTATATCATGAAT
>SDOA01000168.1 GCA_004524595.1 Candidatus Thorarchaeota archaeon | reverse complement strand
GGTAAGAGAAGTACGAAAGAACGAATTGCTCGTAGTCCTATAAAACCAACACTTCTGAGTGCTTCTCCTGGAGACCTCAGTTTCGTCTTACCATATCGTCACTTGAGTTCTATATTGGAAATGCTTGATGGATTGGATAAATTATGTCCCGGGGTTGCTGATGATGGTACATTGCTCTATGGCGTAGAAGTAAAGTTCTACTCCTCCCGTCTACAGCTGAATCAGAATCTAGAAACCGAGGTCTCTAATCTATATGCTGCTGGAGATGGAGCAGGCATAACTAGAGGTCTCATGCAAGCCTCAGTTTCTGGTGTTCTAATCGCTCGTGATATCCTGAGGAAAGAGAATGTCTCTCTTGCATGAGTACAAAGTCGTTCACGCCCTAAAATTTATAAACTAATATACCAAATGGTATACTAGGTGCTGACTAGCACTTGTACAGAAAGGAGCCCCGCACAGGTGACTCAAAGGACGACCGCAGTCGTCCTGGGGCTTCCTAACTGGAGGTAATTCTAAATGATAGACGATGAGTTTGAGACAGTATTCCGTAGGATGATAGATCATCTAATGGGTGTCATGGGTCATGTACCTGATGGCAGTACAACAATTCGATACTGGACAAGCTCGAATTTTGGTTTTCCTGATGAGGTTGAAGAAACTCAAGGTCATGATGAAGAACCAGAAGCTGAAATAATTGATTTCGATGACAAAGTCCTAGTCATCAAGAATCTTTATTCTACAGGGTTTGTTCCTTCAGTGAGAGTCGAGGGTAAGAACTTGATTGTAACGAATGAGATTGAAGATAAAGAAACAGTTCTCAACCTTGATTTTCTTGTAGATGTTCAGAGTTCAAATGCATCCTGCCGAAACGGTGTCTTAGAGATAGAATTGAAAAAAGCAAGAAACAATTCAAATGTTATTACAGAAGGGAATATTGAATTTGAGATTAGGGGGTAGAGAAAATGAGTGAAGAGCCAGTCAGATTAAAGGTAGCTGCCGCAATTCCTAGAGATCAAGGGAGAGGTATTATCAGACTTAATTCAGAAATAAGACGACACTTAGGCGTTGGCTCTGGTGATTATATACTTATCAAAGGGTCAAAAGAAACGGTAGCAATATGCTTTCCGGCAATGAGAGAAGATGATATTCTCGACATGGTTCGCATTGATTCCATTGTTCGAAATAATGCAGGCGTTAAGTTGGGAGAGGTTGTAGAGGTAAACAAAGCGACGATTCCTGATGCAACTAGAGTTGTCTTTGCTCCAACACAACCACTGAGATTTCCGCCAGGTTTTGATCAACACTTTAAACAACAGATGTTGAATCGCCCTGTTACACGAGGAGATATTGTACTCTTTTCCTCAATAGGTCAAGCACATCCATTCATTGTGTCAACTGTTTCACCAAGCAAATTTGGAAAATTGACACCTGACACAAAAGTTGAGGTCTTAGATAAACCTGTTCGACCAGAAGATGTGACAGTCCCAGAAGTGACATATGAAGACATTGGAGGACTTGGAAATGAACTGGTCAAGATACGTGAGATGGTAGAACTCCCGATGAAGTCTCCTGAACTCTTCAAGAGACTAGGTATATCTCCGCCTAAAGGAGTTCTCCTTCATGGACCTCCTGGTACAGGTAAGACGTTGATAGCAAAAGCAGTAGCAAATGAGTCTGGTGCAACATTCCGTGTAATAAATGGACCAGAGATTATGTCAAAGTTCTATGGTGAGTCTGAGCAGAAATTACGGGAAGCGTTTGAAGAAGCCGAGAAGAATGCACCAAGCATCATATTCATAGATGAACTTGACAGTATTGCTCCAAAACGTGCTGATGTCACTGGCGAAGTTGAACGACGGGTTGTAGCACAATTGCTAGCACTCATGGATGGTCTCGCAGGAAGAGGACAGGTAATTGTCATTGGTGCGACCAACCGTGTCGATGATATCGATGAGGCACTTCGAAGACCTGGTAGATTTGATAGGGAAATCGAAGTTGGTGTTCCAGACAAAAAAGGAAGACTTGAGATTCTTCAGATTCACACCAGGTCAATGCCTTTGAGTGAGGATGTAGATCTCGAACGATTAGCTGCTGTAGCGCATGGGTTTGTTGGTGCAGATCTAGCAGCTCTGACCAGAGAGGCTGCGATGCAAGCACTCAGGAAAATCTTGCCACATGTAGATCCTGAGACTGGAGATATCCCAGCTGATATTCTAACGAACCTCTATGTAACGAGAGCTGATTTTGATTCAGCGTTAAATGATGTTTCACCATCAGCACTTAGAGAGGTTTTGGTCGAGAAGCCCAATGTGAAGTGGGAAGATGTTGGTGGCTTAGATAAGGTCAAGATGCAATTGCAGGAGGCTGTAGAAGCTCCGATAAGACGACCTGAAGTCTTCAAAGAAATGGGAATCCGTTCTCCTAAGGGCGTTCTTCTCTTTGGCCCTCCTGGTACTGGTAAGACCCTACTTGCAAAAGCTGTGGCGACAGAGAGCGAAGCCAATTTCATTTCTGTCAGAGGTCCAGAGATCTTCAACAAATATGTTGGTGAGTCAGAGAAAGCTGTTCGTGAGATTTTCAAAAAGGCTCGCCAGACAGCACCATGTGTTCTTTTCTTTGATGAGATTGATGCAATCATGAGTGCTCGTGGAAATAGAGATGATACAGGAGTAAGCCAAAGGATTGTGAATCAGTTCTTGGCTGAACTGGATGGCATGCAGACATTGCAGAATGTATTGGTTATTGGAGCTACCAACCGCGCTGATATCCTTGACCCAGCAGTTCTCCGTCCCGGTAGATTTGATGCCGTGATCTTTGTACCACCACCAGATCGATCCGCCAGGTTGGAAATATTCAAGGTACATACCAAGAAGATGCCTCTCAGTAATGATGTAGACCTAGGAAAATTGGCAGAGATGACTGAAGGTTACTCTGGTGCTGATATTGAGGGTCTTTGTAGAGAAGCTGCAATGACTGCCGTGCGGATTGATTGGAAAGCAAAACCAGTCACAATAAAACACTTTCAGCAAGCTCTAGAAGAAACTCGTCCAAGTCTCTCTGTGAAAGATGTAGAGAAATATTTGGAGTTAGCTGAGAGCGTCAAGAAACGAAAACCACAAAAATCTCCAGAGCTACCTGGGTATATTTGAGTTGGTCTGGTAACAGTTGCATAGAAAAAGGACAAAGTTGGACGTTTCTTACTCGAGCGTTTAAGAGATCATTTAGGTCTTCATATACACCCGCAGAGAAATGAGAGTATAAGGTTGACTGACATATCCTATCGCCTCACAGAGTCGTTCCCAGCGCCGTTCTTGGAAGTACATCCCTCTGGTGTCCAAGATTATCCACCTTATAATGAAGGGTAAACCGGACACTTCAAGTGTCCTGCTACCTCTTTTTTTCTAGAAACAATTAGAGCCTTGTCTTATACCAGTATAACTATTTAATAGTCTTTCAAAAATGAAACACAGATATATTACAATCACGATACCCTTTTGAATAATCATTCGATGGTTTTCAATGAATCCATTTGTAGGAGACCCTATTCATGAGTGATTTCTATCCCGTTTCACCTCTTGTAGGTATCACGAATACAAGCTATGGTGCTCAAATTGGCGTCATGAATGAGATGTGGGCAGTACGTGTTGTTCGTGGAAAGAAAATTCTTGCTGAAAAGAACATTCCTGACTTGGATCTCGACAATATTGTTGGAATTGCTTATGGTCATATCAGAGTTGAAGGATTGAGTCGACATGCAGTAGCGACAATGTCTGGACGACTCATGCAGTTTGCAAGGCAGTATCAATCAGCAGGGATCTGTCCAAACTATGAGATTCCTGAACTTAGCTATGATGATGGTACAACAATTGGTGAGATAGCAGCAGCAGCAGCAGGCAGTCCTGTTGGGGTACAAGCAGAAAAGGAGATGACTGATGAACTGCATGATATTCGAGTTGGGGAGATTCCTGAAATCCCCAGAACGATCAACGAAGCGGCAAGAAAAAGCGTTGTTGAGTCGCAGGCATCACTCATCTGTGAGATATCAACATACGCCAAATCATTGCCTACTGGTCATCTTGACTTGATGTTTAGCAGAGCTGCTGACCAACTGATCCAATACTGGGCAAAATCAAATCCTGATGACCCTTCCATTGCATTGAAGAAATTTGGGGCACTGATTCAGAGTTGTTCGGACGAAAGTCAAATGCCCAAAACTGGGACTGGAACAGTTACTATTGAGACTGGAGCATGTGATATTCTTCGTGTATGTAGGGCTCTTGATCCTGATATGAATAAGGTTCCTGCAGGATATCCTTGTGCTTTTCATGAGATGATTGCAAAGAGACTCAGTGAATTGACTGGAATTAAGATATCTGTCAACACCTCATCCACTGGATGCATAGTCAATATGAGTCTGGAATAATTCATTGTATTCAATTAATCGTCTGAGAAATGCAATGTTTTAGCTACCCAATAATCTTAAATCGCTTGAACTGATTCATTTACAATTAGACGAGACTGCGTGGTATGTCTCGATTAGGAGCTATTAAAATTGGCTTACTTGACTTGGCGAGAATATACGCGCTCTGGACCTGTGTGTCTTGGAGCGATTCTAGTGATAGCAGGTGCAATATTGGCATTACTTGCAAATTCAAATCCAGCATATGATTTTGTTGCAGGATACACTGTCTATATTGGTGCTGCTATAGCAATCGTAGGATTACTATTCATTATTATGGGCTTTGTCTTCACAAAGAAAAAGCGTGATTCTGTCTTGACGAAGGTTGAAACAAAGCTGGATGACACTCCCCCTCCCCCACCTCCACCAGACTGAATCTTAATCCATTCTCTTCAAAAACTGAGCTCTCGGGTCTTGTAGATCCATGAGCTCATCTTCATTTCTTCTGCAAAAGCATGAAAAACTCCTATTTTTAACAAAGTGTTCCATCTAGCAAATCCTAATATGTGACCAAGCTTGATTTTCTTTAGAACCGACTATTGTGTGGTGTTACATTTCAAATGAAGATAGTCCTCGAATATAGAAATAGTCAATTTCACGAGTGTACCGGTACACCAACTACGCCAATCAGTCTCACAGTGGATGATGCACAGAAGAAGCTTATTCTTATTGTGCCCTCTGGAACGAGTATGATTGAACGAAGAGCTGCTGAGCGTAACGCTCGTGGTATTGAGAAGGTGGGTTTCCAGACAGCGAAGAGAGGCCGTATTGGCCGTGGCTACGAACTTGTAGTTGAAGGTCATGGTGGTGGTCTTCCAGATCGTCTGAGACATTCACCACGTGAAGTGTACTAGTACGTGCTTTAGTATGTACAAGCGAATGAAATTGCTGGATTCAATATATTGAATCCGATAATGCTATGTCAAAATTGGAGACTAGGAAACGATGTCGGAAGAGAGAGCTAAAAGATGGATTGAGGAATCACAGAAAGATACTACGCGTCAATCCGCCGGACACCAACATGTTCAGGCTGCAATCCGAGCGGAGATGGCAGGGGATATGGCTGCAATGGAGCGTGAATATGCTGCAGCTACAGAAGCTTTTCTTAAGGCCGCAAATGAATACAGGGCATCTAAGAGCTATAAGAAAGCTGCTCTGAATATGTGTGATGCGGGAGATGTATTCTCAGATATGGCTGATTCAATGAAAGCCATCGAGTCGTATCAAAAAGGAGCTGATGACCTCTTTGCTGCTGCTACTGAACATCTCATGTGGGGTGAAGATGCAGAAACAAGCAAAGGTACTGCACTAGCAATGACTGCGTGTATGATATACATTATGATTGGAAAAGAGGCAGAGGCGTTCTATAAGGCAAGAGGATTTGTTGCTGAGAATGCATCAAAGATTAGACTACCTGCCATCATTCAACTTAGCCAGATTCCTCAGATGATCGAATCTTCCATCCAATCCTTAAACCTCGAAGCGTTTGCAGCTGCTGAGAATGCTGCAGTCACTGAATTGAAATCTGCTTTAGCTAGCTCGGGGAGTTCGGAATTCTCGAAATATGTCGATCGTGGTCTTGACATGGTGCGAGAGATCCTACGAGGTAAATTAAAGGTTCCAAAAATATCTGCTCAATTGACCATACCTATTGATCTCACATTTACTGAAGATTTCTCTGTGAAACTCTCAATCATTAACTCAGGTGAAGGTGCTGCTATGAATATGAAACTTGAGTGGCATCTTGATGAAGGTATCCATATTGTTTCCGGTGAATCAACAAAGACAATCCCCATAGTGCCTGCAAATGAAACAATCGATGTGTCTATTATCGTTCGAGCTGATGAAGCTCTTGGAGGTTCGCGTGATTTTGCCATTGTCGTTCGAGGAACATATGAAGACAAATTAAAGACAGCCTATAGTATTCAAGCAGGTCCAACTATTATCACACTGAAAGACTACAAAGAAAGTGAGAAGCTACTCCATGACTCGAGCGTTACTGAGAGCAGAGTGAGTTTTCTTAGGGCCTCAATCGAGGCCTCTGAATTCGAACCTGCACCACTGCTCAGAGTCGTTGATGGTCTAACATCTTCGTTGAAGCAGCTTAAGGATGACATTGACAATAGCGAGCTCGAAACAGCCAAGGCACGTCTTGTTGTGGTTAATGATCTCGTTGACCAGATCGATGCTCTTCTAGGTGATGAGGACCTCGTTGATGCTGTTACCAAGGCAAAAGAATCTGAAAAGAAAACTTTTGCACGAGCAAAACTAATCCCTGCATGTGAAGAAGCAATAGCAGTAGTTGCAAACCAAGAGAAAAAACTCGAATCGGAAATACCCCTTGGCTTAAGTGAATGGGACTCAATTGCTGACAAAAAGAAGCGAATACTCTCGTCTTCTCGTCTGATAAAAGACGCCGCAGAGGCTCTAAAAGGGAGACTCACGACTCCTGAATTGCAGGCTCTAGAGTCTACTATCTCAGATATTGAACATGAGGCAAATAAAATCCTGAATGATTCACTGCTTGTTGTTGGTTCCAAACCAGCTTCGCCTGAAAAGATAGAGATGGCAATGATCGTTGCCAGATCGATCCGAAATGAAATTACTCAGTTGATGGAGAAGAAGAAGTCTGAGCTTCAGTGATTGGAGTCTTCTTATTTTCTCCATGTTGCCATATCTATTCTATCCCCAGTTCACCGATTGTGCATT
>SDOA01000167.1 GCA_004524595.1 Candidatus Thorarchaeota archaeon | reverse complement strand
CAGGACGCTGCCATTGCACTTCTTGTGCATTTGAAGCTTGGAAGATTAACAAATGTAAGAGGTAAAGACATTCTCAAAGCTGTCTTTGTTGGTGCGATGTTGGGGACTACAGTTGGATCTTTCATAACCTTTACACTCTTTGACACGTACAATGGTTTTGGTAATACTGATCTCCCAAGCCCTGCAGCCCAACTCTTTGGATTCCTTGTAACAAGTCTTCAGGGTATAGGAGAATTTCAACTACCTGGTATGGACCAGTTCGGAGATTCTCATCCTGTGTTAGTATTTTGTTATCTGTTCTCATTTGCCATTGGCGGATTTTTACTTGGAAGAGAGTTGAATAAACGAGGGCTAAGTCCCATGAGCCTTGTTGTTGGAGTCTTGATTCCTCCTGCAACAGCTGTTGCAATACTAGTTGGAGGGTATATTAACTATCGAATCAAGATGCAGACTGAACCTGAGGAACCAATTGCTAAAGGTGAATTGGTGCAACAACAGGTCGAGATTCAGAATGTCAACTATAATAGAACAAGTCGCATACTTAGCGGAATTGTAGCAGGAGAAGCAGTGATTACTGTATTATGGGTACTTGGAACTGCGATGAGTGTAATCTTTCTTGCGAGCTAGTAATTTGTGGCATATTCGGAAAGAAGATTGAGAAATTTCGAGAAGAGATTAATTTCCATACTAGCACCAGCGGCTGCAGGATGACCGCCCCCACTAGAGCCTTCAACAGCAGGAAGAATTTCATTTAATGCCTTGTTAAGGTCTAGTCTTGTTCTACGTCTTCGAAGACTCATGTCTACTTCCTCACCTGACGAACGAGCACTAATTCCAATCATAGAATTCGTCACATATGCTGAGAACTTGGCACTTTTACCGCGGTAACCATTGATTGGAATATCAAGAACGTATCCTAATTGACCAACTTTTTTTGCATTGTTCTGGACATAACGAAATACTTCATGCTCGATTCTTGTAGCCTTGACTGCAAGATTGACAATGTCATTCATTGATGATGGTTTGACTCCCAATGACAATTGGTACACAAGATCCTTGGACTCTCTTCGATAATCAATCTCCTGTAATGCTTGAACTAAAAGACCAGCTTCTAGATAGACTGTGCGTTTGTCCATATCATCAAAGTGCAATTCTGCAAAAGGAGTTGCGTCACAAAAGTCACCTATCGCGCCATACAGGGCTAATCGAAGTGCATGTTCTGGCAGCTTCGATTGAAATTTTCGATATACAAGTTCTGCAGCACAAGGACCTATTTCGTGCATTAGATCAACACGGGAAATAATCTCCCTTTTTTGTTTGGGCGTCATAGGATGATGGTCAGTCCATTGAATAATAGTAGTTTCAGGAAATCTATCAAGCGCTTCCAGTAGTTGATCGAATTTCTTTGCATTTATAGCAATATCACTGATATGAACAATAGATGGCTTATCCTTTGCAACACGGGAAAGATCCTGATGTATCTGAGAAGGTTTAGTGAAGTAGAAGTCGGAACGAGGATAGGACAGTAGTGCTATTGCACCTGAAGTAATACCATCGAGGTCACCATGAGTTAGAATGACAGTCTTTGTCACTAGTCTATCTCCTTAGTATTGTCACTTGTAGGTTTCTTCTAATGCTTTGTCCCATTCATCTATACCAGTTTCATCACCTTTACGTTTCTTACGAGCTTTCTCGCGAGCACGGCGAGCCCTAGCAGCCTCTTTTTTGCGTTTAGAGAGATCTCTCTTTCTCTCTCGCTCTTGAGCCTTTTCTTCTTCTGTGATATCATCCTTTTCAATTACGACCCGCTTTGAGAACCAACTTACAACCATTGCTACAAATGGAAATAGAAGAATGATTGGAAGGAAGAGTAAGAGCATCATCTCAGGTTGGAGTAACTCAATACTATTCATCACACCAATCGGTAAATCTAGTAAGAGAGTGATTACACTCGGGCTCATCAAAACAAAGGCTAGCAACAAAACGCTGAAAAACCGTACAACTGAACCAGTAATTGTAGAGCCGATGACATACATTGATGATGGAGCTGCAGCTTTGGCAGTCAACTCATCCTTTGCTTTAGAATCAGTGTGAAGCAAGTCATCAACAAAAATCTGAAGACGGCGGACATCAGAAACAGCATCAAGATTTTCAAGAGCGTCCTTCGTTCCAACGACTTTTCTCTCAATTGCCTCACGTAAGAAAGAAAATGCAGTGGCACTGGTCGTACGACTCATAGCACTTGAGCCAATTTTTTCTCCCCGTTCAATAGTATCTTGTTTTCGTGTGGCTTGACGGAGAGCCAATAATTGCTTCTTGAGAGTTTCTTCTCTATCCTCAACAGGTTTGCCAACAGAGTAGCTATAGATCATCTGGTAACTGATTTCCAAATAGACAAAAGAAACCAAAGCTAATACCTGTACCTGGCTCGTAAGAAAGAAGAGAAAATCAGTGGGGAAGGGATCAAGATTCGGCACTATAATAGCCTTGAAGGCTGCTAAGATAATAATTGCCTGTATTGAGAGAAAAGCTCCACCAACAAACTTGTGATCCATGCGGACGAGGGATTGGAGAAAGAGGATAACTCCTACACCTGCAAATAGGAAATACAAAAAGAGGAATGTATTATTCCAGAGAGCAAGAAGGACTGTATTCATATTAATAGAGAAAGATGTCCAGACCTCTGCTAAATTGGTCATGGGACCACTTACACCATAGGGTTGCATATACCACATTCGAAGAACTAGTGTATTATAAAGCCCAACTACAAGATCATATGGTAGTGCACCACCTGCAAAAGCACTTGCGATACCACTTATCATCGTACTCATCAAAAAGAAGAGAATCAAAGATAGAAGACGAAAAACAGTAACTATAAAGATGTAAGGCGCATCCCAGTGCCAAATATCGTTGGTATCTAAAAACCAGTAAACGAGGTATGCCATTGTAGTAAATGTGATGACTGATGCAACGCGAAGAATCCATGTGACAACTCTCAATACATTGCCACCCCCTTCTGTTTTGCCTGATTATACGTCTTCATGATAGTTGGTAGAAAATCTTCAGGGCCAACATTAATGACCTCAATTCCAAATCGGGCTAATGCCCTTGCAATCTTATTTCTGCGTTCCCATAATTCTTCTGATACAGCCTCAGCAAGAACTTTCTCAACAGGTCCAAACTGGCCCACTGGAGCTTCAAACCATGGTCCAAAGGGACTGATTACCATTGCCTTGTGGCCATTAGCAACTAATGTTTTCATAGCATTAAGGAGAGGAGCTGGACTCTCTTCAAGATCTGTTAACCAGATAAAAAGAGACCGTTTCTTTGCCTTTCTAATTACATGATCAATAGCTGTTTCATAGTCACTCCATCCACCAGGTTCAGCAGCTGCAAGTACTTCAAGTACATCATACATATGATTTGGACGAGTTCCAGGAGGAATCATACCATGGACAATATCACTAAACACACAAGTACCTACAAGATCTTTTCTTTCAAGACCCATATGCGTGAGTAAAACTGCAGCACGAATAGCATATTCCAACTTTGTATTCTCTGGATATCCGTTACCCATACTCCCACTACTATCAACCATACAGATGATCTGAATATTCTTCTCTTGTTCCCATTGTTTAACTTGCATATCACGACTTTTGGCACTTGCTTTCCAATCAATAAGCCTGAATTCATCACCTGGAACGTACTCTCTAAACCCTGCAAAATCAGTACCCATACCAACAGTCTTTGTCCGATGTGCTCCAAACATCAGACCAAGTTGTCGTTGTTTTCCAAGGGCTTCCATCCGTCGAACGTCTTTCCATGTTGGATAGACGAGAACCTCAGTATGTGATTTTAGAGTTCTTTTGTAGTAATGGAATCCAAGACGGTCGCGCATGATCACTTCAGTCGGTCCAATATAGTATTTCCCTCGCATCCGTGCCTGAAGGATATATGAGAAAGTTATACTATCACCTGGTTCAATCCTTGATGCTATGAAGTTTTCACCAATTGCTAGAATCCAGGTTTCAGGAAATTGATCATGTACTTCGATAAAGTCAAAATGCCGTCTTGAGATATTTCTAATAGTTACACGAATTCGTAAGAAATCACCAGAGAATACTTTGATTCTATCGATCTGGCGATCTACTTCAATACCAGCAAGATTAGCCGTGAGTGCAAAGAGTGGTAGAGTTACAACAAGTCCGACTATAAGATAGACACCCAGAAGTACAAGGTAGAAATTGACAAAAGAGAATCCACTAGTTAATAGTAGAACTCCTGAAAAAAGGACCAAAAAACCTCTCTGAGTGATCACAGCCAATCGTCTCCATTCTTAACGAGGACAGTCGACTTCACCAAGGATCTTCGAAACCACTCTTGTGACTGTAAGCCCTTCGAGCTCAGCCTCAGGTTTCAGTACAAGTCGATGATTCAGTGTCTCAACACATAATTTTCTAATATCTTCGGGAATGACATAGTCACGTCCAGCCATAGCAGCTCGTGCTTTTGATGCCCCCATTAAAACCAGAGATGCTCGAGGAGACCCTCCTAGTAAAACCTGGGGGTCGTTTCGAGTTCTTAAGACAATGTCACGGATGTAATTTATTATGTCCTCTTCTATGAAAACTGTTTGACATGTGTTTTGCAGTCTTACAATTGTTGTAGGATCTGCCAAGACGCGCAGATCTGTTGCTTCTCCGAGATGTTTCCGACGAATGACCTCAGCTTCTTCATCCTCTGTAGGATAATCAAGAAGAAGCCGGAACATAAACCTATCAAGCTGTGCTTCCGGTAGAGGGTAAGTTCCTTCTTGTTCTACTGGGTTTTGTGTCGCGATAATTAGAAAGGGTCGTGGTAGTTTTCTAGTTACTCCTTCAGTTGATACTTGACGTTCCTCCATTACCTCAAGGAGTGCACTTTGTGACTTTGGTGGACATCTATTAATCTCATCTGCCAGGATAAGATTTGAGAACACCGGTCCTTTTCGGAACCAGAACTCACCAGTTCGTTGATTGAAGACATTGCTGCCTAACAAGTCTGCAGGTAGAGTGTCCACAGTCAGTTGTATTCTCTTGAAGGCGCATCCAAGAATTACAGCAAATGTCCGTGCCATGTAGGTCTTTGCAAGACCAGGTACTCCTTCAAGTATTACGTGTCCGTTCGATAGCATTGCTGTTAGAACATTGGACAAGATCTCATTCTTGCCAACAATAACCCGATTGCACTCGTGGATAATGTCTGAAGTAATCTCACGAACTTCATCAATGCTCATTACAGCTGATGTTTCGACTGCGGGTATTTCACCATTCGGTTCATCTGTTGTCATTTATTCTACCTCTATTTTCTAGTGTCTATCAGTAATGATTCAATATTACGCATAAAGAAGAAGAACTCCATCATTTCGTTCTCCTTGATTTTCATATTTGGATTTGCTGAGATTTCTTCAATCCTATCAATCATATTGAAGAATTCAGCCTCCTTCAGTTTGGGATCATTATATCGCATTAATTCCCATAGTTTCTTATTGCTAAATTCAGTCATTTGTTGTTGTTTTTTGAGCCCTCTCTTCATCTTACGAAATAGCATCTTTACAACACGAGCATAATTACCTTCTGTACGATAATAGGACATACGTTCTCCAAAGTAAGTTTGACCTCTTCTGAGGAAAACATCAGAAACACTCTTGACTTCGGGTTTCTTCAACTCAGGGAGATATTTTTTAATTCCAATCGCAGTCAAGAGAGGGTATAGAGCAGATATGTACGGTAATGAAGACATCCAAAGAACTCTTCCAAGATATAGACCAAAGAAGAACTCACTGGTATTTGGTGGAACAGCCAGAAGTTGCTCACAAAACAATACTGGTTGAGAAGTATCAGAATGAGATAACCATTCTATTATATTTGCAGCGAATTGTCGGTTATCAGGGAACCGCCCAAACATATCATTAGTAAAGATACTGGGGTCACTTATTGCAACAATACGACCACCATTTGGATTTGTTGGGGATGAGAAATCTAAAGCTCCAGCCACTGGAAGTGGACCCGACCACTCATAGTCTGGATTGTATTCTGGTTCATTGTCTGTGATATTAGTTTCACACCATGAGCGAACTGAACTCCACGCAATCCCGGCTTGCCCAATCAAACTATATGGACTAATTGCGGACGCATAATTAAGATGAAGCTCGTTCACATTTTGTGTCAAAAACCCACCATCAGCTCTGAACCCGAAAGGATTTGTGAAATCGGTAATAATAGGGAGTCTTGGTTCTTTGATTGGATCGTAAGATGCAAGATCTAATAGTACACCACCTGTGAATGATAGAAGACCCTTTGTCTGATTGCCAAGAGGACTATTTGGCATCATGCCGCTCATCAGATAATTGAGAAGAGATAAGGAAGAATTAGCTGTTCCAAAATCATCAGCGATGAGAACTCCACCACCATTTAATAGATGCGTATAGATTACTAGTGTGACATCTAAACTGAAATCTCTCACAGGCCCAATAATCATAAGTACTGCGGACCCGTTTTCTCTCGTAGTAACACTCATGGATGCTTGAATTGAATAAACATCTCTAGTTTCTTCAATAGATATTCTGAACTGGTTGAGACCGTTCCAATTATCATTGTAAATGGAGAAGTCCTGAGCATATGTTGGTTCGGCTCCCAGAAGTGTATACCCTGCAAGCATACTCACAGGAACCCAAGCTAACAGGAAGAGGACCACTTGCAAGATCTCTTTCCAGCCCATCGAATATCTCTCCAATAACCTTACTCCATTGGTACACCCGTGTCAATTCTGGGGTACAAGTCTGTGAAGGTACGTAAAGCAGCCTCATATCGGTCACGAGTCATCTCATGATGCGAGAAACGAGCCTCTTCATAGGTTTGAACGAACTGCTCTACTGTTGCATTATCAAGTGGAATGGATTGCATCACACGGTCCAAGTATTCTCGTGCGGTCTCTGAATGAGCTCGTTCTGATCCCATCTTCATGCCGCACATCTGCTCGAAAGTACGATACGCCAATGTTATTGATGCACCGTATTTACCAGCATCCGCGAGTTTCTTGATATTTCGTAGTTTGGTTGGGATGTCGATTCCTCTTGAAATAACAACTGAACGAAACATTCCCTTCACAATGTACAGATACGCCAAAACAGCAATGACTGCACCTATTAGCAAGATTCCTGCTATGATTAAATCAGTTCCCTGCAAAATAAAACCACCTTGAGTTTG
>SDOA01000166.1 GCA_004524595.1 Candidatus Thorarchaeota archaeon | reverse complement strand
TAAATACCACATTGCATATAAATGGCAGAATGCGTTTTGAGATGAGGAGTTAAAATTGACGAGATTGCAACATGTATTAATTCTAAGTATGTTAATCCTTCCAATGTTTATCCTTGCACCAACGATGGTGACAGGAGTAAACCAAGCTAAAACTAACTTAGTCCAAATTAATGATTTTATACCGGCTCAATTTGCTCAAGAAACCTTGAGAGTTGCGGTATATACTGAGCCAAATACATCTTTACCAGCTTATGCTGAGGGAGGTACATATACAAGTTACTATGCGAATGTCATAGCTCTTTTGCAAAGCCAGGGCTTTGCAGTCACTGCATTATCTACTCAGGACATCCTTGATCATAAGTTGATGGCTGCTCACTATGATGTATTTATCCTACCAAACCAGTTACCAAAGGATGAGATCATCTATCTCGTGAAAGACTACTGGCTGGCTGGAGGAGGTATCCTGAGCTTCGATGGCTCTATCGGATATCTTCTTTATATGGGCATGATTCACCCGAGTCTTGAAGGTGACTTCGGTCTTGTTGGTTTTGGACCTTTGCCTTATTATTGGTACAATATCCCTTATCTCAACAACATCAACGTAACAGAGCGCTACCCTGTAACGAAGGAATATCAAGTCAATAATGTCCTCTCTTACAATGAAAACGCGACTGTATGGAATCACGTTGATCTTGCATCCCTGCTAGGAGACTCTCTCCATATACTAGCTATTGACGGACACGTGTCTGTCAACGGTGCAATTGGTGCATTTGACAATCCCGACAGGGGTGGGAGAATCGTGCAGATTCCAGGAAACTGTAGTTCATTCACAGCTTGGCAAAGTCGTATTACTGCTGATGCTATAGATTGGCTTGCTCCAAGACCAAAGGCAAGGATAGCTTTTGATTTCTCAAAAATTCCTTTTTATGGAGTTGACACATGGGATCAAAATGTAACCCATGTGCCTAGATATAATATCTGGAGGGACTTCTTGGTCAATCATTCATATACTGTTGACAAGCTGTATCCACCAGCAGGAGGAGAACTCACAACTTCTCTCATATCAATTTTTGATGTATTGATAATTAATCTTCCAATGAAGACCTATTCAACAGAAGAAATGACCGATGTAATCAGACCTTTTGTAGCCAATGGAGGAGGTCTATTCTACCTCACAGACTTCAATGGGATCAATGACGAAGGTCATATAAACATGAATGAGCTCATTGCTCCTTGGGGTTTCAATATCACAGATGATTACACACAAATGCCCTTTGATACGACTACCGACCTCGATGAGCATCCAATTCGTGAGGGGATTAGTAATATCTACCTATCAGGTGGTGAATGGGTCAACATCACAGGTGATGCATTCTCTATCATCAGATTCGGACCCAATGTCGCAGTCGCTGGATGTGATGTCGGTCAGGGCAGAGTGATTGTATCAGGGGACATCAATTTCTTAGATCATAATACTATAGTAAATGATGACAATGTGATATTTGCAGTGAATTCCATTAACTGGCTCTCATCAGGAGCAGCTAATGTTTTGCTTTTCAATGATGACTTTATCGTTGAAAACAAATATGATGTTGCCCCAGCAGAAGCGCTTCGAAGTCTGGGTATCAACTTCTATTTGACCCATGAAATTGACTACTTCAATCTCTCTCTCTATGAGTATTGGAGCAAGTGGGATTTGGTAATCTTTGACATGCCAGGATTCACAATGAGTGGCTATTTTGATAACATTCGTGCTTGGGTCGAATTTGGCGGGAAACTCATTCTATCATATTACCAGATGGCTTCGTATAGTAGTAATCCACTTTGGCCTCTTCTTGGTGTTTTACCAGTAAGTTCAGCTCCGGATGAACCTGATATCTATGTGTGGCAGACGAGTCATCCTATCTTCAATATTCCTGTAGATTATGCAGCATCATTGTTTGAACCTATTGTAGACTATGGCTCAGAAGGCTCATTACTACATGTATTCTCTAATGCAACTTCATTAGCAGGCTATACAGCAGTACCAGAGGAAAACAAGACAGCCATTGCAATACGCAATGATCACCAGACACTGGTCAATGCTTTCCTCATCGACGAGTTCCAAGGGGACTATGACAATTCCACATACATGGATTCACTCGAGTTATGGGTCAATGAAATTGGATTCATCTATTTTGATCGACCAATTATCGATCATCCAGCTGATGTCACCTACATGGAAACTGAAACAGGTAACGAAATAACATGGACACCGGTTGCGGATGCAGGTCCGTGGAACTATGTTCTGAGAGTCAATGGGACAATCACTCAGAGTGGAAAATGGCTTGGAGGACCCATCACATTCAATATCGATGGCGTGAACAAGTCAATAACAGAATATCAACTCACAGTTTATGACAAACTTGGATATAGTGTTTCAGACACGGTGACACTTAATGTTACAGAATATATTCCCACTACGACTACTACGACTAATGGTGGAGGCGTTCCAGTTGATCCAATGCTATTAGCTATTATTGCGTTAGGTGTTGCTGCAGTACTCATCGTGGTGATTATAATCATCCGACGTGGAAAGAAGTAAATCGCCTTTCTAATGGGTAGCTGTTAAAGGCAGCTATCCATTTCTCTCTTTTTATAATATCATAGAGTAGCTTAATATTTGACGGTTATTGAAGTATCCAATACTCTTTTCTCCTAGGTAAAAGAATATGAGAACACAAGAACACAAAAAGCATTAGTACTCACTTGGTTGAACCATACTTCGGAGGCTGTACATTCTGAGTAAAAAGCAACGCAGCAAGAGCTCCTCTCATTTATTGTATGTCTACAGAATCTGTGACCTGAGTAGAAGAGGGGATATCAAAGCAGTTGCAGATCTTATGAAAGGGTATTACTCAGATAGAACAAAAAATCCTTGGGACATGATGTATAAGGATATTCAAAAGTACGGGGAGAAACAAGAAACAGAGGAGGACTTACAAGAGATTCTGATACTAATCAGAGAAGCAGTGTTTGCAGCCCTTGAGATTTTATCTTTTGGGCTTATTTCTGAGATTCAGACACCTGATATTATTCAAGCATTCATCAGTGAAAAAGATTGGAATCTTGGTAGGCGGAAAGCACGCAATCTTTGTCTAAATATTGTGGACAGACTCATAAAAAATGGAGATGTTCGCTACCTGTTGCCTTCATCCATGAAACGCGAAGGTTTTGGATTTCTAGTTAGTCGTATTGAAGAAATTGAACTTGAGCATTTCAGGAAAGCACGACCTACAATCACTAAAGGAAAATTAAACCTCTCTAAATTAGAAAAATCAATTATTGGCAGTAAATTCCTTCGTGACCAAATGGTCATAGAAACGAAGATGAACGCAGATGATCCACGCATCGAAACTATTCAAGAAGCATATGATCTCCAACTTGTGGAATTGGAGTTCGAGAGAACAACTAGAACAAGAGTACCTCAAGATACAGAACAGATAACTCTCAATGGTCAACCTGTCGAGGTATTAGGCGATGAGAAAACAAGTTCCTCACGAAAAAGAAGATCTTCAGAGGTTCAATCGCCACTGACCGAGTTTATCACAGAATCAAAGTCATCATCAAAGAAGAAAAAGAGCTCGAAAAGTAAGAGGGCGAATAAAAAATGAGTAAAAAGAGCTCTCTCAAGGTAGAAGAACTTGAAAGATCAAGATTGAAGGTTCTCAGGAAAATTGCATGGGATATCGATTCTCCAAACTTAGGAACGATGTATGATGCCATCGGTAGACTCGCTTCGCTTGATACAAGTCGTCTTTTGTTACCAAAAGCAATGGACCTTTTGTCATCCAAAGACCGTAATGTAAAACAGGCAGCATACACGGTAGCAGGTAAGAACATCCATGGAGATTATGTAAATGAGTTCTTTCTCGAATTGAAAGAGATGAATCCTGTTGAACGTGAACAAATACTCCAAGGAATTGAGGAGATGTTCACAAACACTGGTGGACCTATTTCGATAATTGAACAAAAGAATTGGATTAAAAACCTTGAAACTTTGGGCAGAGAACATCAACCTGTAGTATTTGGGCTTATGATAGGTTTGGGAAAGCCTGGAAAAAGTTGGGTAAGGAAACAGATTCGTGAAAATATCAAGAACATTACACTTGGTGCTGTACCAAAAATCAGTATGTTTCCATCTAGGGAACGGAAACAACTTATCAATATCCTGTGTGATGGTGCATCAAAGCAACGCAGGGACCTCCTTCCGTACATATGTGGAGTCGTAGATGGTAGTACCTACAAATATCTTGCAGCCTTTATGAGGAAGAGTGAATGGCAAGAACGAGTCGAGATTGCTGGAGCAGTATCAAGTTCCGGGATAAGATCATCTTCAGGACTTGTCATGGAACTAGTTGCAGATACTAATTGGCAGGTAAAACAAGCTCTTCTCGAGAATCTTAACATAAAGAAATCCAAGATCTCAGTTCTATTGATAATCCTCAGTCATCTTGTAGGAGAAAGTCATGCTAGAGTCAGAGCTCAAGCTGAAAGAACATTACTCATTCTAGGAACTGAAACCTGTATGGACTCTACTCTTGAGGAGCAACAAACAAGACTAGAGAAGAAGTTCCGTACTCAGCTACTGAAAGCCGCTCAAGCTAACAAAGATGTTGATGCAAGTTGGTTGGGAATTGAGAGAGAGCAATCTGATCCAATGATGGATATCCTCAAACGTATCACAACAGAGGAATCTATTGAGAACCAAGAGATTGACACTTCTGATGATCCTGAGGGCGTCAGTCTCTCGGACTTTGTCAAGGATGAGAAACAAAAATCGAAAGGTGAAGTTGAGAGTATATCCGAGGAGGATAAATCATCCCTTTTATCTGCCCTGCTGGGAGCAAAGGAATCGTCAATAAAAGAAGAATCGACACCAACAATCGAGAATATATCACAAATTGAATTAGATCCAACAATACCTGCATCTAGTAGATTTATCCTGATATTACAGAGCACATCTGAAGAGATTGGAAAGGATGTGCCATTAGAACTTCTTCAAGCGAAAGGGATTGCAGCTGGATTGACAGATGAGGAATTCTTCAATGCACTTTCTGAACTAGAGGAGCAGGGAATAATCTATCGTTCAAGTAAGGGGACTGTTAGCTACGTAGATATTGAATTATGAAATGCACTTCTCGCAACACTAATGTGTAAGATATCCACGACATTTACCTACTGGAGATAAATAAATGAGCCATGAAATTCTGATCCACAACGGGCTTGTAGTAACTGGTGATGAAAAAGGGAGGATTTACGAAGATGGATTTATAAAAATCCGTGATGGGAAAATAGAGGATATTGGATCAGGTAAGCCACAGGTTTCTTCAGATGTTATTATCGATGCAAGTGGATGCGTTGTAATTCCAGGTCTAATAACAGCACATACTCATCTTTATGGCATTCTTCTTCGTGGAGCAACTCTGAGCATTGAACCACCAACGGATTTTGCACAGGTACTCCAGAGAGTATGGTGGCCAGTAGATGAAGCACTTACAGTAGAAGATGCCTACGCAAGCGCATTATCAGCTTCAGCAGATATGCTTAGAAATGGGTCAACTCTTTTTGCTGACACATTTTCTGGACCCAACTCAATAGAGGGAAGTCTTGAAGCAATAGCAAAAGGAACAAGGGAAGTTGGTATCCGTGGAATCATTGCATTTGAGATAACAGAACGTAATAATCCTCAGGAGGCGGAGAGAGGTATCAAAGAAGGCATTGATTTTGTAAATTCGGTCATAAATGATGACCTAGTTTCTGGGATGATGAGTATTCATGCATCATTCACAGTAGGAGATGAAATCGTAAGAAAAGCTGTAGAAGAGGCAAAGAAGCTTGATATTCCAATAACTGTTCATACCTCTGAAGGTCTTGTGGACCTTTATCATAATCTAGAAGCTTCAGGCGAGAGGACAGTCGAGAGATTGGATAGACTTGGAGTTCTTGGACCTAAGACGGTCTTAGCTCATTGTGTTCATGTCAACAATCATGAAATGGATTTAATTGCAGAGAGCAAATCTTCAGTAGCACATAATCCAATGAGTAATATGCTAAATGCAGTTGGAGTCGCTCCTATACCGGCTATGCTTGAAAGAGGGATTACAGTCGGTCTCGGCAATGACGGTTGGATTTATGATCCCTTTGAGAATATGAGATGTGCTTTGACTGTACATAGATTAGCAAGTGGAAATCCAAGTGTAATCGGTCCTGAGCAAATATTCAAAATGGCTACATTAGATGGCGCTCGATGCTACGGGTTAGAAAAACAGTTAGGAAGTCTCGAGAAGGACAAATTTGCAGATATTACCATCCTTGAAGGTTCAGCAGTTCCAACACCATTGAACAAGAAATCAGTAATTGGACATCTTCTCAATACATTCAGTGGAAAGGATGTAAGAGATGTCTTTGTCAATGGAATACATTGTGTAAGAAATAAAAAATTGGTTCTTATACCAGAAGAAGATGTAACAGAAATTTCTAGGAATTCTGCGATGCAGCTTTGGTCAAAACTTGATAAATAGATAAAGAGGGGCCAAAGCCCCAATTTATGTTTGAGCTATTTTCTTCTTGCACAGACGATTATTAGAAGAATCAGAATAACTCCTCCGGCTGCAACAAGCAACAAGTTATCCTGAATAAAACCAACAATATCAAAACTGGGCAATCCTTGTCGTGTCAAAGTTATTGTAGTATTTTCAGTAGTGACTCTCCAGTGCGCAAGCATACCATCTGCTTTGAGATAGTCAACATGGATATCCGCAGGATCTCCGAAGAGATCAAAATCATTTAGTTCCATGCCCCAATAACTTGCAGAATTAAAGACAGTCCCATTATAAACAGAGTCATCATATAACTCTCCCAAGAGAGTATAGTTACCTATGGGCACAACAAAGGTATCAGTCACTATGAAGTAAAAAATGAATATCAGACCATAAAATCCGATAGATGACCCATTTTCCCATGTAATATCAAAAGTTGGATTTGGAATACTTACCCAATCGGTCAATATATTCGGAATAGTTGTAAGACCACCTGTTGATTCAAAGTACATGACTTCAACAAAATCGTCTTCCCCAACAGTTTTAGAAATAAAATCAAAATTCCATTGATCACCCGATTCAATACCCCATTCAAGACCCTGAGAGGTTGCTGCTGCTACTGGCGATATAAGGAATAATGATATGATTGACAATGCTAGCATAAGCTGTAG
>SDOA01000165.1 GCA_004524595.1 Candidatus Thorarchaeota archaeon | reverse complement strand
TATGGCCTTGGTTTTTACCGATTGGAGGGCAATCCGAATATCATCATAGAGATTGAGACAAGGGCTAGTGATAGAGTGTATCTTATGATGGCTGATGATGCCCCTGTTGGTTTCTCACTTATCAGTCATATGGAAAACATTTCACGACACATGAAGAAGATCGAACCGGAGTACGAGGGCGTTGTCTTTCCGATGATCGACCTCAATGAAGAGGGAAAACTAGAATGGCTCATTGGTCTCACTGTGGGAGGTATGGTCGTAGCAGAAGCGCTTCAACAGACAAAACTCAAAATGAATCATGAGGGATTCAGAGTGAAGAGCGCTGTAGCAATAGGAATCCTAAAGGCACCACCACGGAGAGGAGAACCATATGTGATCAATCGTCCCTTTCTCATGTGGATCACAAGGCCAGGGCTCTCTAAGCCGCTTTTCGTTGCCTTTCTTAACAAGGATGCATGGAAAGATCCCGAAGGACTTGACATGTAAAAAACATACAATATTCTAATCAGCATATTTGAGAGTATGATTGACTCTCTCAATCGAGGTAGAGGTCATCATGGCAAAGAAGTGAGATGGTGGTTAGCAAGACCAACCACCAGCATAGATGAAATCACGCCATATTCTTTGCTGCATCAATCCAGCTCCTGACCTTGTCAAGAGTGAATTCATATCCTGCAGGAACTCTGACATCACCACTAGCAACCGCATCCTTAACCTTCTTAAACACGACCTCAGGATCGGCTTCAGCGAGTCCCTGCAGGTCGGTAATCCCAGTTGCAAAGACGATTGCTTCAGCATCCTCCTCAGAGACCTCGTCAAGCCATGCAAACCTACTCATAGCGACCCATCGTTCGGCCTGTTCTAAATTCACGTTGCAGATCTCAGCAATCCGCTCAGGACTTACTCCTAACATGTCTGCAACGGTAGGAATGCCAGCATTCCGAAGGAGCTTTCCGTAGACAGTTCCAATTCCTTCTATTGTTTCTACTGGAAGCTCGCTTGGAGGAGCAGCAGGTTTGACAACAGCAGGTGTGTATTCCTCTGCATGGAGTTCACTAGCTTTTGGAATAGGCTTCACTTCAGGCTTTGGTCTTACCTTTGACACAGATTCAAATTCATCAGCAGTGTCTAATATACATGCAAAGACGATCAGTGCCAGTGAAATACCAAAGACAACCAGTGAGATATTGTAATCATACGGTTTCACAAAGACCAAAGCAATAATGGCTAGAGGAATCCCGACAATGAGGGCTACTACTGCGCGTCTATCGCTCAATAATCCTGGACTCATAACGTAATTCTCCTATACACACAGAACAAGTACTGTGTTATGAATACACCTATTATAAGATGATGATGCGTTTGTGATTTATATCAATTAATACTCCTCTTCTTCATCATCTTCAATGACCCTTCGTTCCATGAAGGGTCCCGAAATTCGCCCATCAGGGATGTTACCATTTACTACCTCAAGTTTACTGTCTTCAATTGCATCCATCACCATCTTGTACGCATAGGACTCCTCAATCCCACAGGTGGCCATTCCTTTGGCAAGATCGTCCAGACGAAATCCTTCGGTGCCTTCAAGCTGATGTGCTGTAGACTCAAGACATTTCATTTCCTTGGAGAAGGATACATCCTTGCTGGTTCGATATCTTTCCGTGAGGAAACCATCCAGCAGGTCGTAGAAGAGGTTTTCAAGAATATGACTGTGTTCATCAGCCATCATCACAGATTGCACTTGAGCATATTGCTCATCAAACATCGCACCTACGGCACGACCAAATGCTTCCATACCTGTCTCTTGATATTTTGATGGAGGTCTCACAGTAATGAATGACACAATAAGGCTTCGTGTTGGAACAGTACTGATGATATCAGAGATAGGAATGACATTGAAATCCCAATGCTTTTGATCCATTTCAAATTCAGATCTGAAATTGGTAATAGCTGTTATAAAGGCAGAGACCATTGCCTCTTCAAAACCACCTCGAAGGATCTTTGAATAAATTGGAAGCCCACTCTTCTTGTGGAGGACAAGAATGCCAAGAATATTTGAAACATCGTCAAAGCGCTTCTTGACTTGCAAAGCGGCTAAGTTTCTTCTTTTCTTACGAGTGTCATAAGTACGCATTCCAATGACAAGACCAAATATCAAAACAAGGGAGAAACCAGATATAGTTAGTATCGGAGTCATTCGTACTGCTAGATTATCATTCTTGTAGAAAGGCCGTGAAAAAGAACCTTCAGTAAGTTCATAGTTGTCTTTTTCTACACGTATTTCAATTAGATATTCGCTTGTACTTAGATAGAGTGGAATTTGATATGTAGCAGAATAGACACCATCAGTATCTGTTTCGTACATGGATTGAAATTCTCCAGCCCCAGTGGTTGTAATTCTAAAGTATACGTCAGCACCAGTGATTGGTATTGTAGTTCCTTGAATCGTTAATCTAACAGTAATATCAAAAACTGCTCCTTCAATCACAGATAAGCTTGATAAGAATTCAACATTAATAGGGGTCGGATTGACATCAAGGATGAACTGAACAGAACTTATGGCATAGTTCATCTTCTGAGCGGTAATCGTAAGTGTCCAACGTCCAATTCGGGTTGTCTCAATCAGAATACGATACGCATTTTCGACTTCCTCCACAGACCACGAGAACCCTATAGTACTAGATGTCTGAAGATCGATAGTAGCTAACGAAATATTTTGAGGGGAATCAGTCCGCTCATAAAATACCAGTAGTTCATATTGATTTGAGAACATTATCGAGTCAGAAGAGAGCCCATTGGCAATTTTGAGTGCTGTAGGTATTCGTGTAGCACCAAGTGTGAAGCTAGTGGTATCACTCTGATATCCATCCAAACTGGCCCTGAATATGCAATCAAAAGTTCCAACCTCAAGCGGCGTGAGAGTAATTCGATACAATCCACTGGTAAGGTCTTCAAATTCAGAATATGATAATCCAGCTGGAGGATTTTGAAAGGCTAATTGTGCTCCTGCCAGACCTTGGGAAGTTTCACTTTGGTATAATAGATACACTGTATAACTTTGATCCAAAGAAATACTTGTGCTTGCATTGAGTAATACTAGATTTGTAGAGATAGCAGTTGCTGTGATAGTGAATCGTGCAAAGAGGGTTTGATGATTGATTAGAGAGGCTCTAAGAAGAATCGTGAAGGTGTCAGCTGTACTGGGATGTAATAATATCGAATAAAGTCCAGGTCCATCACTCACTGGTGCATCCCAAGTTAGACCTGATGATGGTACTACACTATCAATGATGATATCTGCACCAGAGAGACCATAACCACTTCCATTTGCGTAACTAACAACAAGACGATAATCATTGCCAAAACTAGTAACATCTGCTGTACCATTAAGAATAGTGAAATTAGCTGTTATCTCGCGCACTATTAAGAAAAAGGAGTTAGATGCACTCTGATAGTATTGTTTGAATGCAGCAATAGTGATGAGATAAGTTCCTGACATTGTAGCACTGAACTCGATACTGTAGTTGCCCAGACTCCCTTCTTCAAGAACCCAGCTTAGCATTCCAGGATTTCCAGTATAGATTATCTCAATAGCAGCAGCTTCAATTCCAGTTCCATTATTAGATTCATACCTGAAGGTTGTGTTGAAACCATCTGTAAGACCAATCTCAACACTACTTTCATGATAGAACTGTAATGATGTTTTCACATCATTTACAACGAGTACAAAGACTGTAATCGCAGGCTCAGCGTTTAATTCAGTTGCTACAAATCGAATAGTGAACACACCCGGACCATTCGGTGTGAGAGAGAGAGAGTAATTGCCAGGTTCGCCGCTCACTTCTTCAATAGGTGTAGCCTCAAGTCCAACGGGAGGATTAATGCTATCAATAATGATGCTGGCTCCTGTGATTGGATTATCTAAGTAATCACTATAGTATAATTTGACATCATATGCGTCACCAATATCAACCCTCGCAGATTGTTCGCCTTGCACATGAAGATAACTTGCCATTGGTGAAATGATCAGAGTCAGGACAATTTGTTTAGACTCGTGATATGGTTTGGAGAATGTGACATTCAGAAGATAGGTTCCAGAGGGGTTTCCGGTCGTATCTAAATCGATAAGATAGATGCCAGGTATTATGTCTTCATTGACATTCCAGAATCCTTCAGGCCAATCTACAGCGACCTCAACATCTGAATTATTTGTCACAGGGCTCCATGTACTTGTTGGATAAAAGTAACTCTCGTAATTTAATGTCAGTGGGATAATGGACCCCCATTTGGCTGATGACCAAGGAGCATTTGGAGAATTCAAACGTGTCACGTTGACAGATTCTATGAGAATGTAGCAAGATACTGCATCATAGTATGGGCGGACTGCGTTCACTTGAACCTTAAAGGATCCAGCTCCTATGGTTGATGTATCTAACTGCACCTGCCACCAATTATTCACTGGGTTTGGAACAAGATAGAGAGTACTCATAGACCAATTCGCAGACAATGTAGCAGTACTATCCATAAGATAAGCTCCAGTGTCTTCGTCAGCATATCTGACAATACCTGTTATTGTCTCGCCAGCATTGGTCTCAATCAGTGGAGGGTCTGCTACTAATAATGCAACATGGTGCACTTCGAAAGATGTGATAGCATACGCCACTTCAGTTCCATTTATCCATTCAACAGCAACAGTCCAGACACCTGCTGGTGAGGCTCCAGAGAGGAATTCATGAGATGAGCCGTTGAGAAGACCTGCAACTCCGCCACTGAGCGATTCATTTGTCCATTGATCACCAGAGGGATAAGACCAGGTGATATTGACATTTTCAATAGTAGTTGGAGTCTGAGTTGATGTACCGATGGCCACTTGGGTTCGAGTTGAGTTTCCAATTCTGAATATGGTTTCGTCAGACCAATCAGTCGTATCAGGGTCATACTTCTGAGTCACAAGGGATTTTGCATAATTTGGTGAGTCAAGGCGAAATTCCCACCAGCCAAGAGAATCGATGAGAGATGTAGGCACTGTGATGTATCCTACACCTATATCACAGCTTGCTGTGCGAGGAGTAAGAAATGGATCAGATACAGTGGCATTTTCCCAATCTTTAGGAAAGACAATCGTCATTTGAGGTTCTTCATAGTTGCCAAGATATCCCACATAGGCATAGAATGCAAGCTCTGGGCTAAGTCCCGGTTCAATCTTATAGGAAACCCCAAGACTGGTAATGTCAGTCCTCCAATTCGAATCAATGAACCTATGACTGAACAGGCGAGTCTTGTAATCGAATGATATACTGGTATTAGCAGTTAAACTAACAGTAATAGGTTCGGCAGTCCAATATGATGAATTTGTTATCGAAGTTGTATAAGTTCCGAGAGAACCAGAGAGTGCTGAAGAAACCTCGCCTACCGTGAATTCAAGACCAACCTGTTCTGCAGTAGGAGGTGTTTCTCGAATAAACGAAACATCATCAAGATACGCGGCAACATAGGCTGCATTAAGAAGCCCATCTTCAATTCCATCACTGTCATAATCATATCTGATGTCAAGATATTGATCAACAGGAATATCCAGACCTATTTGAAATTGAAATGAGCTTGGGGCACTGGGAATTGGAATGTGAATGACTCCGGTACTTGTCCAAACACCTCGCTCTGAAAGATCTTTAAGACTCATAGTCCAAATAGGTAAATCGTCTGCGAAAACTGTGATGTTGAAATCATTCGTAATTGGATATGCTATATTGTGATCTAGAGGGCCTCTTGCATAGAAGTAATCAAAACTCAAAAGGAAATTCTCAGAATATGGAACATTCTCGATAGTCTGAATCCAAATGATTCGCGTTCCCCCATCATGAGTGAATCCCTGTTGACCAGTTTTTCCTCCTATGCTCTCAACAGTAACAAACTTACCAGAAGCATCATAGGACGCTATCTGATTGTCATCGGAATATCCACCTCCATCAGTACTATTTGCAGACCAACCCAAGGGATAAGCATCTACTGTACCATTAGGTTTTTGGTTAACTCCCGCAATACCTGTGCTAAAACTTCCATTTACAGCATACTGCCTTTCAAGATTCCAGACAGTTACTTCAGCTTCATCAGCCACCCAGCCATGATCGGTATCAAGAGGAAGTGCATAGTCAAGATTTTCGTAGCTATCTGTTCGAGCAGAGATATTGTCAGAAGCAGAATAACCAGATTGCTCAACACTCACAGGATCCAGAATACCACTAGAGGATGAACTTTCAGACACTATAGAATTTCTGATAGTATTGTGGATTTGATTATTGATTGGAGTGTTCGTATTTGTATCGATTTGAGGGGATTGATCATTCCCGTGCGGCATTCCATTTTCCACTGCATTGCGAGGTCGTAGATTAATCACATCAGGAACAAAACTCATAGTAACTAGAAACATGGAGAGAACGAGCATAGTTGATAGATATTTTCTGTCTGGTACCCTCATCACACATTCACACCTCTAAGGTCCATAACTGTAAATTTGCAAATTATATTTTGGCGTACATATAGCATTTCTAAATAATGAGAATGTTTCTAATTAGATTTGTGTTATATAGTATGGAATTTCAGGTTGTTTCTGACTCGGCCATTTCAGAATTATTATAGTGATATATTGGTAGTATGTATTCATTCTCAATGGCATCCATGATTATGATATAAGCATCATCTTCATCAATGCCGCAACTCTCCAGTAACCGAATAAGATTGACAAGTTTGAAGGTATGAACATCGCCCTGTTTTAATAAAACCTCTTCAATACACTTTAGACTCTTAGGTAATGACTTCTCACCAATTTGATAATCTCTGAGTAAACCACCATCAACAATATCATCAAAGAGCCATTCCAAGGTCTTTACAGTTTTGGCATCAGCTACTTTACTGGGTCTTTGTGCTAAGAAATCATCAAGCATCATGCCAATTGCACGTGCAAAACTTACCATGCGAAGTTCTTGATCTGAGGAAGCTGAAGTAATGGTAATGAATGCACAAATAAGATTCTCTGTTGGTATAGCTCGGACAATGTCTGATATTGGAAGAATCTTGTATTCACCAGTAGAACCAACAGCGCTAAACTCTGATCTGAAGTGCATGATTGCTGTAATAAAGGCAGATAACATTCCTTCTTCAAATCCACCCTTCAGTATCTTTGAATATATTGGGATACCACTTAGTTTATGAAGCACAATAATACCCAGAAGATTATTTGCATCTGAAAATCTTGCTTTGATG
>SDOA01000164.1 GCA_004524595.1 Candidatus Thorarchaeota archaeon | reverse complement strand
TGAGATGGAGTCTATAAAGGCAAAAGTACTTCAGATGTTCGGAGAGGTAGAGGTTGACCCATCTTGGTCTTTTGCTGATATCTCTAGAACTGAGACTGCCAAATGGACTCATGGTTATCATCGGTATCCTGCTAAATTCATCCCTCAACTTGTCGAAAGACTCTTTGATGAATACGTGACTTCGAGTCATGCACATGTCAATGACCCATTTTTCGGAAGTGGAACTACAATTGTTACTGCAATATCACGAGGGTACATTGCGAGCGGTACTGATATCAATGGAATTGCTCTTCTGATGACCCAGGCAAAATCAGTTCCCATCGATCCTTCTTATCTTGATTTGAAAATCAAACGATTCTTAGCAGGAATAAGACCCACCTCCACGAATCATAGTCTAGGTGGTGATAGTAGTCTTATCAAATTGCCAGAGAAGAATATTGAGAGGATAGAATATTGGTTTCCCGAGAAGAATAAAATGGAAATTGGGAGAATTCTGAAGATCATTCTAAACGAGTCAGACCTGCTTGTAAGAAGATTCCTTCTAGTAGCATTTAGTCACATTTTGAAGAATTGTTCAATCTGGCTTCAAAGAAGTACCAAACCAACAAGAGACCATACTAAGAGCCCAAAGGATCCTTACTTGTCTATTAGAAGTCATCTCAAGAAGATGGTCCATGGCAACAGAGCATTCTATGAGAAAGTTCCTGAACATGTTCGAAGCAATATTCATGACTATCTAAAAATCTCTCAGAACGATGCTCGAAGTCAACCTCTTGTTGATTCTTGTGTTGATCTCATTGTGTCCTCTAGTCCTTATGTCACAAGTTATGAATATGCAGACCTCCATCAGCTCTCGACGTTATGGCTTGAACTTGCAGATGACTACAATACCCATCGAAAGGAGTTCATTGGAACGGGTTTTTGCTCTGCTTCAAAAAGAAATCCGAGAAGTGAGATCGCTCAGGAGATCATCACTCAAATTAATCCGCATAAGAAGACTGCACAAGAGATTAGAGAGTACTTTTGCGATATGGAAGAAGTATTTCGTGAAAGTTATAGAATTCTTAAAGACGGTGGGCGTTGCTGTTATGTAATTGGGAATACAGCTTTGAAGGGCGTTGATATTCTGAATGCACAGGTATTTGCTGAGAGCTTGGTACATTGTGGATTTCAGATAGAAAAAATTGTGAAGAGAGAGATACCCTCAAAGATACTGCCTCAGACAAGAGACAAGGGGACAGGTAGATTCTCTTCAAGCAGAGATGCCACTTCAGAAGCTTATCCTACTGAGTATATTGTTATTGGTATCAAACCATAATCGAAGAAGCACTTGATTGGAAGAAATTGCGTAGGTATGATTACGAACAATTGCCAAATAGTGGAAGTATAATTGGCAAATTACTTCGTACTGTACTGAAAAGAAAAATCGACAACCAGGCATCTGATTATAATCCAGAAGCTATGTAATATCCCAATAGCTATGTCCATTTGTTAAGTTGATATTGGATATGATTGTGGTATCTCATATAGGACTCACAGCACAATTGTAAAAGTCATTAATCATCAGAAACCCCTCTTCATAAAATGGTTCCTTAGACTGTTAGAAGCCATTCTATTAATGGAAGACTTCCTGATACAGGTTATATTCATTATTTGTTATATTTTCACTGATAAGAAATGACAGTAAGAACAGAACTAGCACTTCTACCCCTCGAGACAGGAAAGACTGATTGTGGCAGATGTAGCTGTATCATTCTCTATAGTAGTGAGCACTGCATATTGTGTGATGCCGCTTTAGAGTTATTATATAGTGTCCTCTCTGATTTTGGACTATCTCCTGATGTGATACAAATAGTAGATGTTCTTCAACAAGATGATGGCTGTAAGCTTCCCCCTCCTGTCGGACTTCCAGCAATGAGGATATGTCAGGAGGTTTTAACCGGCCTACCCGATATTGATGTGGCTAGAGCTGCTGTAATGCATGCAGTACTAAATGGTTGTTTTCTAGGAAACAAAGAAGAAGAAAACTAGTCCATCGTTCATAATATTACCTTTGACTTAACCCCAAGTGATTTTATCTTGGTACATGAATATTCGCCATGCTTTTCCAGATCTCAATATTTCTTTGGAGTTCTCTCACTTTTTCATTGTCTGCATGATAGAGTGGTTTCCGCATATCCACCAGATTTGGTACTTTTCTACAAAGATTACTGGACTGCAATGTTTTGAGAGCTAGAGTGACTGTTCTCATTGCTAATCCACTCTTCTTAGCAAGTTCTGCTGGACACATAGGCCCATCAGTTCTTAATTTATCCAATACTATGAGTGTACTTTTCGTGAGATTAATCGACAAGCTAATCCTCCTCACCTGCGGCTACCTGAACTCATACGAATGAGCCACAATCGCCAAAATATTACTTGATAAGAGCAATCGCTCCTCTTGAGTATGTTTAATATAAGCATTGTTAACCACGTAAGTACACATTGCTCCAACATCAACCTTAATTGTGCTATTTTGGCACTTTTTTTATACCAGAAGGTGATTGGCTGACGCGTACTTGGCACCTTGACGAGAAGGACATCAAGATAGTTAGTGCCCTTGAGGAGCTAGGTGCCAAGATATCTACTGAGGAGTTAAGTCAGAAAACGGGATATCCTGCTAGAACAGTCCGATACCGTTTACAAAAGATGCGAGATAATAATGCCTTCTGGCCAACGAGAGCATTGACCCATGAACGAAAATTAGGTCTTGGGGAGAACTTGCTTTTGCTTCGAGTCACACCTGGTAGCGATCAGCAAATCGAGAATCTCATCAAGAAACTTGATCCGATGTACTTTTGGAGTTCAACATATGGAACCTATACTGGTTATGTTGTTAATTCGTTATATTCAGTGACCACGCCTCATGTTACTAGACGCATTGCAGAAGTCTTTCAAGAAAAGGGACTTGTTTCTGATTTCTTTATTTTTGACATTACTGATTGGGAGCATAAGCTTGGAGATTTTTCCTACTTGAAGCCAGTCGAAGGGTGGACATACGATTGGACTTCTTGGCATAGTATTATTGAGAAGAACCTTCGTTCGAGGAAGAAGAAAATTCCGACTACCTGTGAAGAGACTCCCCCCTTGGTAGACTTTGATAACACTGATTTTGATATAATTAGGGCATTCTTTGACAATGGCGATCTTACACAAAAAGAGGTTGCAAAGCAATTAGCTCTCTCAGAAGCTATTGTAGCAAAGAAAATCCGTCGTCTTGAACGAGAACGGATAATCAAGGGATATCTTTCTGTCCTTCGCGACTGGGAGAAGATGATATACTTTGCATTTTTCTTTGAAGTAGAAGAATCAGCAGTAAATATTGTTTCTAGTTTCTACGCGCATCCCTTTCCAGGAACTATTATGATGGAATCAAAAACCCGGTGGTGCGTTAGAATGGACCTTCCGTCAAAGGATCTCTATGGTTTCTTAAGAGGTCTTGATATCATGAGACCTTATTTCAAGTCTAGTGCCTTCCAAGTCATTCACACTTGGTATAGTGACAGAGACCTTCATCCTTTTGATCTCTATAATAGAGATACTCATACATGGGAAACTCCAGTTTCAAAATACCTTCAGACTATTTCTGAAGTGATGGAGAAGAAACAAAGTCAAACTTAGTTATATTTCGTGGCTGGAATAGAGATAGGAATTACCTTCTTTTCCTATGAGTTTCAGTGCATTCATCTTTCGCATGCAATATGCCATTTTTTGTGCTAAGCGTTTTGAGATTCCAATTGTTTCAGCTAAGGAATTTGTTGTAAATGGCTGCACAAGTGTTTCAGGGATCAAGTGGAGAAAATCCTGAGGTTCTGAGTACAGTCGTTGTCCTACCACCTCGATAAGTTTCCTATCGATATTACTCCAACCTCTTCTCCTCCAGCTACCCTTACCATCATTCACTCGTATCTCTTCCTCTTTAGTTAATAGGACTTCAAGTGAGAAATTATGATGAAGAATGTACGTTGGAATACTGACCAATTCCTCGAATAAGTGCTCAAACCTCATTTGTTTTGGTGACCGTCTTCTACTTATTTCTGTTAGACCATCTAAAGATTGGCGAATAAGCCATTTCTCGTTAGGAATGGGATAGACCAATCGGATTGGATGGTCTTTCATGAGTCTGAACAACTTGTCTTTTATCGCAGAGAAATTACGTGTCTGAATTTCAATAAGGAGGTCATCTATTACAACATCAACAATGTAACCATCTATATTCACTTCTGTTTGAGAGTCTGGCGTTTCGTACAGTTTCTTAATAGATGCATGAAGCGACCTTTCCTGAAGTGTACCAATACCTCCATTATTTTCCATAATTCCACCAAATCCGGCGATTGTATATTGAATATTCTATTACTAGTGAATTATCTTGATTGATTATAGATGTCGTGTCCATATTACACCATCATCATGAGGGTAGAGCTTTTTAATAATGGCCTCTTCAGAGAATCCAAGATTAGTGTAGAACTTTCCTGCCACATCATTCTGTTTCTCCATAAACAAGATAATCACCCGAAGATTGTATCCTCTACTTGCGTAATATTCTGATGCCTCATCAATTAGTGACTTGACCATTTTTGTTGCAATACCTTGTTTCTTGTATGCATTATTGACGCCTATGGTTACAAGTTCAATGACTCCATCATCATAACCTCCTCGAGTGTCCCAACAAAGAGATCCTACGAGTTTGTTATCTTGCAGAGCTAGTATTGTTTTGAAGCGGTGTATCAAGTCTTCTGCGAACTTTATTGCCCGTTCGACGTGATTTTCAACTTCTTCGAGGTACATGTTTCTTAGTAGATTGAAGTCTGTATCTACTGCTGCCCTTATCTCTAACATGACAGTTCTTGCTACAGACCTACTCCGATTTGTATTTGACGCATTGACCTACTCTATGATGATGACCGCATCAACGAAGAGTTCATAGTCCTCATCCTCATCAAGGTTCTTGATCAAGACCTTCTCTACTTCATATTCGCCTCGTATCTCGAGCAGTCGCGACTCATAGAGAACTTTCACACTTGATTCTTCTAGTCTATTCTCAAGTTCTGGAGTTGTTATTATTTCCTTCTCTGGGGTTAGGAGAATAACTCGTTCGCTCACCTCAGTTAAGTCGAGTGCTTGTTCTACTGATTCATCACCAGAATGAAGAACAAGTATTCGCTGGTTTCTTAACTCATTTTGATCATCAACAGTATACCATACTCCTTTGTTTAGAAATTCGTCCTGTCCGATAACACAGCTTTGATCTTCGTCATCTCTCTTCTCTTCAGGTATCTCTTCACCTTTTCCTCGGCGATAGTTCTTGATAGCCTCATGTAATGCATCAGCTGCGAGATTGGAGCAATGCATCTTAATCGGGGGTAGTCCATCGAGTTCGTCTGCTACATCCTGCCTGGTCACTGTCAATGCCTCATCAAGGGTCATTCCTTTAACCATCTCAGTGGTCATGCTTGTAGTTGCAATAGCTGATCCGCAACCGAATGTTCTAAATTTCGCATCAGTAATTCTGTCACCTTCAATTCTGATGAATACCTCCATGATATCTCCACATGTAGGATTTCCGACTTTTCCAACTGCAACATCATCCCCTTCTAGGGTTCCTACATTCCGTGGATTCCGAAAGTGGTCAAGAACTTTCTCACTGTATTTTGTTGACTTCATCTTTTATTACACCATCTTTGGTTTGTAGATTGGGGACAGGTCTCTTAGCCGTGATACCACTTCAGGTATGGCTTCTAGGACTCTGTCAATATCATCTTTTGTATTGAACCTTCCAGTTGTTATTTGTAAAGAACCGTGAGCCTCTTCATGGAGCAAACCTGTTGCTATCAATGTATGAGAGGGCTCCAAGGTCTTTGAAGTACATGCAGAACCTGTAGAAATCGCAATACCTTTGTCTTTGAAAGATAATAATATTGATTCTCCTTCAATACCATCGAATCTAACATGAGTATTGCTTGCGAGGCGTTCAGTTGGGTGTCCATTGAGGTAACTATCAGGTATTTCCTCAAGGATCTGTTTTATCATTCTATCCCTGTACTCAGTGAATCGTTTGACCTCAGCTGGCATTTCTTTCTGCATAATTTCCGCAGCGGTCTTCATACCTACGATACCTGCAACATCTTCACTGCCTGACCTGAGTCCTCTTTCCTGACCGCCGCCTATTATGAGCGGATTGACACGGTATTTTTTCTTCATATAGAGAACACCAACGCCCTTAGGACCATAGATGTCATTTGAAGAGAGTGCCATAAGATGAACACCATCTCTTTCGACATCAATTGAAAGCAGCCCTTCAGCCGCAACTGCATCACTATGGAACGCAATTCCTCTCTCTTCTGCGAGTTTTCCAATCTCTCTTATTGGTTGAATTGTACCAATCTCATTGTTTGCATATCCAATAGAGATGAGAATAGTCTTTTCTGTAATCCTTCTCTCGAGCTTACTTATACTGACACGACCATACTGATCGACAGGTACTTTTGAAATCTCAAAATCTAATCGCTCTAGATGTTTAGCAATATTATGAATCGAGATGTGTTCAACCTCTGAAATAATGATGTGATTTCCCTTGTTCCTGTTTCTAAGAGCATAACCAATCAAGGCTGTGTTTATTGCTTCTGTTGCACTGGAAGTAAAAATAATCTCATCTTCTTCAGCTTTGATAAATCGAGCTATAGATTTTCTGCTCTCGTCTAGGGCTTCTGTCGCAACATCACCAACATGATGAAGTGCTGATGGATTACCATACTTTTCAGAAAAATATGGCATCATAGCCTCTATAACTCGTGGGTCCACTGGTTTCGCACTCTGATAATCAAGGTATACCTGTTTCATTTGCCCCAACTCATGCCATCATTAATCTGCTTTACGACGAATTAAGATTCTTTGGACTCCATCAGAAAGTTTCTTTACGCTGATCAATTCATGACCTGTCCTTCGGCAGAATCGTTTGAGGTCTTCTTCTGCTGCTGGATCATCTGCAAGAATCTCCAGTACCTGTCCTCCCTTAAGGCTTTCAATTGCCTGTTTAGTCTGGAACAGTGGTTGAGGACAAAACAATCCTACACAGTCCAATAATTCGTCTGGTTCAATTTCTGTCATGGACAACACCTATTGTTATTAGTAAACTATTGTTAATTTATTGACTTATAACTTTATTCATATTATGGAACTCCCATATCGTTCTCCAGAAGGCTTTAGAGGTACATCCAACTGTGTACTCAAGAGTATCATCAATTCATCAAGATACTCGGAGTGATTATTAGTGCCATCTAATCTAGAGCGATCAAAATGCGATCAAGCCTGCGG
>SDOA01000163.1 GCA_004524595.1 Candidatus Thorarchaeota archaeon | reverse complement strand
GAAGTGTCTTTAGAGAGAACCCAAGATGGAGCTCTTCATGTAACACCATCTGTACTCACACCGAAAGAAACAGCACCACTCGCAATTGCAATAAATAGACAGCATAGAGATGATTTATCAAATCTCCTTGTTGGAGCCTATATTGTTGGGGCCGGAGAACTGGAGTTAAAATTTAGCGAATCTCTTGATATGGCAACACGCGAGGAAATTAGTAAATGGGTGGACAAGCTTGAGGGATGGGGTATTCTTGATGAACATAGCAAAAGCATGCTCATCAGTGATATTCTCACTAGTGATAGAGAGGTCATTAGAAAGGTGCTCAAACGCCAATTTGCAACCGCTAAATACATGCTTGAAAGAATGATATCGGCCATAGAAGCAGGTGAAATCGCAGATTATTCACACATTGTTTCACGGGATGAACAGGTGGATCGAAATCGGTATCTTGTTGAACGACTCTGCCACCTTGTTCTTAGAGACCCTTCCTACGCTCGCAAAATAGCATTGTCTCCTCCTGATGCACTTAGTTTTAGTCTGGCAGCTAAATTCGTTGAGAGAATAGCTGACCATATTTGTGGAGCTATCAATGAAATTCTCAATATCACCAAAGTAGATACAAAATTAACAAAACTAACATCCAGAATCTCCAGCCTTTATGAGAGTACTACATCAATCTTCTTTAGTATTGATAAAAGAGGACGTTCATCAAGCATTGAACTCGCTGATGAAGCATCTGAAGCATTTGAGTCTCTTCGTGAAGCAAATAGTCTTGTGGAATCATTAAGCCACCTCGAATCTTCTCGGAGTGAGAAATCACCTCATGAGATAATCCTCGCTCTTCACTTAGAGAGAATAGCATCATACTGTGCTGATATTATTGAGATTGGCATAAACAGAATCATCGAAGCACGACTTTAGAAGTTAGACTTATGACGGATTTCCGCATTACTTGTAGTGGGTACAGTCATGCGTGAAAAGCCAACAAATACTCTAAATGATCTTGATAGTAAGGAGTGGGTAAGAGCAACAAAATCGTGGTTTGTAATAAACCCAAGACCCAGATCTGAACTCCAACTTAATCACCCAGCAAAATTCCCAGAGGAATTAGTTAAGCATCTTCTTCTATTCTTCACTAAGAAAGATTCTTGGGTATTTGATCCCTTTGCAGGTGTGGGAAGCACTCTAATTGCTTGCAGAGATAGTGGAAGAAAGTCTGTGGGAATCGAATTAAATCCAGAATTTGTTAGTATTGGACGAAGCTTTCTTTCTGACCATTCGGAGATACATGAACACCATTTCATACAAGGCGATGCGAGAGACAGTATTTCGTTATTAGAAGAAGAGTTTCATAATGATATTCCAAAGTTTGATTTTCTGATTACTTCACCACCATATTGGGATATGCTAAGAAAATCAAGAGGAGGAAATGAATCTCTCCATAGAGAGCGCATGAAGAAAGGACTCAAACAGTTCTATAGTGAATCAGAGAAAGATATCGGTAATATTGAAGAATATGATGAATATATAGAGGCTGTTGCAGCTATTCTCGGAAACCTAAAAGCATTAATTCGAGCGAATGCGTATCTAGCGATTATCGTGCAAAATATGAGAGATGTGGATGGTCAAATGCGACCAATCGCATGGGACTTAGCTAAGAGGATGTCATTGGACTACAGAATCCAACAAGAGATGATCTGGTGTCAGGACAACAAGAAACTTGGCTGTTGGGGATATCCAACAACGTACGTAAGCAACGTCCATCACCATTATTGTTTAATCTTTCAGAACGGATATAATGCAGAGCTATCATAGTTCAGATTATATGCTTTCAATGAGAATATAGCTATTGAAGTGTGTGGAGATGGAGTCAGTCGAATTATTTGATATCGAAGAATATGAGGTCAAGAGAATTCTAAATGTCATTCCAGTCTATTGGCATCGCTGGAAGGCACTCAATGAACCATCACTAGTACCAGTTCTTAGAAAATTTGGGAAACGTGACAATCTAGAATTCGGTGTACACATTTTTGTCTGTGGAAAGATGGGAATTATCACTATCCTCTCAGAATATCTTACTGATTTGAAAACAGTAACTTTCGAAATTCTAGCAGCTTCTCTTTCTGACTGGACTAGTCCGAAAGATAATGAGCAGGTTGAAGTTCTTATTTCCGAATTTATTGAAACGATTCTCCAAGATGAATTTGCTTCACCAATTCAGGTCTTTGTTTGCCCTGAATGTCAAGCAGCTTATATAATCAATAAAGACCAAGATGTGAAGAAAGGAATGCTAGAATGTCCATATTGTGACAAGTATGTGAAATTCGAAAAGAACCTAGTTCCACCAGAGATTTGAATTGAGTTTACATGAGATAGTGTTTCGTATCCATGACATACAATTCTTAAGTAAAATGAAAAGACCGAAATGTTATGCCTGATACACCTAGAAGACTTTCAATCGAAGATTTTGAACAGGTCAAGTCATTAACTCAGACTGTTTGGGAAGGCAATGATTACGTACCTGAGAGTTTTCCAAAATGGGTAAATGACCCAAATGCAACAACACTTGGTATTTTCAACGGAAATGAATTAGTGGCAATGCTTAATCTTGAACGAGTTGAAGATACTTCCATAGCATGGGTACAAGGACTTAGAGTGAAAGATGGGTATCGTGATAAAGGATATGGAACTAGACTCACAAAAGCTATCGTTGAGATTGCACGCAAAGTAGGAATTCGAACATTGTGGTATGCAACAAGTTCTAAGAATGGGGCATCTCAACATGTTGCAGAAAATGCAGGATTCTCACTAATCGAGAGTAACGGGTATTTCAAGCTCCAAAACCCTTATCCAGATCATGCAAAACCAAGTCCAAGTATTGTTCCCCTCCAAATCGATGGAAATAGACTCCATGAGATACTTGTGACCAACCCAGATCTAATTGATAGCACAGTTTTCCCAATTGCATGGGAATATGATTTCAAGAGCTTGGAGGGGATTAATCGCATAACGAAGAATTGTATTATTAAGGTCGTCATAGATGAGGTTGGACGTGCAGAAGGAATCTATTTTATGGCTACTAGAAAGAGAAAAGATGAACTCACAGCCGCGTATACTGTCTATGCATTGAACAGGTCAATCTTTGTTGATATCATCTCGAGAACTATCGATGAGGCAACTAGGCTCAAAGCTGACCGTGCAATCTATTTCTTAGGGCCTCGAGGAACAGAGTGGGCATCAAGTCTAGGATTTATAGATGAAGAATTTCGAGATAGAAAATTCCTCCTCTATGAATTTAATCCTGCGGTAAATTAACAATTAACCAGCCGAAGCACTCATCCTCTTACGGATGAGTAAAATCACGATAAAGCCAGCAACTGTAATACTTGTGAATACTAATGTCATATAGATGAGGAAAAGCTCACTTTCATTTGTTGTAGTTGATGCTATGACATGTATCTCGATAGTCATTGTATTCTCATTGTCATATGGATCAAAAACTGACACTTCTAAGATGTAGACTCCAATTGGTAATGACACAGCATTCTTCAACCAACCTGTTGCATTTACTACAAAAGATGTATTGTTGACAGTCCAATAAGCAATTCCAGAATAATCTTCAGCGTCCAGAAGAATCTCTAGATTTTGACCTGCGAATAATGTATAGCTACTCTGTGAAATCAACCAAGTTGGAGCTGTAGTATCTTGCACAATTATTGATAGCTCTGTTGAAGTTGCATAACCATATGGGTCTGTTGCGATAACTTCAATTCCGTAGATGCCAATCCCAAGTTGCACTTTGCTAGTAAGATGACCTGATAGTGTCAGACTGAATTTCTCTGTGTCATTCACAGTGAATGAATTAAGACCAGTTTCGTCGAATATGTAGAATTGATGGTCTAAAGAAGTACCTAATTCTACATAGATATCTTCTGGAGTAATAATCCATTCAGGAGGATTACAATCAGTAGCAGGGTAGAAGCTTGTATCTACAACCCATCCATATTGTGCACCTCCATAGTATTCATGCGTTCCGAGAATTCCATTACTTCTGAAAATGTTTGATCTGGAACTAGTATATGGTGAATACGATCGCCACACTGCATAACCTTGCCATATCGTATGACTAGTCACATAAGTGATATCATCCCATGAATGATGTACAAGTGGATCTCCTGTTTCAGCAAATGATCCAGTTGTAGATGGAGCGCGGAGACCACTGACGAAGAAGAGATGTAATCCCTCCATTCCAGCAGATATATACCCATTGAGAAGATTTACTGTAAAATCAGTTGTATACATATCAATAGTGCTATTATTCTCATCCCGTATATTCTGGATAAACACGCCTTCAACTTCGAACTCATTCACCATAGCACCAAAGGTATAGTTCATCTCGCAAGACATGTAACCCCATAACTCTATCCAATCAAAATAGTCCCCGGGTTGAGGGCGAAAGAGTGGAACGACATTATAGGATTCAATTTGAACAGATTTTGTGCTTATATTACCTTCATACCAGTAGACATCAAATCTGATGGTGTTTGTTCCATTGCTGAAAACTGGAATCATAATCTTGCCTGATTGATAATCAAATGCAAGGGCAATGTATTCATTGTTTATATACACTTCAATGAACATGATATCATCCATGGATTCAGACTCGTATTCTAGCATAACAAGACCTCCCTCAATCTCTTGCCCAGTTAATGGTGAGGTAATATAGAAATCACGAGGCTCTAGAATATTGATATATCTTACAATTAGATTGTTTTCAGTTATAGATTCACCAGGGACAGGAGGTATGTACACAGATATCTGATGTAGACCAGTAGTGGTGGGAGTCCAAACGAATGGAAATTCAAAGTCCTCTCCAGGATTGAGACTAGGAGTTGAAACATGTAATACTTCATCTCCATCAATATACATGATTAATTCCACGTTGGTTTCAGTCGAGTTCCCACCATTGTGTATTGCTGGAAAGAGATATACAGGTTCATCCTTCTCGCCATAGTCTGGCATTGTTAGTCTTGCAGAAAGATCATGGTCGGGTATGAAATAGTAAAATGCAAGACTAAAATTCGTGACATATGAGAGGGAACTTCTCGAGAATGAGTTATAATGTAAACCATCGCCATAATTCAAACCGATGGTGCCACTGTAAATATTTCCCATTGACAGATAGTTGAATTCAATGTGCCCATCTTCAAAGAACATGACCTGGAAGGTTCCAACCAGAGAACCGGAGAGGTAGTCGTAATCATTGTATTCAATCACTGCATAGTTTTCGGTTGCCCAGTAGTAGATGTTGTTTTCTGCATAAAGGTCTGCCCACATTGGAGCAACTGCATAAGCATATCTCGGGTCAGAACTTGGAAATTCAACATTGGACCAGTCGTAAGGTATTGGGTTTGAGAAGCTTAACCAGCCATTACTGCTAACGTGTATAGTGCTGTATAGCATATCATAATATGGAAATGTGAATGGAAGATCAACTGAGTGGTATACATCATCGCCTGAGATCAATAGATTAACACCGTTTGCTTTTGCATCAAACCATGTGAATTCATTCTCAATCATAACATAATCCATGAGTAGTCTTGCTGTGACGAATTTAGTGACTTTGTTGTTAAAGATATCACTCTCTCCAGGTACTGCTTCAACAATGACGGTGATATTGTATATACCTTCATAAACTACTGTCCATTCATGCTCAATCGTCATAGAAACTCCAGCAGACAAAGATGGTATTTCATAGGTCTCTATTTGAGAGGAGTCTATGTACAGAATGACATCGATATCAGTCTCAGTAGATAATCCCGAATTATATACTGTAATGTCTAAAGTAGTAGTTGTACCCGGGTCTATTCTGTCCGGAACATCAAGAGATATTGAAAGTTCATGTTCAGGAATAACATATTCTGACCAGATGAGAGAATTATAGAGGATTTGGCAATCTTCATGATTGCTCATGTATTCAGGAAGTGTACTAAAGGCTACCATTCCGCGATAGGTTACTATTGCACCTTTTGGTGTAACTGAATCCTCAAGACCAATATACGTAGCTCCAAATAATTTGCTACTATCCCACCCACCGGATGATGGGTATATAGCTATTGGAAATCCAGAAACATATGGATCCTCAACCCCTGCAAAAACTGGATGGGAAGAGTATTGCTGGTCAATTTCAATATAACTATTTAATCCTTCAAAAGGTGCAAGATTCGTTAAACCAAAGAATTCATCCCATTCCTCAGGATAGTAATACATTACTCCTCCATCAATGACAAAACCATGTCCTGCTGAAACATATGATTTTATGGCATCAACTGCGTCTGTGGGTATTTCATAGATTGGATATCCCAAGAATAGTACATCTGGGTTCAATTCTTCAATAAGGCTTAGAGTGACTTGATTGGAAGCATTCTGAAAAGTCGTATAATCTATATAGAGTGGATAATCACCATACTCATTCCAATGAAGCATGAGTTCATCCCAGCTGCAATAATCAGAATATACAGTGCCTACTCCTGGTAGAACAAGGATGTGGAGTCTAACAGGAATATTGCAGAAGGAACTAATGTATCCAGTGAGAGACCCTTCAACCCGAATAATACCTGGAATGTCTGATGATAATAGGAAAGAAATCAAACCTGATTCATTTGTGAATCCAGTATACTCATTGCCAAGACCTGTGACATTGATAAGGCAATTCTCAAGAGGTGTGCTTTCATAATAGTCTGTAGCTGCTATAGTGACAAGTGTTTCAGCAGACCTCTCAAGATAGCTTGGCGATGCTACTAATCGAACAATAGATTGGTCATAGACAATAATACTAGTTGAATAATTCAGATAACCTGGTTTTGTGACATTGATCTCGATAAGTCCAGCACTTGAGGGATTAACAAATATACTGCAGGTTCCATCTGCTTCTGTCTTATTTGTGGCAGATACTCCACATCCATCAAAGATGGCTTCTGCATCTCTGATAGGTGTTCCGGTTGCTGAATCTGTCACTTGTAAATATATTGTTTCAGAGGTCCCTGTTTTCATTGCATCATCAGAAAGTGTTACCATGAGTGATGGATGAAGGAGATATGCTATAGAATTCTGGATGAGCAAGTTTCTATGTACTTTGTTTGAAATTGCATCAATAGAGAATCCTATGAAAACTACTCCTCCATAAAATAGAGATGGAGTAATACCAGTGATCGCTGATTCTTCTTCATAGACGCCATTATATGAGGCGGCTTGGCTGGAACCATTTGTCGGATTGAAGACATCAACATATCTTGAGCCGAGTCCAGCCTCTAGTGGAATAGAAGCAGGTAGTCCAGAAGTAATCGGGTGCCCACTCATAGATAGTGATAGACTGCCATCATTTAACACATGGTCGACATATTCAACATGGAACAAATTCGGAAAATATTCAGCATATGCATCATTCAGTGTATTTAGAATTGACGCTCCCTCAAAGAGTAGATCTCCACCATTAAGATG
>SDOA01000050.1 GCA_004524595.1 Candidatus Thorarchaeota archaeon | reverse complement strand
TATGGCCTTGGTTTTTACCGATTGGAGGGCAATCCGAATATCATCATAGAGATTGAGACAAGGGCTAGTGATAGAGTGTATCTTATGATGGCTGATGATGCCCCTGTTGGTTTCTCACTTATCAGTCATATGGAAAACATTTCACGACAAATGAAGAAGATCGAACCGGAGTACGAGGGCGTTGTCTTTCCGATGATCGACCTCAATGAAGAGGGAAAACTAGAATGGTTCATTGGTCTCACTGTGGGAGGAATGGTCATAACAGAAGCGCTTCAACAGACAAAACTCAAAATGAACCATGAGGGATTCAGAGTGAAGAGCGCGGTAGCAATAGGAATTCTAAAGGCACCACCACGGAGAGGTGAACCATATGTGATCAATCGTCCATTTCTCATGTGGATCACAAGGCCAGGACTCTCAAAACCATTACTCGTTGCCTACCTCAATAAGGATGTGTGGAAAGATCCCGAAGGACTTGATATGTAAAGAGAAGCCAGCGTACCTCATTCTAATCAGTATATTAGAGAGTATGATTGACTTTCCCAATCGAGGGAGACATTATCATGGAAAAGAAGTGAAAAGGTGGTTAGAAAGACCAACCACCATCATAGATGTAATCACGCTAAACTTTTTGCTGCATTAATCCAGCTCTTGACCTTTTCAAGAGTGAATTCATATCCTGCAGGAACTCTAACATCACCACTAGCGATAGCATCCTTAATCTTCTTTAACACAACCTCAGGATTAGCTTCAGCAAGTCCTTGCAAGTCTGTAATTCCAGTTGCAAAGACGATTGCTTCAGCATCTTCCTCAGAGATCTCGTCAAGCCATGCAAACCTACTCATGGCAACCCATCGTTCAGCTTGCTCGATATTCACACCACAGATTTCAGCTATTCGTTCAGGATCTACTCCTAACATATCTGCGACTGTAGGAATACCAGCATTGCGAAGGAGCTTACCATAGACAACTCCAATTCCTTCAATGGTTTCGACTGGCAATTCGCTTGGATGAGCAGCAGGTTTGACAACAGCGGGAGTGTATTCTTCAGCATGAGGTTCACTAGGTTTCGATACAGGACTCTCATCAGGTTTCGTTTTTATCTTAGGTACCGATTCAAACTCGTCTGCAGTATCCAAGATACATGCAAAGACAATCAGTACGAGAGATGCACCAAATAAAACCAATGAAATGTTGTAATCATAAGGTTTCACGAAGACCAGTGCGATTATGGCAAGAGGAATCCCAATGATGAGAGCGATGACAGCTCGTTTATCACTCAATAATCCAGGGCTCATGACTGTATTCTCCACTTAACATATTGTAGTCTCGATGATAAGAATACACCTATGACAGGATGACGATGCTTTTATTGTGTCATCACTACCAATTAGTATTCGTCTTCCTCATCATCTTCAACTGGTCTACGTTCTATGAAAGGGCCCGAAATTCGGCTGTCAGGTATGTGGCCATTGACAACTTCAAGTTTGTTATTTTCAATTGCATCCATGACCAGTTTGTAAGCATGTGATTCCTCAATTCCACATGTAGCCATCCCTTTAGCAAGATCTTCCAGACGGAATCCTTCACTACCTTCAAGCTGTTGAGCAGTTGATTCGAGGCATTTCATCTCCTTGGGGAAGGTGACATCCCTACTTGTTCGGTAGTGTTCGATGAGGAAACCATCCAATAAGTCATAGAAGAGGTTTTCAAGAATGTGGGTGTGTTCCTCATCAATCATCTCGGATTGTACTTCAGCATATTGTTCATCAAACATTGCACCTACAGCTCGGCCAAATGCTTCCATTCCAGTTTCCTGATATTTTGATGGAGATCTTACAGTAATGAATGCTACAATGAAGCTACGTGTCGGAACTGCACTGATGATATCAGAAATTGGAATGACGTTGAAGTCCCAATGCTTCTCATCCATTCCGAATTCTGATCTGAAGTGAGTTATGGCAGTGATGAATGCTGAGACCATGGCTTCCTCGAAACCTCCACGGAGTATCTTTGAATAGATTGGAAGACCACTCTTCTTGTGAAGGATGAGAATCCCTAGAATGTTTGATATATCATCAAATCGCTTCTTGACCTGTAAAGCTGCCAAGTTCCTTCTTCTCTTACGTGTATTATACATACGTGCTCCAATGACTAAACCAAGAATTAGAGCCAGCGAAATACTAGATCCTGATATTATCGGAGTCATTCTTACTGCGAGATTCTCATTCTTATAGAAAGGACGCGTGAACGTTCCTTCAGTCAATTCATAGTTATCCTTGTCAATTCGCACTTCTATAAGATACTCACTTGTGCTAAGATAGAGTGGAATAGAATATCTCGCAGAGTAAATACCGGCAGTTTCAGTCTCTTCCATAGTACGAAACTCTCCAGAACCAGTGGTGGATATTCTGAAGGATACAGCGGCTCCTGTTACGGGAGTAGAGGTGCCTTGTATTGTAAGTTTAACAGTGACATCGAAATTAGTACCTTCAATGACAGACAGACTTGAGAGAAACTCGATCTGAATTGGAATAGGAGTGACATCGAGAATGAATTGAACCGAGCTCACCGCATGGCTTGTCTTTTGAGCCGTGACTGTTAGTGTCCATCTCCCAGTTCGAGAGGTGTCGATCAGAATCAGATAACCATCTTCAACTTCTTCAACAGACCACAAGAAACCAACAGTACTAGAAGTTTGAAGATTGATATCTGCCAAAGTTATGTTTTGATTAGAATCTGTCCGTTCATAGAAGACGAGTAGTTCATATTGATTGGAGTACATCATCGAGTCGGATGAGAGACCACTTGCTATACGCAGAGAGGTGGGTATTCTTGTTGCCCCTAAAGTGAAACTTACAGTATCACTCTGATATCCAGTCAGACCGGCTCTAAATATGCAATCATAAGTTCCGACTTCGAGAGGTGTTATTGTTATTCGATATAATCCTCCAGTAAGATCTTCAAAAGCAGAGAATGATACACCTGAGGGGGGATTCTGAATAGATAGTGTAGCACCTTCAAGACCTATGTAAGTTTCACTCTGATAAAGCAAATAGACTGTATAACTCTGGTCAAGAGAAACACTTGTGCTTGCGTTAAGTAGTGTTAAACTGGATGCAATTGCAGTAGCTGTAATAGTGAATAATGCAAATAGTGTCTGGTGGTTTTCTAGAGAAGCTCTTAGTAGAATTGTAAAGGTGTTTGCAGTAGTCGGATGTAGCATGATTGAATAGATACCAGTTGTTTCATCTACTGGAGCGTCATAAGTAAGACCGGTTGCTGGAACAACGCTCTCAACGGATATCTCTGCACCGGCTAAGCCATATCCACTACCATTTGTATAGCTAACAACTAAGCGATACTCGCCGCCATAACTCACGACTCCAGCTGTTCCGTTCAGAACGGTGAAGTTGGTGGTTATCTCACGAACCACAAGGAAGAAGGAATTAGAAGCGCTCTGGTAATATTGCTTGAATCCTGCAATTGTAACCAAATATGTGCCTGACTTTGAAGCACTAAACACAGCACTATAATTTCCGAAACCAATCTCCTCCCATTCCCAGTTGAGCATTCCAGGATTTCCGGAGTAGATGATTTCTATTTCTGCTTCTTCAATTCCAGTTCCATTAACGGATTCATATCTAAAGATAGTATTGTGAGAATCTGTAAGGCCAATCTCAACGCTATTACTGTGTGAGAGAAGGAGAGAAGTTTCAACATCATTGACTACGAGAACGAAAACCGTAATTGCTGGTTCAGTACTTTCTCCAGTGGCAACAAATCGAATGGCATAGACTCCAGAAGAATTAGGCGTTAAGGTGACTGAGTGATTCCCGGGTTGACCAACTACAGGGTCAACTGATGTGGAACTCAGACCTGTTGGAGGAGAAACACTGTCAACGACGACATTACCTCCAATAACAGGATCTCCATCAGAATGAGCAAAATGCAATATGATATCATAATCTTCTCCAAGATCTACTCGAGCAGAAGGTTCACCTATTATAATCAAAGAGCTAGCAGCAGGCGATACAATCAAAGTAAGCAAAATAACTTTTGATTCATAGTACGGTTTTGAAAATGTGACATTTAGTAAATAGGTACCTGCAGGATTGCTACTTGTATCAAGTTCGATTACGAATATACCAGGTGTAATATCCTCAGAAACTGACCAATAACCAGACGTCCAGTTTGTCGTGGTTACTATATCTGACTCATTGAGTACCGGATTCCAAGAAGAAGTATCAGAATCATAATGTTCATAATTGAAGACCAGTAGAATAGATGAATCCCAAGCTGTAGAAGACCATGGCGAATTAGGCGATGATAATCTGGTCACTTTTGTAGATATTACATAAAATTCTGTAGAAATAAAATCATAGTACATCTTTGATGCATTCACGATAACCTTGTGTAACCCTTCATTAAGAGCTGAAGTGTCAAAATCTGCATCCCACCAATTACGAGCAGGATTTGATTCAAAAGTAATGGTACTAGTCGACCAATTACCAACAATTGTGGCAGTATCCATCAAGTACTCACCAGTATCTGTATCCAAATACCGAACTCTGCCAGTAATTGTCTCGCCACTATCCGTTTCAATTGTAGTATCAATAGGTACTAGATTAGCCGTGTGATAAACATCAAAACTGACTATATCAAATGCTATCTCAGTTCCATTGGACCAAAATATCTCGATTTGCCATGCGCCAGCTTGAGATGCATCAAGTATTTTTGAAGTCCCTTGAATGATGCCATCAATTCCATCACTGACAGATTCATCATACCAAAGGGTCCCATTTGAAACATACCATGAAATCTCCACATCATCTAGCGTGGAAGGAATTTCTTCTTGAGTTTGAATTGATATCAGTGGACGTGTTTCATTACCTGGCCTGAAAATCACTCCAGAGACCCATCCAGAATCAAGAATCTGTACATCAACATCTTGAGCGTAGTTTGGAGATTCCATAATAATCTCATACCAGCCAAGGTTTGCGAGAGCTGATTCTGGGATTGAGAAATAATTTGAGAAGAAGGTACATTGTGATGAGATGTCATTCAAAAACGGGTTAAGAATTGTCTGATTCTCCCAATCAGGTGGATGGTAAACGAAAAGTGTATTCTCCTCATATCCAAGTAGTGATCCAAGGTATGAAAAAGCTTGAACTTCTGCACTTACGCCATGCTCAACCTCAAATGATACACCAGGCTTGCTAATATCAGTCGTATAACTACTATTGCTGAATCTATGTGAGAGAAGGCGGGATTCATAGATGAAAGTAACTGTCTTATTGGCGCTAAGGGATATTGGAACTTCAGACTCCACCCAATATGTCGGATTGATTATTTCTGCTGCACCAGTGCCTGAGCTTCCAACTATTGGTTCAGATTCACCACCAGCATGGAACTGAAGATCAACTGACTCGAAAGAAGGTGAAGTAGCACTTATGAATTTTAGATTATCAATATACGCAGTAATGTAAATAGTATTTGAATAGCCTTCAGGTATTGAATCGCCATTGTAATCTTCTTCAGCATTTAATGCTAAGGTTTCATCAATCACTAACCCAATCATTAATTCAAAAGAATCTGGAGCATTGAAAATGGTTATGTTATTTTCACCTGTATCATACCATGTTCCTCGATTTGCCAATGTTGGTAAACTAATATTATAAACACGGTTTCCATCTAAGAATACATTCAGAGTACAATCTCCAGTGAAATTCGCATAACCAAGGACACCTCTAAGATAGAGATAGCTAAAACTCAGAATGAAATTATCAACCTGTGGCTTGTTCTCAATAGTTTGAGTCCACACAATGCTTGTACCTGCTGAATGAGTATATTTCACACCAGAACTACCTTCTTTCCTACCCTCATTCTCAACGACTATGAATTTTGTAGCATCATAAGCAGCCCTCTGTGTTTGTTCAATATTGGTGGTGTTACTCGTCGCTTCCCAACCATATGGAAAGTACTTTGCAGGATTAGTTGTACTAGGATTCTCATTAGTCCCAACTATACCCTCATCGAATGTTCCATTTACAGCATAGAGTGTCGTTAAGTCCGTAACTTCTACCTCTGCAATACTTCCTTTCCAGTTATTACTGGTATCAATGAGTAGATTCTGGTGAGTGTGTTCCATTATATCCGTTCTTGCAATTATGGTACCAGTCGAATAATATCCCTGCCTTTCGATAATAAGAGGGTCAGCTATACCAGAAGTGAATTCGTATGCTAATTGTTGTCTATCGGAGGGATTCAAAGGCACATCATCGGGAGGAATATCCTCACGAATAGTATCTTTTTCAGTAAAAGAACCAGAGGGATCAATAGAGTCAGTATCACTGAAACCCTTCCTATCCATGACCCGTATCACATCTGGAATCATTATGATAGGACTCACTAATATTGCTATAATGAGAAGTGTTTGGTAATTTGATGGCATGCCTATTTCCTCATTAACACTCTTTGATGATGGTAATCAACTTTTAATTTAATGTGTAAATCGTCTAATTACGTTTGTGTTATATTAATTGGAATTTCATGAGCTACTGGACTCATCAACACTAGAGTCCTCATTATAGTGATAGATTGGAAGAATGTATTCCAACTCCAAAGCCTCCATTATGAGGATATAGGCATCATCTTCATGAATGCCACAACTTTCTAGTAACCGTAATAGATTAATCAACTTGAAAGTCTCCGCAGAACTATCCAGCTTCATAACCTCTTCGATACATCGAAGGTGCTTGGGTAGCTGCTTCTCGCCAATCTGATAGTCCCTGAGGAGAGCGCCATCGACAAAATCATCAAAAAGCCACTCTAATGTCTTCACAGTTTTTGCATCAGCCACTTTCGTAGGTCTTTGTGCCAATGCTTCATCAAGCATCATCCCTATAGCGCGGGTGAAGCTGATCATCCGGGTTTCCTGTCCAAGAGATGCAGAGGTGATTGTAATGAATGCACAGACAAGATTTTGAGTGGGAACAGCTCGTACTATGTCAGATATTGGGAGTATCTTATAATCATCTGTAGAACCAATAACCTCAAACTCGGATCGGAAATGCATGATTGCTGTGATGAAGGCAGACAACATTCCCTCTTCTAAACCGCCCTTGAGTATCTTTGAATAGATTGGGACTCCACTAAGTTTGTGTAGAACAATGATTCCAAGTAGATTATTGGCATCAGTAAACCGTGCCTTAATCACACGAGCTTTGGCTTGTTTTGCCAATCGTTTTCTGGAATAGTACTTTTGACCACCCGCAACAATACCAACAACACCAACCATAAACGCGATTTGTGTGGAGTAATTCATGATTGCCTGGACAAGCCGAGCATTGGTATCAACAGTAGGGACAAGCGTATCACTAAAGATCTGAGTCAATTCATAATTATCCTTTTGAACGAATATAATAGCACTATGGGTGACTCCCCCGGCTATGGGCATTATTATCGTGGTACTATATATGCCATCAGCTTCTTCAACCATCGTTTCACTTGCATATAGTACTCCACCTTTTGACAGGATATTAAGAGTCACATTGGCACCGATTACTGGCTGATTTGTATCAACCTCTAAGACCTCAATCTCAATTAGTAAAGGTCCAAGTTCAGGACCACTCAGAAGTGTAAGAAAATTCACCTTTATTGGCACTTTGTTTACGAGAAAGGATAAATAGTGAGTCTGGTTCTCGTAGCCCTCTTTTGAGAACTGAAGGCGGATACCATAATCTCCAATACCTAATGGAATGAGTGAAACGTTATAATGACCATTTCCAGTATTAGTTACAGTGACCCAGTCAGATCCTTCTTCTAAAACCTCAACAAGTGCATCATCAACTCCCGATTCATCATAATCGATTTTGTACACAAAATTGAAGCTATACTCATGGCCATAGATAAGAGGTTGTAGAGGACCATTCGGAGTATCCAGAATAGTAAGGTATTGGGATGTGATCGTGACAATAAGTGGTGATGTTTCAAAATAAGGTGCAAGAGAAACAATCGAGACCTCAAAATCTCCAGCTCCTACGAGGAGAGTATCAAAATCAGCTTGCCACCAATTCTTAACGACATTTGGTTCAAAAATGACATTTCCTGCTGCCCATGTACCAATTATTTCAGTCCCATCATTCAGAATAAATTGTCCGTTTTCTATATCATAGAATCTCAATACGACTGTAACAGGTTGACCGACGACTGTTCCCAAATCAGAATACACAAGCTCTAGGGTAGCTTCGTGTTTTAGGGTAAATAGTGCACAACTATATGCTAACTCAGTACCATTTGTCCATAGATAGAGTATTCCCCAATAACCAGCAGTGGTATTTGTTGGTCCAAATGTTATGGAGGAGCTATCAGCAGAGCCAACAAGATTACTAGTTGTGGATGATTCGTGCCAAATTGAAGAATCAGGCATTACCCAAGTAAAGTTCACGGGATCAGATAGATGAGGCTCAGTTCCACTGTTTTCTATGTATACAGAAAGACGTGCATTATCATCACTCCGAAACTCGGTTTCCTCTATGTAGCCAGGTAACACATCATCATATCGTTCAATAGTAGCATGACCTGCATAATTCGGCGATTGACAATGTATCTGCCACCACCCGAGAACACCCAGAAGTATAGTCGGAATCAAGACATAACCGCTTTCAATATAGCAACTCGATGTCACATCATTCAAAAATGAGTTATATACTGTGAAGTTCTGCCAATCTACAGGACAGTAAATTCGTAATTGGAGTTCATCGTATACTCCAATGAAACCGAGGTATGTGAAAATATCAAGCTCTGCGCTTTCATCATAACTAATCGAGTAATGTACTCCTTTTTCATGAATGTCATTGGTCCAGCTAGAATTCAGAAAGCGGTGACAGAATAATCGAGCATTATACTCAAAGATAACGCTTGTATTGGCACTTATTACCAGAGAAACAGGTCCAGTGGTCCAATAATCAGGATTAGTAATGCTTGAATTACCAACACCAAGCGAGCCAGTAATTGGAGATGAAAAATCTCCGATATTCATCTGGAATTCCAGTTGATCGAACTCAGGGGACATTACTCCGGTGAGTATGATATCGTCGATATATGCGGTTATGGAATAAGCGTTAACAATTCCATCGGGTAGATGTAGAGGATCACCATCATAGTCGTATTCCTTGTTTAAGACCATAGACTCATCAATTATCAGACCAAGTTCAAAGAGGAATACAGATGGTAACCCAGGAACGGAGATAGGAATATCTCCAGTGTTCAGCCATGTACCTCTCTGTGTTAGAAGGAGAAGACTCATATTCCATACATTGGCACCATTGATGAATATCACGATACTACAATTACCAGTTATATCATGAAGACCTGTTAGGCCATCAATTGGGCCTCTTAGATAGAAGTAATCAAAATTCAAGATGAAATCTTCAGTATATGGATTATTATAGACCAATTGTGACCAGACAATGCGTGTTCCTGCAGCATGACCAAAGGCTTGTTGACCAACCTTCCCACCCTGACTTTCCACAATGACATATCCACCGTTTGATACATCGTATCCTGCCAACTGGGCATCATCTGTATATGCCGTAGTATCATTACTATATGCATCCCATCCCAATGGGTGATAAGTGACATTTCCAGAGGGATTCACATTAATTCCCGGGTAGCCTTCATCGACTGTGCCATTCTGTATGTAAAGACGATTAAGATTCCAGATATCGATTTCTGCAATACTTGCTTGCCAACCATTTTCATCATCAATAGGAAACTCCTGAAGAAGGTTAATGCCGGTATCAGTTCTTGCGACAAAATCACCAATGTTCTGGTATCCAACCTGTTCAACGATGGTTGGGTTTAATGTACCAGTATTAATGACCGACTCAGGTGAGGGTTCTTCGGTACTGGAATAGTAAGATTCAGGCAGATATATCTTCGATTTAGGTTCAAAACATCTGCTGTTTTCCTCATAATAAGTTGAATGAAAGTTGGTATCGGAAGATTGTGAAGTTTCATTGGAATGAATATCAGCAGAAAGAAAAATTGGTACAATAAAGAATAGCATAATGGTTAATGCAATTTCCTTATTGAATTTCACATCCAACATCCTCTTAGAAAGCTCTTGAAATTCTGAATTTCATTATGTAACCAGCCGAAAAACAAGCATATAATCATAATTTGGTTATCATGCAAATTAAAAATCGTCGCCATTTGTCACAATACGACCCTGTGCAATGACATCATGTTTATGAATACTCTCCAGAGACCTAGCCTCAGCGAACATCTCAAGGTCACGCATACTGAATTCTTCCTTGGCCAACTGGAGGATGTTCCTGCACACATCCTCAACCAATAGAGGATTATTATGCATCTGCTTTGTCACATGCATCTCATCTTCAAGTTTTAGAAGCGAATAGGTCTTACTAGAGAAGGATCTTTCAATTACATCAATCATTGCCCCATAGTTTGGAATTGCGTCAGTCTTTCCGACAACTTGTAACTTACCTATTGCCCGTTGAATATGAGTTAAACCATCATTATTGGCCATACAATGAGGACAGACAGTATTCCCAATTACTTGAACCTCTACTTCATGGATTATTGGAGTATCTTTCTCTCTTCGTGTAATTGCGGTGATATCACAGACTTCCCAAGTTCTTTTGTTAGAAACGGGAGTACGAGTAGTATAACCAAATTCAAACTCAAATTTAATCTCTCCACGACTAAAGGGGTGTTTCTTTGCAAGTCCTTCTAGTATCTTGATCTGCAATGCCTCTATAGATGGATGAACGCGGAACTGGTCACTGAGCTCTTCGGTCATAGACTCAACTAGTCGTGACATATGTACCCCTTTCAACTCAGCAGGGAGGTCGATTGTAATCTCGACTTTGGGAACTATATGATGTCGTATGCCACTTCTCTCAGTTACAATAAAGGTCTTGAGATTCTTGACTCCGACCTTGCTGAGTTGGATTCTGTGCTTGGGTTTTTCATTCTGGGTATCAATGACCAATTTCTTGTCTCCATGTATCATAAAGTTCTCAGTCTTCAAAGCACGCAGTTGAGCCAGCACTCTCACTTACGCATACTTTAATTCGAAAGCCGGGTTGAAATTTCAGTTGACTGTGGATGTGTTTAGCTAGTAGTTCAGCAGTTGTGGCTTTAGTTGGAAGAATAATACAGTCTTCTTCAGGAAAGACATATCGTTTTGCTCCAGCATTGACTTCAACGAATCCTTCTAATGTCTTGACTTCGATTGTTGTAGAGTCTTTAGGTAGCATTACCTTATGATCAAGTGTCTTACATAAACTAACAACTTGATCCTTGATGGCTCTAAAATCAACTACCATTCCATCATCATTGAGAGGCCCGATGATGAATACTTCTAGTGTATAGTTATGCCCGTGAAGGTGTTCACAATCGCCGCAGAATCGTAGAAAGTGTGAGGCACTGAAATGCATTCTTTGATCCTTAACATGTACACTATACAACAGGATACCTCCACATATTAAATGAGTCTGGGAGAAAGTTACATGTAAAATTGTCGGAAGGTAAGCTTTTCTCAATGACCGCCTCTCTGCCGCTCGTAAGCCTCAATCAAATCATCTACAGTGGTTGCTTGGGTTGGGTCCTTGTCATCACGCCATTTTCCAGTAAACCGTGGAAAGCGAATGGCCAGGCCACCATCACCTTTGACTCGACCTCTTCCAGCCGGATGAGTTGGACTTAGAGTGACCTCATCACCCAGCACTTCAATTACCTCAACGGGTTCAAACCAGACATCTGCTTTAATATCCGAGATTACCTTTGGATTCTTTGATTCAATTCTATGAACTTCAAGTCGTTCCTTGAATTCTGCGAGCATCTCCTCAGTGAAACCTGTCCCAATTTTACAGACAGTAGGGTATGTATCAGTCATATCGTCATATGCTGATGCTAGAATTGCACCATAGAGACCCGTTCTTTTGCCCCGACCATGGATTGCTCCTACAATAACCAAGTCCGCAGAATCTGCTAACCCATCAGTATACGATGCTTTTAGTTTAATCCAGAGCCAGCTACGTGCTCCAGCCTGATAACTAGAGTCCTTGTGAACTGCTTTTGCAATCACACCCTCATATCCAGTCTGAATCGCCCCTTCAAAGATTTCATATAATCGATTAGGGTCCTCAGTGAGTTCTGCGGTTGTTAGACCTATTCTACCACTAACAACAATAACATCTTCCATCAGTGCTCTTCTTTCGAGCATCGACTTTGATGTGACATCTTCACCATTGAGGTACAATATATCAAAAACATAGAATGCTACAGGAATTTCTTCTTGCATGATGTGAATGTCAGTCTTTCTTCTTCGTCGCATCAGTTCTTGAAAAGGACGCATGTTGCCGTTCTCAGGATCGATAGCAACACATTCTCCCTCAAGAACACAGGATTTTGCCTTCACCTGTTTGATAATTAATTGAACAACATCAGGATATTGTGATGTAATTACTTCTTGTCTTCGAGAGAATAGAGTGACATCAGTTCCATTCTTATGAGCCTGGATTCGTTCTCCATCGTACTTGTATTCTACAAATGCTTTACCGCCAATTTTCTCCATAATTTCAGTGGGGTCAGATAGTTTCTTTGCAGCCATCATTCGTATAGGTATGCCTACCTGAGCATGAATAGACTTTACAGAATCAATCCCTTTCTCAGCCAAAACACAGGCAACACGACCGAGATCGCTGCACACATTGAATGCATTCTCGATTATATCCCGGGTGTTTCTACTTCCGGTAAATGCAGTTGCAAGACCATCGATGATTCCCATATCGCCCAATCCGAGACGTAAGGAACCAGTAACTGTTCTGAGTATATATCGTGCTTCAATGGGTTCAGCATCAGTCAGCAATCCAACAAGTATCGAGATCTTCTCTTTGCTGCTTCCAGATCCACTCATCCGAGCAGTCTGAACAAGGCTGTCATAAACTGCGGTAACAGTCAAATCTTGAGCGAATAGAGTGGATTGAGCACTTGACTGAAGGAGGGACTCTGCGGCACTACCAATATCCCCTACCTTTCGAAGTATTTGTTGAACTTCAGTTTCAAGAACAGATGCAGCTGTTGCGATTACTTGAATGGCCATTTTTTCAGCAAAGCCAATTTCTGGTTCACCTCTCCAGTCGGGGAATAATTTTCCCATTGTTAACGCAACGAGTTTATCAATTTCAGAAGAATCTGATTCTTTCAAAAGATTGGAAAAAATCCGTATCTTTTCGAGAGAACTAGATGTTGATTCGATATCGTCATATGCTCGCGCAACTGTTTCATAGAGCATAAGATTAACTCCAAAAATTGTAACTAACCATATGCTTTATAAACGCAGTCAGGAGCACTGCCACGTTCACAGACACAATCCGGTGAGATAGAATTGGGAAGTATTCGACCTCGATACATTAAGAATGCTGCAAAAAGCCTGTTAGCGCTCTATCCAGATTCATTTACAGATGATTTTGAAACTAACAAGAGATTAGTAGAGCAATTTACTGATGTAGAGAGTAAAAAGGTGAGAAACCGGATTGCTGGATATTTGGTTGGGCTTGTTAAGATTGGTGTTGCCAAAGAAGCCTATGAGGCTGCTGAACCAGGCGAAGAAGTCGAAGATGTCGAATTGTAAACTGGAGCCTTATGCATTTCACCTTTTAGTGAAGATGCCAACTCCGTAAAGCAACTACCAGACTCAATGTCTAAAAGGAGTCTTAAGGCAGAATTGTAAGATGATTTGTATGAAACCTTGGCGGAATATGTTATTCAAGGGTGATTGCTTAAAAGTCATTCTTGAGAGACTGGAAGACCTCCAAGGACAATTTCGCCAGATATACATTGACCCCCCTTTTTTATCAGGTACTGATTATACTATAAAACAGAAAATAAATGGCAGTGCAGAAAGTGCAGCAGAATTAACTGAAACGCTGACGTATAGTGATAAGTGGAATGGAATTAATGAATATCTCGATTTCATGAAACCACGCCTGATAGCCATGAGAGATTTACTGAGAAAAGATGGGAGCCTCTGGGTTCACTTGGATTGGCATGTATCACATTATGTCAAAGTGCTCTTAGATGATATCTTTGGGTATCGGAATTTTGTGAACGAAATCATTTGGAAACGAACAAACAGTCCAAAGGTACAGAGTAAAGGTTTTGGAGCTCAACATGATGCAATTCTACTTTATTCAATCGATTCTCAACAATTTGAGATTAAACCAATCTACAGAAAACATGATGCAAAGTCATTGAAACCATACAGCTATGAGGATGCCCGTGGAAAATTTAGATTAATAGAGATTGAAGCTCAAGGTATTCAGAGAACGGAGGGTAGAAAGCAATTTGAATGGAGAGAGAGAACCGCACCATATCTCTACAAGAAGGAAACCCTAGACAAATGGTGGAATCAAGGAATAATCTACCAGAGTAAGAATGGCCGCTATACAAAAAAACAGTACTTAGCTGATATTTCAGGAATCCAGATCTCCAATCTGTGGTTTGATATCCCACCGGTACAGGGAGCGTCCCAAGAGAATACTGGATTTTTAACACAAAAACCAGAATCATTACTTGAGAGGATAATGTTATCATCTTCAGAGAAAGGTGACCTCATTGGTGACTTCTTCGCAGGATCAGGAACCACAGCAGTCATGGCAGAAAAATTAGAACGCCGATGGATTGTTTGTGATGAGTCATCCTCTGCAACAGGACTTATATCAAAACGACTTGATTTACTCAAAAGAAAGAGTGATTATATTATAATTGAACTTTGACACACAGATTGCCATTTGGGCGAAGAGAGTATAAAAAAACTTTAGATTGATTAGAGGAGTGAAAAGTGACAGGGTCGGGGCATAATAAAATAGGAGATGTTATCCGTTTTGGGCTTGGTGCAAGAAATTGGTTGTTCGCTCAGATGGATGATGCAGATCATTTATACAAATGGAAACCTCCAGATGGTGGAAGATCTGCAGAAGAAGTTCTTAATCACATTGCATGGGTAATCTCAGCGGTATGCAGTCAGGTAGCAGGAGAGTTAAGAATAGAACTACATGAACCTCAGATTAGTGATGATGGTTACTCCATTAATCAATTAAAATCAGAAATAAGTGCATCATATGAGATGTTTACAGAATTATGTGAAAAACTAGATACAGGTACTTTAGAAAGAAAGATTAAACTTCCTCCTCCAGCAAGAGTGAGAGAAGGTTCGATTGAAAGCATTCTTCGAATCATGACAGGATACCATGTTATTCATCATGCAGGTCAGGTAGCAATGCTTCTTAGAATGGCACGAAATGCATAGTAATGAAAAAATGTATGAGATTACTTATAGTATATATTTGTGAGAATCAGTGGTGTTATACATGTGGATTATAATTATATCCATCGCATTTTGGGGCGTAATCATACTCTATGTGTTGTTTTGGTTGGGAGTGTCAAATAGGAGACCACCAGTTGAAGATGCATCATCAGTTAGCAGCTCTGAGAGACTCTTCAAGTCCAAAGTGTATGATTCAGCATTTTTCGATGGTGAATCTGAACATTATGCTGAATCAGTCTCACGATTGCGACAGTATGGTGGAGCTTAATTCAATAAGTGAAAAATCTACTCAAAAAGCTATCATCATATATCACGATAGTCATTCTTGCTTCAGTTTGTCATAATCTATAGATTCCTCATTGCTTTTATTGCCCCTCCGGGTGCAACACCCTTGGGACAAGCTTTGACACAGTTCATTGTTAAATCGCAGAGAGGAACGCCATTGAGAACACTTGCTGCATCAATATATCGCTGAGTATCCTCAACTCTACTATCTTCTGCAAAACGCCAAGCTTTTGTAAGAGCTGCAGGTCCAAGATATTCTTTCTGTTCTGCATTGACTGGACAGGAACCATAACAAATAGCACACAGTATGCAATTCACATAACGATCAATCTTTGCTCGATTAGAAGGACTCTGGAGATGCGACTCATTACTATCTTTTGAATCCACCCAGAGTTTCATTGTTTCTAACACATTATAAAATCGCGTCATATCGACGACAAGGTCTTTCAATACTGGCATATTTGGAAGGGGCTCAATTAGTATCTCTTCTTCAGGATTCCAACCGGGAGGCGTTGAAGATATGGATGAGAATTGTTTTAATTTCATATCATTTGCTTTGACATCTGAGAGTTGGGTTCGGCAAGCTAATCGAGGTTCTTTGTTTATCAACATTGAACAACTGCCACACACAGCACCTCTACAAGAATATCTAAAGGACAGAGAGGGATCCATCTTGTCTTGAATCTGGAACAATGCATCAAGGATGGTCATTCCTTTTTTGACTTCAATTTTGTAGAGATCATAATGAGTTATCTCGCCACCTGTTCTACTACGTGCAACTCTCAACATCATTAGTATGTCCTCTCCTTTACCTTAAACATTCCAAGATTTACATCTATGAATTCGGTCTTGACATAATCATCAATCTTCGTGAATAAAGAGTGTTTTAGAAAATGCTCATCATCCCTCTGTGGATAATCAAGTCTCCAATGTGCGCCACGACTCTCCCGACGCATGAGAGCCCCCATTATAATCACTTCAGCAAGTTCGAGCATGTTCTCAAGTTCTAGAATTCTAATAAGAGAATAATTGAATCGTTTATCACTATGACCAGCGAAAACACTCCTGAATCGGTCCTTTAATTCCCGAATCATAGCTAGAGCTGCTCGTAGGTCATCCTCTTTTCGAAATACACCGACCATTCTATCCATTGTTCGGCCCAAGATCTCACGAATTTCAGCAGGTGACTCTCCGTTCTCCTTCAACATTAGTGCCTGTAATTTTTCACGAACTCTAAATGCTTCATCATCAACGCATGTTTCACTAGGCGTATCAGCTTTTGCTAAGAAGATATGTACTTTCTTTCCTACTACTCGGCCAAAGACTAAGGTCTCTAAGAGTGAATTGCCTCCTAATCGATTAGCACCATGAACACTCATACAAGCAGTTTCGCCTACTGCAAACAGTCCTTCGATAGGTGTCACTCCATATTTATCGCAATGAATACCGCCCATGGAATAGTGTTGTCCAGGCTTAATTGGAATTGGTTCATTGATAGGATCGACTCCAGCAAAGTAGATAGAAATCTCACGGATTCCAGGAAGACGTTCCAACATCCTTTCTTTTCCAAGATGACGTAGATCAAGGTAGATATACTCATCCTCAAATCCACGACCCTCAATGATTTCAGTCTGGATTGCTCGAGCAACAATATCACGGGGAGCTAATTCCATCTTTTCAGGAGCATACTTGTCCATGAATCGGTGAGCTTCAGAATTGATCAAGTATCCACCTTCTCCTCGAGCTCCTTCACTCATCAATATGCTTGAACCAAAAAGTGTGGTCGGATGAAATTGAATAAATTCCATATCTTTGAGAGGAACGCCGATACGCAGAGCCAGAGCGCAACCATCACCAGTATTGATGATAGCATTTGTCGAATTCCCATAGACTCTTCCAAATCCTCCAGTCGCTACCACAATAGCTTTTGCAACAAAACCATGTACTTCTCCAGAAGCAAGTTCTAGGGCAGTAAGACCACAGACACGATTATTTGTTCTAACCAGAGATGTTACAAACCACTCATCATAGAATTTGATTCCGATCCTTAGTGCTTGCTCAAAAGTAGTGTGAAGAAGATTATGACCAGTTCGATCAGCCGCATAACACGTACGGGGAAACATTGCACCACCAAACGGTCTCTGAGCGATCTTTCCATCCTCTGTTCTTGAAAATGCAGTTCCCCAACGCTCGTTCTCGATGACTGCCCTCGGAGCTTCCTTTGCTAGAATTTCTACTACATCCTGATCTGCAAGATAATCTGCACCTTTCACAGTATCAAAGGCATGTTGTTCCCAAGAATCATTATCTCCAAGAGCTGCGTTTATGCCGCCTTGTGCCGCAACTGAATGTGACCGCAAAGGATGTACTTTTGTTAGAACTGCAACATCATGATCTTTCGCTAACTGAATTGCTACTCTTAACCCTGCTAGACCTGCGCCGACAATGAGTACATCATGGTTGTATAGAGTAATACTCTGCCACCTCTCTTCATTCTATTGTCCTAGTTCGTTATATTCTGTTCCCTAGACCATTTTTAAGGGGTCTAGCAATTCATTCAAATTTTCGATTTCGATTCCCTCCTCTCTAATGACCTCTCTGATTGTTTTTCCTTCAAGATGCGCTTTCATGGCAATTTCAGAGGCTTTATCATAGCCAATGATAGGGGAAAGTCGAGTGACTATCATCAGACTACTTTCTAATTGCTGAGTGATGTGCTCTTGATTAACCTGCAGACCTTTGAGACAGTGTTCTGTAAATGACTTGATTCCCGCACTGAGAATCCGGATAGAATCCAAGAGGTTGATTATCATTACAGGTTTGGTCACATTAAGGTCAAGAATACTACCAAAACCTTCAGCTGCTGCAATAGTTGCATCATTTCCAATCACTTGAAGACAGACTTGAATCAATGCTTCAGATTGCGATGGATTAATCTTACCAGGCATAATTGAAGAACCTGGTTCATTATCGGGTAGCAGTAGTTCACCAAGTCCAGCACGGGGACCGCTCCCCATCCAACGAATATCATTCGCCATCTTCATACATGTTAGGGCAAGAGATCTAAGTGCAGCACTTGTTCTGACAATAGCACTATGGGAGGAGATTCCTTCAGCTTGAACAGGATTAACTTTGAAACTAACACCTGTTATCCTACTAAGCTCTGCTGCAGCTCGTTTTGCAAATCCTTTGGATGCATTGAGACCGGTACCTAAAGCTGTCCCACCAATCGGTATCAGTTGGAGACCTTCACTAGCTGGAAATAGGTCCCTGACAAGTGATGACTCAACTTGCTCTTTATAGACCTTAAACTCAGTGGAGAGGAGAATAGGGACTGCATCTTGAAGATGTGTTCGTCCGACCTTCACAATGTTCTGGAATTGTTTGATTTTCTCTTCGAGTGTTTCCCTTAGAATATCAATTGCAGGAAGTAGCGATTCCCGCATCATTGAGAGTGTTGAAACATGCATAGCAGAGGGAATGACATCATTTGAGGACTGTGATGCATTAACAGTATCATTAGGATGTACCGGCGATTTTGTTCCTCTTGGTTGACCAAGTATCTCATTTGCCCTATTACTCAGAACCTCATTCATGTTAATATTTGTCTGCGTTCCAGATCCAGTCTGGAAGATATCAATTGGGAACTGGTTTAGTAACTTTCCTTCATTTAGAATCTCATCAATTGCTTTTTCAATGGCAGCTCCAAGGGTTTTGTCAATCTTCTTTTCAGCAACATTTGCAATGAGACATGCTTTCTTAACTTGGGCAAGAGCAAGTATGAACTCTTTTGGAAATCTCCGCCCACTAATTTTGAAATTCAGTATTGCTCTCTGAGTGTTGATACCCCAATAGACCTCAGAGGGTACTTCTAATTCACCTATTGCATCCTTCTCGATTCTAGTTGTACCCATGTATATCATCCTCTGCTATTTAGTTCAGAAGATATCTCTCTAGAGCATCAAATCATCTATAATTTTTTGAACGTCTTTCAAATCTGTCGTGTGATCTTTCAGGGCTCCTTTCTCAGGTAGTGCCAGTCCTAACGCCAAATCTGGTGCTTCAACATTATAAAAAACACCAACGGGATATCGTTCACCATTCTCCAGAGCTTTTTGCAAAGCTTGGGTTTTGTCGGTTTCATCATGACCATTATCTTGAAGAGAGTAGGTGTGTTCGTTATAGAATTTCCATGTGAGCTGTCGATTCCAAGTCACACAGGGCTGTAATATGTCTACTACCGCAAAACCTCTATGACGAATAGCATTCACCATCAATTCAATCAGTCCGTTCTGGTCGCCTGAGAAACCACGAGCTACGAATGTTGCACCAGCGATAATTGCATGAGCAGTCGGATTCACTGGTTCCATTGGTGAACCAGGTGGAGGTGGAGATGTATTTGATACATAACCTCTGGGTGCAGCAGGTGAGAATTGGCCTTTTGTAAGTCCATTCACTCCATTGTTATGTATGAATACTGCCAGATTGACATTTCTTCTGGCAGCATGAACAAAATGTCCAAGACCCTCTCCTAGACAGTCGCCATCACCAGTATGAACAATGACCTTTAGATCTGTATTCGCAAGATGAATGCCTGTAGCAACTGGAATAGGTCGTCCATGGAGAGTGTGGTAACTGTTGATTCCGCCAATATAATGAGGAAGCTTACCAGAGCAGCCTATACCAGACGAGATTACCAAGTTGTGCAAGGATTCATTTAATTCAATCACAGCCTTATTCAGTGCCGCAAGAATTCCAAAATTACCACATCCCGTACACCAAGTCACTTTTTGCGGACCTTCTAACATCTCAGGTGTAATCATACAATACCAGCCTCCTTCAATTTCTCAATAATCCAAGTTGCTGTCATTGGTCGGCCATCATATTTGTTGATGTGCATTGTTACTCCGAGGCCAGTTTCCATACGAATAAGTGATGAAAACTGAGACGTGACGTTTTGCTCAATAGATACGATCCTTTTAGCCTTTCCAAACACCTCACGTAATTTCTCAGTTCGAAGCGGGTAAATATCACAGAAGTGTAATTGGTTAATCGACGCTCCTTTCTCTGACAGAGTATTCATGGCTTCGTATGCAGGGCCCCATGTTGAACCCCAAGTAAGAAGTGTCGTCTCAGCATTTTCATCACCATATACCTGCGGAGGATTAAGACTCGACATTATTGATGGGATCTTATTCATAAACTTCTGCACCATGCGATTCCTGATTTCGGGATCCTCGGTGATGTGTCCATCCTCCCTGTGAACATTGCCAGCTGATACGATGACCTTTCCCTCATCGCCTGGAAAGGCTCTTGGTGAAATACCATCATCGGTTAGCCGATATCTATTGTAAGCAGGATCTTTTCCGGGTTTCGCAAGCTTGCCACGGTCAATCTTGACGCCAGATGCATCAATTCTTGGAATGTTCATGACAGAATCAGCAAGATATTGATCACCCAATATCATAACGGGAACTTGGAATTTTTCTGCGAGATTGAATGCCCGAATTGCGACTTCAAAGGATTCCTGAGGGCTCTTTGGTGCAAGCATTATTCTTGGAAACTCACCTTGACTTGAAAAAGCCATGAAGAATAAATCTGATTGTTCTGTTCTTGTTGGAAGACCAGTACTTGGTCCGGGTCTCTGAGCATTGTAAATAACAATAGGGGTTTCAGACATTGCTGCAAAACCAACTGCCTCTACCATAAGAGAAAACCCACCGCCAGATGTTGTCACCATCGAACGGGCTCCAGCATATGACGCACCGATAGCCATTGTAATCGCTGCAATCTCATCTTCGGTCTGTAAAGCTCCAATCTTAAGTTGATTAGAATATGTCATGATATCAATGAAGACAGATGTTGAAGGACTCATTGGATAGGCAGAGATCCATTTTAGATTGGACGCAATTGCTCCTAGAGCTAGTGCACGATTCCCAGTCAGTAAGAGCTTGTCTTTGCATGGTCCTTTTTCCAACGTTTCAAGGTTATATTTGCAAGTGCCCGTAAATTTCTTCTTGGTGAGGTCGTACATCGCTCTAGCAACATTTACATTGCCTTCAACAATTGCTTTCCCTTTTCTTCCAAAGATACTGTTCAATGCGTCTTCTACTACACTGAAGGGGAAACTAAGGACGGAAAGTATAGCTCCCAAAGCGGCAGCATTCATCATACGAACGTTGCCACCTATTTCCTTAGCTGTCTTCTCAAGAGGTGCTGGAAAATGACATACCTCTAAATCGTCGAATTCAATTGTTTCGTCAAAAATGATGACTCCGCCTTCAGTAAGCTTGTCCCGTTGATTCACAACAGCATCACGGGTCAAAGCAATTATGATATCTATATGATTTACTGATGCATATACTGGTTTATCACTGACGCGAATTTGAGTGAAATTATATCCACCCCTGATTCGAGATTCAAAGTCTTTAATTGTAAACGTGTAGAAACCAGTCTGAACAAAGACCTCAGTGAGTAAGTCACCAATAGTATCAATGCCTTGACCAGCAGCACCGCCTATATTGAAGCTAATATCCATTGTCACTACTCTCTTAAAAGTACTATTTCACATACTACTGCTGTTCTTATGTGCTTCGTTAGCTCGATAGAAAGTTCTCTACCATTCTTCTTCTAACCAATCTGCTTCATGATCTACAAGACGCTGTGAGAATGAAGGTATCTTCGATGATTCATCCTTTCCTCTTCGCCTTTCCGATCTCCACCAAGACCAATCAATATAGACACCAGACCAAGGCGCAATCAGCTCAGGTTCTCTAAACTTATGAAGAAGAACAAGTCCGGTAACAAACTGAATTGGGATAGGTATGACAAGACCAAGGGGAAATCCCGCTAGAGTAATGTAGAGTGAAAGGATAGTTGGAACAATTAACGACAGTAGCCCAACCATGACTACACTATATCTAGAACTTGAGCCCATAAAGTAACGCAATATCTGCCGGATATATAGTATATTCATTAAACTAAGGGGAATGGTTAGCCAAATTATTGAAAGAAAATAGAGAGGGTTGAAGAGATACCAAAGACTCATTATATCTCCTAGGAAGATCGCCCATAATGCGCTGTAGATAAACGGAGGTAATCCTCCTGATAATGAAGGAATCGGATTAACTAGATTAACACCCCCCACTGGCAAAAATAGTGTCACTAAGATCATTATAACCGCTACAGTTCCAGGACTTACACCATACAATTCCAATTCTGAATTGAGTTCCTCGGACATTCTACATTTCAATCCCTGTCTCAGTATAATCCGATGATATATCGTCATTTGCTTCGTCAAGATTGGTCATAAATACATATTCAGGCCCTGGAATCCGGTAGAGTAGGATTAGGCTAAATATGAAAATGGTTGGGAGTGGACCAATATAGAATCCACTAGAGAGAATGATACCTTCGACCATTTCTTGTAGTGCCATTGGGAATAGAAAACTGAATGTTCCAATTATCAATGTGATTCTCTTTGAAAAGAGACCTTTGTAGAATCCGACAATTGTCAGTATGTAAATCACATCAAAGAAAATGGTAGGAAGGGTATGCATCAGAAAATCTGTTTCAAGCCAGAGGAGGTTAAAAGAGAAATCGATTGAGCGTAAGGTCCATAGAATACTGTATAGTAGTGGTTCAAGGTATACGAATCCCATGCTCGAATCAACTGGAACCGATATAGGGTATAGACCCAAGGGCAAGACAAGCATCAGAAAGAACATTATCTCGCCCATTAACCAAGGGCTTACCCCTATCAAATCTAATTTGACATGGTTATTGTCTGTCAATCAAATCCCTCGACACAATATGATGGTGGTTTATAGATAAGTAAATCGCATGGAAAAGGGATGTACTATGTCCCAGTCGTTTGACTTTGTATCATCTTCAGAATCTGAAAAAACTTCAATGTGTACCTTTGCTTTTCAATGATAAAGGGATTGTATGAAAGAGAATGTACAATTCAATAATTCTAAACAGACATGTGGTAAGTTTTAAAAGCGAAGTGCTTGTACAGTTTTATCAGAAGTATAAGCCGAAGTGCTTGTACAGTTTTAGCAAATGAATAGTGTGCTATTTCGGAATAGGTCATGAAATAGCCCACGAAAAACCAAATAATTAGGGGATAAAAATGGCACAGTTATCTGGAACACCCATCCTCATTCTAAAGGAGGGTACTTCAAGAACACGCGGCAAGTCCGCACAACAGAACAATATCATGGCTGGTATTGTAATCTCTGATGCTGTAAAGTCCACTTTAGGCCCACGTGGCATGGACAAGATGCTCATTGACAGTCTCGGAGATGTGACTATTACAAACGATGGCGCTTCAATTCTAAAGGAGATTGATGTTCAGCACCCAGCAGCAAAGATGCTCGTGGAGGTGTCAAAGAGCCAAGACCAGGAAACTGGCGATGGTACAACTACTTCGGTCGTCATTGCTGGTGAACTTCTGAAGAGAGCACAGGAACTACTTGAGAAGAAGATTCATCCCACAATTCTTGTGAGTGGTTATCAGAAGGCTGCTGAAGAAGCAACCAAGATACTCAAAGACATAGCAGTTACTATGGATGGTATGGACAAAAAAGTCCTTACTAGTATTGCTTCAACATCTATGAACAGCAAATCAGTCGTTGGTTCTAAGGACCACTTTGCAAAGATTGCTGTTGATGCTATCCTTCAGATTGCTGAGAAGCGTGCAGATGGCACTACCAGAGCAGACATTGACATGATCGAGGTCATTAAGAAACAAGGTAAGAGCCTCACTGAAACCGAGCTTGTTACTGGAATGGTGATCGATAAAGAGATCGTTCATGCATCAATGCCAAGGAAATTGGAAAATGCAAGGATTGCTCTTGTTAATGCAGCTATTGAGGTCGAGAAAACTGAGTTTGATGCAGAGATTAAGATTGACAGCCCAGAACAGATTCAAGCCTTCTTAAACGAGGAGGAGCGCATGCTCAAGAACATGGTTGACAAGATCATTGCTTCTGAAGCTAATGTTCTCGTCTGTCAGAAGGGTATCGATGATGTCGCTCAGCATTACTTGGCCAAGCACGGAATCATTGCTATCCGAAGAGCAAAGAAGAGCACGATCGAGAAGCTCAGTAAAGCCACTGGGGCATCAATTGCTTCAAGTCTGAATGAACTCAGCAAGGAGAGCCTAGGCAAAGCAGGTCTTGTTGAAGAAGTCAGGATTGGAGATGACAAACTTGTCTACGTTAGAGACTGCAAAGATCCAAAAGCAGTTTCAATCGTCATTCGTGGCGGTACCGAACATGTTGTCGATGAGGCAGAGAGAGCTCTTCATGACGCACTCTCTGTGGTCAGAAATGTTGTCGAGGATGGCACCTACGTAGCAGGTGGTGGTTCGATCGAAGCCGAGATTGCAAAGCGTCTGGAATCTTATGCCAACAAAGTTGGTGGCCGTGAACAGTTAGCAATTGAAGCTTTTGCTGAATCATTGCGTGTCATTCCAAAAACCCTTGCAGAGAATGGCGGTCATGATCCTATCGACATTATTGCGGATTTGAACAAAGACCACTCAGTAGAAGCCGGTATCTGGCATGGTGTTGATGTTGCTAAAGGTAAGAGCGCGGACATGATGAAAGCTGGAGTTATTGAACCAGCTCGTGTCAAGAGCCAAGCCATTCGTTCAGCTGCTGAAGCAGCACAGATGATTCTCAGGATTGATGATGTCATCGCTGCAAAAGCAACCTCAGGTCCTCCACCAGGTGCCGAAGGTATGGGTGGAATGGGCGGTATGGGTGGCATGGGCGGCATGCCTCCTGGAATGATGTAATTTCGGACATGGATGAAATGGAGCCTCATGGCTCCATAATTTCTTTTTTCCACCGAGGATTCTGAAGATGGCCAGAATATTGATAGTAGGTGCAAATAGCTTTGACTCAGGAAAAACCAGTCTGGCTGCGAATCTGGCTACTTGTTTCAAAGACTCTGGTCAATTAGTCGAATACTTCAAACCTATCAGTGGTCATAACTATTGGTATAATTATGAACACACGAGGCATTGTCTTGAGACCGGTCAGTTAGTTTCCAAAGATGCAACTATCATGAAGAATCGACTGGAATTGAAGACTGAGAGTACTTTGGCGAATCCAATCCATAGCCTATTCGTACCTGCAAAGATTGAAAAACCTCTTCAAAACATCCACGGAACATTAGGACTCGGAGGTTCTAGTGCAGTACTGATTATGCAGAGGTTTAGTAGACCAGTTAATGGTAAGATTGATACAACAATCCTCCTTGCACAATCACTTGTAGAAGAAGAGCGCGTAATTATTAGATCAGATGAAATAGACAGATTATCTCATGGTTCAAGTATTCAAACAGCTAATACTCTTGAAACATTTCAAGAGTATGAAGAACTCCATTTCGAAGAGATTGTTTCAGATTCATTTGCACTAATCGAGAGAGCGTCAGATTCTGTCATAATCGAATCGTTCAATGATTCAACATGGCCTTGGAATGACTTGGAGCAGGTGGATCATGTACTGGCTGTGAGCCCCGGGCATGTTTTTAGTTACGACCCAGAGCGTTTCAAGAAGGCATCATACCTATCAAAAAGAAATGCTCTGCCAATTAGAGAAGTCACCTTTAGCAGAGTTTCAGACCTTCTCAAACCAACCGCTAAGATACAGATTCGACCAATGAATGGATTGGATTCCTCTCAATTAAAAAACATAGGAATCTACTGATACACAGGAAAGAAATAATTAAGCACATGTAAGCAATCTCACACTGCATATTAGGGATAGAAACGACGGAGATAGAGAAGTGACAGAAGACTTAGTCTGGGAATTAATAGTCATTGGGGGTGGTCCAGCAGGAATGACTGCCGCCATATATGGAGCAAGATATGGACTCAAGATATTATTACTTGAGTCTAAGGTGCTAGGAGGCGCTCAAGCGACAAGCCCAGGTATTGAGAATTATCCAGGATATACATTCATTGTAGGTATTGACCTCGCCAGTAAAATGAAAGAACAGGTCAAGAAATGTGGTGCAATCATCAAGGAGATCACGGATGTTCGCAGTATTGACAGAGAGGGCGTTGATGGCGATTTTCTTTTAGATACTAGAAGAGGTGTATACAGAGCAAAAGCAATTATCATTGCTACTGGAGGAGGGCACAAACATCTGGATGTTCCAGGAGAAGAAATGCTCACTGGTCGTGGCGTTTCATTCTGTGCAACATGTGATGGACCCCTATTCAGAGATAAGATTGTAGCAGTAATTGGCGGGGGAAATACTGCAGTCACAGAAGCATTATACCTCACCGAGGTTACAAAGAAGGTCTATCTGATTCATCGACGAGATGGACTTCGCGCAGAGAAAATTGTCCAAGATTATGTATTCAATTCGGAAGTTGAGATTCTATGGGATACAGTTGTTAAAGAGATCAAAGGTGAAGATCTAGTCAATGAACTAGTCCTTGAGAATGTTAAGACAAAGGAGCAGAAATCACTTAGCATAGATGGGGTTTTTATTGCGCTTGGTTCAAAACCAGAGAGTGCATTAGCAAAGAGTATCGGCGTGGAAACTAACGAACGTGGGGAGATCTTAGTAAATGCAAAACAGGCAACAAATATTCCAGGGGTCTTTGCAGCTGGAGACGTCGTTGAATCAATGAAACAAATTGCAGTAGCTGTTGGTCATGGTGCTATCGCTGCAGACTCGGCTTATTCATACATAAGACGAATTCAGAGAGGTCCAATTGGATATGCCTAGGAATTTAATTTGAATAATTATACTCCAATAAATTATAATGAGAAGAGCAAGTTTCAGCTGCTCACAGTTTCTTAATCGCACATGCTCCGACAGTAATTATAGAGTCATCAACTCCCATGTATTGAAATGATATGTTCTCTTATCAGCATGTCTTAACGAGATAAATCTCATTTTTGCAATATACAGATAAAGATAGTACGACTGTTAAAAAGGGGAAACGTTAATAACCGAGCCCCAGTCCGACTCACATCACGCTGAGCCAACCTTCTCAGCTCTATCAAATTTGACCGGGATGTATTTATGAAACGAGTTAAGGTAGTTACCATAGCATTTGCATTCATGATAGTACTGTTAGCAGCTTCAACTCAGCAAGTAGCTGCAGCAAGCAGATCAGATTCTCTCAGGTCTTACATTAATAGTAGATA
>SDOA01000162.1 GCA_004524595.1 Candidatus Thorarchaeota archaeon | reverse complement strand
GGCTTTAGGAGCAATGACGCAGACCTGGTCTGTTCTCTCTCGCGAAATGCGCGATGTCCTAATGGAGGTTGAATAATAATGAGTAGTAATGATCCATTGAAACTAATTGAACAATATCTAGATCGAGTAAGAGTCTATCTTCCTCTAGATAGTGAAGACGCCATCGTTGAGCTTCAGACTCATCTGATTGAGGAAGCCGAGAGGATTGGTGGAGGTATGATGACTGCTGGCTCTGCAATGATGGCCATTGAGAGAATGGGCGATCCCAAGAGTGTTGCCCATGAATATGCAGGTTCAGGAAAGAAGGTTGGTCCTGTTCCAGCTGAATATGTCAATCCAGTAAGCAGAATTGCGATTATTTTGCTAGCTATTGCTGCAGCTTTCATAACAGGGATTTCCTTACTTGGTTTTGCATTAAACGATGTACTCGGAGTTCAGAACTGGCCTCTGAGCATTCCAATAATGATTGTTCTGAATCTTATCATAATTGGAGGGATAATTGGTATAATCTCTCTCCTAGATCGTGACAAACCACTCACTGAAAAGACAATCCTTGAATCAATATTTGGTATTGGAGTTGAAGGCTTCAAACCAAAGGGACGCTGGGACGCTCTTGGTGATGTCTTCATGGGTATATTCTGGGGAATTGTGTTGATGATTCCTGCAGTAGTAATCCTGTATACTGAAGCTTTCGCATCGCTATACTTGGTTATTGTCATCTATCTTTTCTTGGGTGCAGTCAAAGGAGCTCTCTTTTATCTAGGTGGCGAGAATAACTTCAACCTAGCAATAGAAGCATTTCTCAGCGTTGTCTGGATTGCATTTGCAATCGTACTGATCAATGTTGGCTGGCCACTCCAGTACGTTTATGCTAATGCTGGGTCTGGCTGGATACTCTTTGACCTTGAAGCATTCTTTATCACCAATGATATTCCCTTCATGCCTTTCAATTGGATTTGGGCCTTCATTATGTTCATCACAGTAGTGATTGCTGTCTGGAGGGTCATTGTGTCAAGCATGAAGATCTCGATGTACGTACGTGCAGGTAAGGGACTCTGGTGGCAAGGCAACTGGGGCGAACGCCGCAGTCTGAGAACCCCCCTCTGGAAGAAACTCCTTGGTGAGCATGACCAGTTCCAGAAGAAACCTACAGAGCATCATGATGGATACATCGAACCTGATGAGCAACAATAGATTGCATGATTGTGGAGGAGTCTGTTCCTCCACACACTCTTTTTTCTTTGATATTCCAAATTACTTGAGATTGCTACATCAATCATAACGTGGACATGATTTTGGTGCTATGGTAATATTATTAACCATAGTTAATTATATTTGTTTGATGAATGATGATAATCTCTCCCACCATTATTTCACTCAGAGAAGGTATCGAGGCTGCACTGGTAATTGCAATAATGCTCTCGTATCTAAAAAAGACTAATCAGACTGATCTTAGAAAATATGTGATGACAGGAACAGCTGTTGCTCTAGTTTCGAGTATAGGTGTTGCAGTCATTGTAGGACTACTATGGGGTATCTTTGAAGGTCCGATGTTGAACATATTCGAGGGTTCTGTAGTTCTTATTGCTGCCATTCTCCTTACAACAATGATCCTTTGGATGTGGAAGATGGGTCCTTTCATGACTCAGGAGATTGAGAGTTCGATGGAGGGTAGTATCATAAAACAGAGTGGAATTGGGCTTGCATTGCTGAGCTTCTCTCTTGTAATGAGGGAGGGCGTTGAGTTAGTTCTCTTCAGTATGGCATTGGTCATCCAAGAAGGTTACCAGACGTACATAGGAATCATTCTGGGTCTTACACTGGCGACTGTAATAGGTGTGGGAATTTACAAAGGATCTCTGAAAATTAGTATGAGGTCTCTGTTCAAATGGACATCAATTTTTCTCCTTCTCTTTGCAGCGGGAATGATTGCATATGGCATCCATGAACTACAGGAGGCTGGTCTTCTTCTGATTGGTCCATCTGAGATCTGGAATATCAACCCTCCCCAATTACCTGATGGTAGCTATCCTCTTCTTCATGAGAGAGGTGCAATAGGTGCTCTGGCCAAGGCTCTTTTTGGGTACAATGGGAATCCCTCAGCTCTTGAAGTCGTAGCATATGTTTCATACTTGGGACTTGCATTTGCATACTATTGGAGAATTCAAACTCATGTAAAACCAAATCACACACAGTCAGCAGAAGAAATTGGAGAGGCAATTCCTACGCGTTAAGTTGTGACCATAGTCTTCTGGATTTGAAAGTGAAAGAAGTAGTGGTGCCGAGGGAGTGATTTGTTCCGAGTGGGACAAATCCCAACTCGTTTGAACACTCGACGACGCGGTCTTCAGCCGCGCGATCTGTGCCTGTTTTATCCACGAGCGGATAAAACTCCCGGGCTAATCTACCTCGGCAATCCTATAATTTGTTCTCCCTTGATTTTGCGATATAAAGATAGTGGCAATACCCCTCTATGCTAGTTTCTTCACTGCCATCTCTACCTCATCAAAGGGTGGGAGTTTCCCTGGATTGTCACTCACCCAGACATAGACTATCGTTCTATCAGTGTCAATCACAAAGACTGCCCTCTTCGCAACATTAGTCATTCCAGCGAGGTTCTCATGAACAATTCCATAATCTCTGATTGTTGTCTTCTCCCAATCCGAAAGGAGCGGAAACTCGATTCCATTATTTTCTTTAAAGGCTGCGTGACTAAATATTCCGTCTACAGAAACACCTAGAACATTCGCACCAAGGGTGTTATAATCAGCAAGGACATCTCTGAACCTGCAAAGTTCTTCTTGGCATGTAGATGAAAAATCCGCTGGATAGAATACGAGGACCACTGGCCCTTTTTGGATCTCTTTGCTCAAGGTTACGCTCTTGTTTGGAGCCTCCCACAGTGTGAAATCTGGAGCCTCGCTTCCGACTGTTAAATGCGTCATTATATACACCTCACAATAGTTAACACATCGACCAATCTTAATCTATTAAAACTTGAGATGCATCTCAGAATCGTTGAATTTGTCTTAGGAACCTTTTACTTGATCCTGTAATTCATGTAGCTGGCGATAATGGCAGTCGCAATTGCTGCAGCATTGACACCGAGTGCATAGACATAGAGCGGGTCTAGGAATGCCACTGTTGCAAGCCATGAGGGTAGACTACCTGCATCCGCAACACCAAAAGGAATGAAATAGAATAGGAAGAAGATACAGGTCAGTAGGGCAACACCAGTGAAGGCTGGCATATCGGTCGAAGACCTAGCAAAAGTTGAAAGTTTTGTAATCCAATTTGCCTGCGCACGTTGACGTTTTCTCATCTTTCTCTTTGAAATGATATGAGCCCAACGATACATGGTCTCTGCGATGAGCACATAGGCACCTCCGAGTAGAGCCATAGCTCCAAAGGAGACCAATAGCTGAAGTTCCAGGCTGAGGACTTTGACATATACCTGTGCGTGCCAAAGAATCGGAATCTGCACAAGTCCTGCAATTCCCAAGAATATCATCACAAGTCCGGGTTTGCTTCCGCGTTTCCACCAAACTGCTAGGCTCATCTTTTTTTTCACCAGGCATTAAGTTGTCCGCTCGTGCATCGGTTCGCACTTTAAGGTTTTGCTCCGAGTCGACTAACTTCTTTCTTGGACGCCCATATTTCAAACCACCAGTCGTGATCCTCGATTTGAATGTCTTGAAACCCAATCTCTACCATTATCGCTCCAATACTAGAAATGGTCTGATTCTGGTTTCCCCTCACACCATATCCCACCTTTGATTCAGTCCCATCAGGAAGCGTAAAGAGTGCTTGAAATATGAATCGCTCCTCCTTGCAATCGATTCTAGATGCAAGAATCGAAATTAGACCCCCCTGTTTTAATGAATGAAATGCACTTTTGAGTACTTGTTTCTTGATAGATAGAGTGGACATATATCCAAGAGAGAACCATAATGTGACACAATCGAACGAGTTTGATTTAAAGGGCAGATAACATCCATCTGCCACAAACCAATAAGCTGGTGGATTGTGGATTCGTGCCTCCCTAATCTCACTTATTCTATAGTCAACTGCACAAACTCTACTGCCTGCAATTCTTGAGACCAGTCCCTCACCTCCACCCCCAATATCCAGTATCAATTTGGAGTCTGCAATATCTTCCAAATTGATATGCTGAAGTGGTGTATTCAATTCTAAGAGGTCTCCCTTTATGATGAGTTCACAAATATTCCTATAGCGAGTAATGTTTCATATTCTTAACATTGAACATTATCTATGGTTTCTGTGTTTTTGGCTGCCAAGGTTCAGCTCTTTCCCAATAGTACATGAATAGGTCGCAAGTCCATTTACGAAATCTCTCACCATTTCCAATGAAACCGATGTAATCCGTTTCTCCGCTCCGTCTGCGCAAACTAATAGAAGCCTCCTTTTCAGTGACTAGGAGGGTTAGGCACACATGTGCAAGATATCTTCTTTGTTTCAGGTGTTCGACATCAGGTGTGATTTTGACAGTTCTTGCAAGGTCTTCTTGCATTATGAATCTGAAGTCAAGCCCTTTCGTCACCTTCTCATTTACGCTCTGTCTATGAGTTGACTCAACTTGCTCAGCCATAGTCCAGATGTACTCATCTGCCTCATAGACGATCTCCCTGACCCGATTCAAGGTGGTTACGGTATCTCCACAAAACTCTGCATCTGCCAACTCGCCAAGTCTGTTAACAAACTCGTACGGAAGACATGAAACCTCGTGGCCTAAGAAATAGTCTCCATGTTTTAAAATAAAATTCAGACTTGAGAGAAGACCAATCGCTAAATTACCCAGAGAAGTTGTTGCATAGGTACCATCAACTTGTTTCTCGACAAGTTTAGCATCATTGAGCCTCTGCAGATGCCTGAAGGTCTCAGTGACATTCATATCTAGAGATTTGGCTATTTGTTGCATCTTGAGGTTCTTTCTTTCCACCTCAAAGAGAATGCTTGCTCTTCGGTTACTTGCAAGTTCAAAGAGAACCTTCGAGATCTCCTCGTCACCTTCATTGTCTAGCATAGTAATAATTTAGCACCCGTCCGAAATATTTTGCAAACTTATCAATTAAAGCTTATCAAAAACATCCAGCACTTATTGTTTCAAGGGACAAGAGATGAATTCTCAAGAAAATGAAAATGGCGAGTGCGACTTCTCAATCGAACTCACTTGTAACAGGCACAGACTCTCAGTTCTCTCAACAGATGTGAACGACGGTGTCCTAATAGAAGGCACTCTTGGAAAACTGCAAAATGCCTCATTCATAGAACCCGAAATACTCGAGCTGAAGGGCTGTTATGGCATTCTGCGGATTCATCTAAAGAGAAATGAAATCTCAGTCCCAGATTCGGAAAACAAATGTGCAGGAGGTGATTCTGGATGCAATTAAGGGATAAATTAGCAATTACTGTGCTTTTGATATCGATTTTTGTGGTCATAGGTGGGATAGCATGCAATTACTTTGGCAGAGGTGTAATCGACCTATTTCTAGTCATTCTACTCGGTATTTTGATTTTTGTGACTATTGGCGTAATCATGTGTTCACGTGGCAAAAGTCGGATTGTTAAATGAACCAGTCACTCAACTCTCATTATGCATGGGGTTAAAAGGTGGGCTCTATTTGATTTAGAGCCCTACTTTTTCTGTTGGCTTCAACTCACTACTACTTGTTATTGATGTATTATAATCATTATAAGAGAGTAAATTCTGGCGTCAACACGCCATAATTCTTTTAACCGTTCCATCACGAGATGCAGACGCACTTCAGGTGTATATGGGCCGGTAGATCAGCCCGGTTGTTTTATCCATTCGTAGATAAAACCGGTAAAGATCGCTTCCTTGGCACTTGTCAAGGAATAACCTGACTTCCAAAATGGAAGAGGTCGCGTGTTCGAATCACGCCCGGTCCACCACTTCTTCCTCTCTTGAAGAATAGTAAGCAACCTACTGACTTGTTACATAATTCTTGAGTGAATAGATTTACTCTAACATTAGCAAGGTGTTTTTATGTATTGAATCAAAATTTGACATGAAACGAATTTGTGGAGGTGGAATAATGTCAAGAATGAAAACAGCATATCCAACCAAGCTGAAACGATATAGAGAGGGCGGATGGGTTGCCGTACTCCAATTTGATATGAAGGAAGCTGCAGCTCTAGTAAAAGCCCTAGGCAATGCGATGTACGAGGCTCAGAAAACCGGTAAGAATGAGATATATTTCAAAGTTCATGATAAAGGTAGAACAGACTATCCTGAAGGAAAGGTCATAGTCCAATCCTTACCATGATTGACAATTCTTCTGAGAAAGGGATAATCAAAAGATTAACTCTTAGAGAGAAAATAGTATATCTTGCATGGAGGAGGTCTCGAGTTCGAATCACGCCCGGTCCACCAACTCTTTCTGTGTAAATGTAGTGCATTTGCTTTGATGAGTATAATCTTTAGATGGTATTTGAAGGAAAAAATGAGTAACAATGAAGATACTTGCATTCAACGCTAGTCCCAGAAAATCTCAAGGTACTACTGACGTTATTCTGGAAGCCTTCATTAAAGGAGCAAAATCAGTGGGGGCTGATGTTGAAAAACATCATGTTGTAGATCTAGATATTGGCGGATGTAGAGGATGTTTCAATTGCTGGTGGATAACACCTGGTAAGTGCATTCAACGAGATGACATGGATAAACTACTTCCTGCTATCACAGATGCAGATGTAATGATTCTAGGTACACCAATCTATGGTCGAAATGTGACTCACTATCTACAGAAATTAATGGAAAGAACATTCGTTTTCACTCTACCTGAGATGGTGAGTCATGAGGGAGAAACCAAGCATCCGGGAAGAGTACATAGGTTTCCACGCATGGTCTTGGTTGCGACATGTGGATTCCCTGACACGAGTAATTTCGATATAGTGAGATCTCTTTACCCAATGGCACTACCAATACTTCTTCCTGCAGCACAGTTGTTGCTATACGAGGAGGGAAAGAAACAGCTCTCCGGCTTTCTTGAATCGGTCAAGGTTGCAGGACAGAAAATTGCAGCAGGCGAGGAACTCACTAAGGAAATAAAAGACAATTTGATCGTTGAATTCTCAGATGAGATGAAGAAGCAAATTATGGCGATGCACAACAGGTATAGCGAATCACGAAGCGGGAAATGATCTCGTTGCAAATCTCGACCGGTCCACCATCCATCTCTTGTTCAGCTCTCTAGACTTCGATAGCAGCCATATAGATTGGTGTTTCTTCTCCTAATGTGTAGTTGAAGGTAGCATTCTGATAGTGCCATCCAATAAGCCCACCGAAATACAATGCACCATAGGTGATATCGGCTTGAATCTTGATGAGGAACTGATGGCCATCATATTCCATAGCCAGATTATTGCTCAACATGAAGCTGTATTCGACAATTATGATGTTGTTCGAAAACAACTCATTGGTTCCCAATATCACATGGCATATCCCAGTAGCCCACCATTCATCATCAGTAACATTATTTTCTACTACATCCAATCGATTTAGTTCTCTAGACGGATTACAGCTAAGCAATGTTGATGTAGGATCTACCTGCATCAATGAGGTGTTAGGTTGGTACGTTGTTATATCAGCCACCCATATCGTGATTGTAGCACTGGTCAATCTCAGGAATGCACTACCATCCT
>SDOA01000161.1 GCA_004524595.1 Candidatus Thorarchaeota archaeon | reverse complement strand
TCGCTCCCGTTTGAAGTCCATTACACAATAGAGAGTTCTTCAAAGTATAATGTTCAGGTAATTGTACCTGAAACCGAGGTGAATGAGTTTCTGCGAAATATTGACATCTTCAGACGGCATTCGGATGACTTCTTCATCCAAGTGATTGTCAAGAGTACTGATAAGGGATATGCACACCTACTTGAGTTCTTTAATGAGAAGACAGAGAATTGGGAGATACCGATTGTGGAAATTATGAAGACAATTCGTAAAGTAGGTAAATGACATTTGAACTCCTTAAGATTGTCAATTAATGCATAATAGGTTGTGAACGTTTTAACCATACTATCTCAGGTAGAGGACCTTCTGATAAATGATTTAATTTCTCAGCTGTTTCAATAGATAATCGAAGACTATCAATACATGCGCGTAGTTTCGATTCACTGTCGATGTGACCTAAACTGAAGGAATTGGGACCCACTGGACGACCGTGCTTGAAGGCAGCATAGAAACATGCATGAATTCCTTTGGCTCCAAGTCTATGGGCGCGTTGACCTACAGTCATGATAAGATCCAAATCTTCCTGTGTTTCAATTGTCATATAGTAGGAGGGACGAAGAGGATGGGATGTATCAGTGAATTTTACAACACGAGAACCCTCGGGAAATCGAGTACCAAGACAGGTGTTGCATCTCCATTCTCCACTCTCACAAAAGGAATCATAGACATATTGAACATTATCTTCTGAACCACAAGCACCACACTGTCTTGTCATCACAATACCTCTTATCTTTCAAACAGAAAAATAGTAAAAATTGAAGAACTTGAGATGTTATGTTCTCTGTGTGATACACCCAAATTAGAAAAAAGGATAAATTCAGACTGCTCTGGAAGACGTTTTTCTATTTTTTGTAAAGTACTGCTTTCATTTTGAAACAATAATGTAAAATAGAACGATATGTATTGGAATATAGATTCAATTTGTAGGGGATTGAAATTGAATAAACCTAATGAAGAGATTGAAGCTCTGACAGATTTTGGTCTTACAAGATACGAAGCGCTAATATATCTCTCTGCCTTGAAGCTGGGTCTCTCAACAGCCAGTAAGATTGGTAAAGCAGCAGGAATACGTCGTGAGGAGGTATATAGGACAATACCAAAGCTCGAAAAGGCAGGACTTCTTGAAAGGGTATTAGGTAGACCAATCAAAGTTAGAGCTTTGCCCATAGAAGACGCATTGGAAATCCTAGTTGAGAGACAGGAAACAGAAGCCTCAAAGAAATTACGTAATCTGATAGTCGCAAAAGAGGAATTGATTGATCGACTAGGACAGGAAACCCAGAAATACCAAGAGAAAGAAGATCATGCAAATTTTGTATTAATAACGGAAAAAGATACCCTCTCAAAGCGAGTTTCATCTCTAATTCAACTGGCAAATTCAACAATTGATTTCATTGATTCTTTTGAGAATGCTTTTCGATTTGTTCTAATGTATGCGGAAGCTCTGAAGGATGCAAGAAAGAAAGATGTGAGAATAAGGATCCTAACAAACTATCCGAACAATGTCGAATTGATTCCGAAGGCTCTCAAGAAGCATGTCCCTGAGAATTCATTCGTAGTAAAATATTCTGACCGACTTCCCAGTCGTTACGCAATTTTTGATAGCAATAATGCAATGATTACTACATCAACAGGAGACACTTTTTCTGGAAGTAAGTGTCTATGGACAAACGACTCGAATTTAGTAGGTATTATTCAACGTGATTTTGAAGATCAGTTTAGGGATTCAATTGACTGGAAAGATATTGACGATATCCATATTCAAAAACTGGCGAGGATAATGGATCGATTGAAACCAAGAGATCACTTGGTGCTATTTTATGATTCCACTGAAGCTAAGCATAACACATTGTTTTCCTATATTAGCAAGGGACTAGAGCTGAATGAGGCAGTAGCCTATGTGTGTGCGGAAGAAACACCAGAACAGATAATGGAAGCAATGCAGAGATTTGGTATTGATGTTGAGAGAGGTCTACGAACAGAGGCATTGACTGTGTTAGATTACACAGACATGTACATCAGAGATGGTGAGTTCGACATGGACATAGTGATGGCTTCGTGGGCTAAATTCTATGATGATGCAATTGCCAAAGGTTTCAAGGGACTTCGTGTAACTGGAGAGATGAGCTGTTTTGTTCAACATGACCTAGTCGAAGAACTTGTCGAGTACGAGCATGCACTTCATACAATTCTTGATATTCCAATGATAGCAATTTGCGCATATAACTCCAATCTTCTGTCAAAAATTGAGAATCCAATCAATGTATATTCTGAACTGGTCAGGGCTCATGGAAAGGTCCTTTTTGCAGGGAGGGACAATCGGATAGGAAAGATAGAGGTCCGCGCGGGATAGTGGAAGTTCCGATGATTCAACAACCACTCGTAGATTTATTTTGGAACATATATCCATTGACGCATATCCTCTAGACAGGGATATCGTTTAATCAGACTTTTCTTGAGAAGTTTCCGTAGAGCATAACGAACTGTTCTTGGAGCAAAGGATACATTATCTATAAGTTCTTTGGGAGTAACGCCATCCTTACCAGTTTCACGTAAGACGGACAAGACGATCATCTGACTCTTTGTCAGACGATGCATTTTTGACTCGTATTCAAGCTCCTTACTAACCATCATTTCTAATCACCAATTATATAGATAAATAATTCAAGAAATTGTGATTTAAACTTGCGTTACTGTATTGATACAGCTACAAATTTGAAAAGAAGACACTCTCTTTGTCAGTAGATAAAGGCTATCTCTTATTCTTTAACCAATCTAACGAACTCTTGAACTCGTCTTCATTCTCAAAGAATCCAAGCTTCTGATAAACAGCTACAGCAAACTCCGCAAAAGCCTGTCCTCTAGCTGTTATGATGTTGCCTTCCGTAACAACGTCGTCATCAGTAATGATACTTTCTGCAAATACTTGAAATGCGTCCTCAGGAGCATAGCCATGAGCTATTCGTAGACCTTTGAGAAGCCCTGCATGTGCCAGAAATCCAGGTCCACCACAGATAGCAGCTATTGTGGTTCCTCTACTATGCAACTTCTTTAAGAAATGGTGAAGGTCGATCCGGTTCCTATATGGTTCTGGATTGCCACCCGGTATGATTAGCAGGTCTACATCATCAGGATTGACTTCATTCAGCGACTTGTCAACAACTACCTTCAATTGCTCCTCGCTCTTCTGGATACCCGTCTCAAACGAGAATGTCACAATGTCTGTCTTCTCTCTCAGGAACAGTAGGAGTGGTGCAATCTCAAAATCTGCGAACTTATCATAAAGGAACACGTATGTCTTCATCAGTCTTCAAACCAAGGGAGTCTAAGGCATAAATAAGAAGAACCATAGAAGCAACATAGTAAAATGAATCAAATGAAGTAGTAGTATCAGATAAACTGCTCCATCAATCGGTCAATAACAGTGTCAATATTCTTCTCGTTTATATCTTGATTTGTGGCAATTTTGTGAACTCTATCTAGTATCTGTTGATCTTTCATATCATCTAGACTCTGAAAAAGACCTATTCGTCTACCAAGTCTGAAGAGAAGTCTTTGTTCGGAATCCATATCTAAGAAAGAATTGATAATGGAGAGCATTCGTCCTTTTTCCTCAGGCAATTTCCCTTCCAGATCAGCAAAGAGATTTAGGATGTGATCACTAAGAATCATACTTGAAATCCCGTCTAATTCTTCAATGAAGATCTTGAGTTCCTGAGCCATCTCGACATCATTCAGTTTCTGGAAATTTCCGTTTTCAAGTTCAAGAGATAAAGGTGCTCGAGAGGTAATGGCTAAAGGTCTGAGACGGATGAAATCAGCATCAATCTGATTTAATGCTTCTGCAGTTTCTTTGGCATGTGTTTCAGAATGTTTTTTCCCTCCCAGACCCGGCATGACATATTCTGATAGTTCAAAACCTACTCTCTTAACCATCACACCAGCACGGATATGCATATCCTGTGTCGCGCCTTTCTTTACTAATCGAAGGACAGCATTAGACCCTGACTCCAATCCGACATGGATTCTATCTAAACCTGCAGCTTTGAGTTTGATTAATCCTTTTTCGCCAACTTTCAAGATAGTACTAGATCGAGAGTAGGAGGTTACACGTTCGATCCATGGAAATTGCTCACGTAGATGAGTAAGTATCTTCTCTAGGCTTTCAGGACCAGCAACCAGTGAATCTGCATCTTGCAGAAAAACAGACTGCATCCCATCTGTGAACCATTTGAGAGCATAATCAAATGCAGGTAATTCCTTTGGATCAACTTCTCTAGCAAGTGACCAAAGAGTGTCTGTAGAGGGCATAGCAAGTGTATCAAATGTTGCGCGAAGTTCTGCTACATGCTTACTTAATAGATCTATATCTGATATGACCTCATCAATAGACCTGACAGAAAATTTCCGATTCTTATAGACAGGACAGAAAGCACACCGATTCCATTGGCAGTTACGGGTAACACGGATTAGCAAGCTTTTTGCCTCACTGGGAGGTCGAATTGGCCCGACCTCGAAACCAAGGAATCTACTCAATATTGTCACATCGGATTAGCTTTAGCTGGGTATTAGAATGCTTAGAAATATACAAATCTGTTCCTCAAGACCATGAAATGTTAGATTCTATCGCATTGTGACAGAAATCGGAGTTGGCACCAAATACAGATAGAAGAGCTTAATTCATAGAAGAGCTGTAGTTTTTTGGAGGATGGATGTCAATGAAAGCTGAAAGGTCCATTTGCTGCAAAGAACTCATGAAGACTGAAGTACTTGATTCAAAAGGTAATAGCGTTGGTAAGATTGGAGACCTTACATTCAGTTTTGACAGAGAACTGAAACTCTCCAAATTCATTCTTAGTGGTTCGCGATGGGAAGAGTTGATGGAGTCACTCCATGTAAAACCTGATAGAGACCCAGTGTTTGACGAATCAATTATTGATAGAATTGATGATCATGTTCACCTTGAAACAACACTGGAACATCTTAAGACTACTCTCGACGAAGATGCAATACCAGAACATGACATTAAATATTCCACATTGCAAAAGATGGATATCATCGATAAAGATGGTCAGAAGATAGGCCACGCGCTAGATATCGATTTTGACATTGATGGAACAGTTTCGATGATTGTTGGTGGGGGATTCATTGAAGAAAAGCTTGAAGCGATTGGATTCAAGGCAGATGTCGATATCATTGTTCCGGGTCACACAATTTCGTCAATTACTAACGAAATACATCTTAACGTATCCAAAGACGACCTTGAAACAACCATGGAAGATGCTATGAAATCCGCAAAGTCGATTAGAGCAAAAGAAACAAGAGAAGTGACAAGACAAGTAACAAAGGTTCGGCTATTCACACAGAGACCCTTTTAGATACAAATTGAGCCATTCATAATTGGGAAGTGACGAGGTTGATACGTCGTAGGTACTTGGCAGTTCTTATCCTGTTAATCGTCTTGACATTATCATTATCTGCTAGTTGGTACACACGCAGAGCCTTTGGTGAGATTGCGATAGAAAAGCAGGATATCTTGAGGAGTAATGGACGAGTTGTCAGTTTCAGAACCTATACACCAGTAGTGAACACATATGGTCAACCTCGTCCTGCAGTCCTCACCATTCATGGAATATCGAGTTCTGGAGCAATGATGGACGCATTCAATATAGAACTCGCACGAAGAAATTTCACCGTGGTCTCAGTGGACATCGCGGGTCATGGGAGGTCATCAGAACGATTTGGTTTTGATACATTCTTTGAGGCGGTCATGGATGCGTATGATGCAGTAAGATATGTCCAGCTAAATGACCCAGATACAGACGATACGCTCTATGGTGTCCTAGGGCACTCTCTTGGTGCAGGAATGTCATTGCTCTTCAATAATGTCACAGTGAAACCCTTCTCGACAATCATCATAGGAGGAGGAATTGGTAATCAATTTGGTGGGCTCTCATTACCACTCAATGAATCAACTCCCTATAATCTGATGATTGCATCTGGTTTCTATGATGAGCTTGTATCACCACAAGCAGCATTAGATACTCTCAAAATTGCTACAGGGTTAAACGATCCATATCCTGAAGCAATTTATGGCAACTTCATGGATGGCACTGCAAGAAAGCTTGTCTTCAGCTCTACAAACCACCTTTTCGAGATGTCAGATTCAAAGATTGTAACGCAGTGCGTAGATTGGCTAGCTAGGTCGCTTCAGGGAGTTTCATATGTTGAACAGTCAATGCTCAATCCATCCCAACACATTTACCAGTATATCTCTCTCTTCGACCTCTTTGCATCAGCCTCGTTTGTCTTCTCAATTTTCGTGATTACCATTATCTCATATTCTTTATTGCCAACAAGATTGAAACCAGAACAGATTGAGGGATTAGCTGAGCCACTTGATAATCGAGCTGCAATGAGATACAGTCTGATAATGGGACTAGTCACATCAATCCTATTCTTACTACTCATGTTGATGGGTTTCGTCTTTGAGTTTACAGGACTTACTCTCATACCTGTGTCTTTCGGGACTTCACTCTCACTGATCTCAATCTTGACGGGACTGGTTGTCTTCTTTCTATCAAGAAGGGTACTTGGAAGAGAAAAAGTACTATTATTGACTCCAGAGCTTCATTCAGGTAGAAACCCTTTCTTCAAGGGTCTTTACAGGGCATTCCTAGTTGCGCTTCTGCCGCTGATTTGGATTCTAGGATTTTCAATGATATCAAGAGTGATATTGGATAATCCACTCATTCTCACCTTTGCAGTAGATAGTGGAGCTTTCGCCTTCAGATTTCTGTACATGATTGCTCTAGCATTTCTGATGCTTCCTTTCTTCTATGCGGATACTCTATGGCTAAATGCATCAGTAGGAATTAGTACAAAATGGACCGACCTGACAGACTTCACGAAAAGGATTACAAAAGCACTAGTCAGCCGCCTTCTAGGATTCTTGATAATCATTGCCATACTCTATGCTGCCTTTCTAGCAATGTTTAATCTTGGATTCATCATGTTCATTGCTCTACTCATGTTGCCCTTTGCCGTGCTACTTGGAATCACTGTCTTGAATGCTGTGATAATCGGTGGCATAACAAGAAGTAATCTCAGTCCAGCTCTATTTAACTCATTTCTCTTCGCAGTCATTGTAGTAAGTATGTTCCAACTGGTCTAGTGCAGCATTGATAGTTGAATATTCAACCATCATAATCATACTAAGAAAGAACTGTTAGTAGGTACGAGCTCAACTGATGTTTTCCAAAGTGACAATTGAGTAATTAGACCTTACACTCACGAGTCGACACTTTTGCAGATGATAGGCTTGAATCCTTGTTAGAATTTAGGATGAAATAGGCATAACGGGTATAAGATTGATTAAGTTTTTAACTAATAATACATTATATTCCAAGTTTAGATTATATTTGACCCATTATATTAGCTGAAAAATGAGCAAATCTATTAGTGAAGGAACAAAGGAGAGAGATCTATGAAAAAAGAGAGCCGTAAGCCCACAACAGATGATGCTGGAATCCCAGTATCCAGTGACGAGTTTTCGCTAACCGTTGGACCTGATGGACCAATCCTACTACAGGATACATACCTCATCGAACAGATGGCAAATTTCAACAGAGAGCGAATAGCAGAACGTCAACCCCACGCAAAGGGTTCAGGAGCCTTTGGTTACTTT
>SDOA01000160.1 GCA_004524595.1 Candidatus Thorarchaeota archaeon | reverse complement strand
TCAAGAGAAGCAACACCACATGAATGGTTTGATTCCACAGGCTCTGTTCGCGATTGTGAGAAGGTATGTGAGATAACAAAAACAATAGTGATGAGAATATTAGAGAAAGGGATGCCAGAAAAAATAGATTTACTCAACCTAAACTTCCCAGTAGATATCTCTGATAATAGTAAATTGGTAATTACAAAACCTACAAAAATTCGGATGCACAATGAAGTTGAACGTAGGATAGACCCGAACGGACGTCCATATTTTTGGTATCTTGGAATTGAGAGAACACCACCAAAGGATACGGATGCCTATGAAGTTCTCGTGAATAAAAACATCGCACTATCCCCAGTAATTCTTGAGTGGATAACTGATAGTGATATTGAGCGACTCGAGAGATTCATGAAGGATTGATTTTCTTCAGAGCACCCCAGAGTGCATCTGTTTTCGGGCGAGAGAGATCAACAAGAGAGCCTTCAATAGATAACTTGTGATGCTTTTTATCGTTAGTAAGAGAACCAATGACTTTTGACTCTACTCCAACAGAATCTAGAGTTTCAATAATGTCCTGTGAATGGTCGGGAATACAACTTATGAGCATACATCCGCTACTAATTAGCTCGAGCGGATTTATGTTTAGTACCTCACATATTCTTTTTGTTGATTTTGCAATAGGGATTCTCTCATATTCAATCTCGAAACCAACATTACTAGCATCACATAATTCATGAATTCCTCCAGATACACCACCTTCCGTAGGGTCGTGCATCGCAGTTACAAATCCTGTTTGGAATGCATTCACACCTTCAGAAACAACACTAATTTGATGACGAAGGTTCATAGCTTCCTGAAGGATCGAATCATCCAGATATTGAATCAAATATGAATATCCCTCAGAGGCTAAAATAGAAGTACCTTCAAGGCCAACACATTTTGTAAGGATGAGTGAATCACCTGGTTGTGCTCCATGTGAAGTAACGTATTCATTATTATTAGTTAGTCCAATCATAAAACCAGTAACGATTGGTTGATTGATTCGTTCAGTGATTTCAGAATGCCCTCCAACCACGGCTATTCCTAAGTTTTTAGCAGCATCATCAATTTGCTGCATGATAGTTTCGAGAGCATCAGATGTGAAGCCATAAGGTAACATTACTGAAGCTAAAAACCATCTAGGTGCAACACCAAAAGTGGCGATATCATTTGCATTGACATGTACAGCTAACCATCCAATATCTTCAATAGAACCAGTAATAGGATCAGTTGCTGCTACAATGACCTTGTCACCGATTTTAATAAGTGCTGCATCCTCACCAAGACCTGGACCAAGTAGAACATCAGAGTCCTTTATTCCAAGATTGGCATATACAATACTCTCCAAGACTTCGGGTGGTACTTTACCTGGCTCCATCAGATATGAACTCCTAAGCGGTGCGTATATGGCTTGTGCCTGATGCATGAAAAGCAAATTCATTGATACCTATGTGAGGCACTCCTCGCTCACTATGACAAAAGACATCTTTCAGCCATATACGCAGTTAATTGGTATAGTCTGTGTTAATAATCTAATCGAGGCTGCAATGGGCTCTACTTCTTGGGGAGATAAGATTCGACTTCCCGAATACCTTCTTCACGAAGTCTAGATTTAGAACGACCTGTCTGTAATAAAGTTCCAATAATTGATTTTTCTTTCATAAGATCTCTTGAAAGATAAGCTCGGCCTCCACCAGCTCTAGCTACAACATATGCTCCAAATGATTGTCTAAATTCATCAATGGCAAGAATGGTCTCCAATGGATCTTCAAAACCTTCCTTTCGCATTCTTAACATGGCTGCTAGTTCGAGGGCTTCATGATAAGGACGTTTGAGGAATTCCACCCATTTTGATTGTTCTGGATCTACATTTACTGCTGCAAGTCTTACATGTGTTTTGCGGAGTAATCGAGAAGTGCGAATGAGGTCTTGAAGAGGAGTATATTGTTCATCCCCCGGACCAACGGATTGAGAGAGAGGTATGTTCGGAGAAAAATCGGAAACAATAATGACAAGGGGTTCAATATCCTTGTTTCTCATTCGTTCGCGGTGGATTGATTCCATTGCCTTTCGTAGAGCGTCAGCAAGTGGAGTTAAGCCAGATAATTTCAATCTTCCTAAAGCACGATAGATTTTATTCCAATTCGTTGTTGGAGATTGAATCTCAATTGCACCGCTATCTTTGAAAGCAATTATACCAGTTCTATCTTTTGAACCTCGAGTTTCTCTCTCTATTCTCTCCAAGAGCAATCGAACTTGTTCCATGCTCCCTTTCATTGAGAGGCTCACATCAATGACAAGGATGATTGTCAGTGGTGTTTGGCTTGTGAATACGCTCTCTCGGATATCTTGTCGCTTTATTCGAAGTGGGAACTTTGTGAGTTTCCCTGTTCGTGCAATAGCAGCCATCACAGTTGAGGGTAGATGAATACTTCCAACTTCTCGTTGAGGGATTCTTGAATGAATAGGTCTACCAACTTTGATTGTATCTGAAGCTCTTAGTGAACCCATAGCACGGGAGCTGACTCGTTTCTTGGTCCAATTTCCAGATGTGACTTTTGAGCGTATCATGGCTCTCTGATGCAACTTTTCCAAGTCAAAGAGGGCCTCTCCTGAATCGATATCAGGCATCTTTACAAAGAATCCATCATCAAGCCCAAAGGGAGCCTCGCGAATATCGGATTTAGGTCCAGTGATCAAACTCGGTTTTTCTGGTTCATAAGGTCTTGTTGCAAGTCCCCATTCATCACCTGCTTCTGGTTCAGCTTTACCCGGTTCTACTGTATCCAAGCCTGCGGCAGGACCACTTGAACGACGAGTCATCACTTCAAGCCATTTTCGAATAAACTTATTCATTAAAGGAATGTAAACAATTGTGTCAATGATCAAAGCCATGAATGAAGGGAATTGCAGGACCCAGGTCCCAAATATCCAGTTGATAGGACTAATGAAAATCCAAGCGAAATATGTAAAGACAACAACCATGATGACAGCACAAATTGTCCCTTTGATGGGGTCTCCATGAGGATTTCTTATTCGTCTCGTGCTTTTTTTTTTCCTTCTTGACGACCATATTCAGCATAACTAGACTGTCGACCAAAGCGTCTACCGCTTAATCGTTCCCCTTTTTCCTCATCGCTTTCGGATTCTTTAGGAACCTGTGTTGGCGATTTTCGTTTCTCCTGTTTTTGAGCAACTTCTAATGCTTTTGTTATTGCACGGTCTATATCATCTGATGACGGAGGCTCCAAGAGACCTCCTCTTCTAGTTCTATGGCTTAGAGCTAACTGTGAAGCGAGTTTCATGTCTTCAAGTACTACTTCATTCCTACCCTGAAAAGCTGCGTGGGTTATTGCAGTCTTACTAATGACGATGTCCGGTCGGACTCCATCCACTTCAAGTGCATCACAAGCCATAGCAATTGCTCTGAGATGACTATCTGGTAGGATAACATGTTCAAGCATGGGTTTTGCGTGAGATATTTTATCTCTCAGTTGATCTTGGTCAGAAGACCACTTTTTCCGGAATGTTTCAGGATCATTCTCAAATTCGAGGTTATGACGAACGAGTTCCATTCGATCCTCTATAGAGTGTCGGGAACCCACAGCAATGTGTAAAGCAAATCGATCCAATAATTGAGGTCGCAACTCACCCTCTTCGGGATTCATTGTACCTATGAGTATGAAATCCGAAGGATGTGATATCGATATCCCTTCACGCTCAATTGTGTTGATCTTTGAGGCAGCTGCATCTAATAAATCATCAACAAGGTGATCTGGTAGTAAATTTACTTCATCGACATAGAGAACATTCTGATGAGCTTCGGCCAATATACCTGGTTTTAATGCCTGAATACCTTCTTGAAGTATTCGTTCAATATCGAGGGATCCGATTAATCTGTCCTCTGTTGTGGATAGAGGAAGGTTCACAACACGCATTTTTCGGGTCTTGGATTTTAGTTTAGTGCCTTTTTCGGTCTTGATACGACAATCTTCACAAAAGAACTCAGGAGTATTAGGATTACATCCAAATCGGCATTCATCGATAATCTCTACATCCGGAAGGAGATCTGCAAGAGCTCTAACAACAGTAGTCTTACCAGTGCCTTTTGGTCCTGAGATGAGGACTCCACCAATCCGGGGATTGATACCATTTAGAATCAGGGCTAGCTTTAGTTTTTCTAGACCGACAACAGCTGTAAATGGCATTGTCGTGCGTTTAAGCTCTCCCACAAAGATTCACACCTATATATTCACATGTATGAAAAAACATCGATAAATAAGGCTGTTTATTTAATCAACACACATGCTTATTTGGTAGTAAGCAGACTTACATTTTGTTTGTTATTCAGGTGGACACTTTGATTTCTCACATATCCCATCTTGAATGTCCTCAATGTAGGAGGAAACACTCCGCCGATACTATGAATACATACTGTGTCTGTGGAAGTCCATTATTAGCTATATATGATATGGCAGGAGTCCAAGAAGAGTTAACAAATGAGGAGTTTCCTTCAGACTTGAATTCAATGTGGAGATACTCACAGTTATTACCTGTCAAATCTCCATCGTATATCATTAGTCTAGGAGAAGGATGGACTCCTTTGCTTTTATCCAGAAACTTGGGAAAGCATTTGGGTCTTAGAATGCTACGAATTAAAGAAGAAGCACAGAATCCAACTGGAAGTTTTAAAGATCGAGGTCTCTGTACTGCAATCTCTAAGAATTTAGAACTTGGAGCTAAGTCATTTGCATTGCCCTCTGCAGGAAATGCTGCTGTTTCAACAAGTGCCTACAGTGCCGCAGCAGGTGTACCGGCTCACATCTTCATGCCTGATGATACACCAGAACCCTTTTTCGATTCTTGTGAATTATTCGGAGCAGAAATCGTTAGAGTTCGAGGCACGATATCTGAAGCTGGTCAAGTGATGAGGGAGAAAAATGGGAACTGGATGGACTTGTCAACAACAAAAGAACCATACCGTATTGAGGGAAAAAAGACTATTGGATTTGAAATCTCTGAACAATTGGGATGGAATGTTCCTGATGCGATAATATGTCCAACTGGTGGTGGAACTGCATTAATTGGTATCTGGAAAGCTTTTGATGAACTAGAAGCCATTGGTTTGATAGGCAATGAACGTCCGCGAATGTATGCTGCTCAGAGTGGAGGATGTGCACCTGTAGTTCGAGCTATTGAAAAGGGAACAGATGACATTGAACCATGGATAAATGGTGAAACAAAGGCATTAGGGCTTCGCGTACCAAATCCATTTGCAGGACGTTTGATTCTGAGTGTGATCCGTAACTCAGGTGGAGGTGCAGTAGCAGTAGCTGAGCAAGATATCGAACCTATAAGAAAAATGACTGGTAAATTCGAAGGTCTTGATATTTGTCCTGAAAGTGCTGTTGGTATTGCTGGACTTCATAATCTTGTTGAGTCGGGAACAATTGATTATGATGAAGAAATAGTATTGCTCAATACAGGGGCAGGATCAAGATACACAAATATTCGTTAATTGCTTTTTGTGTGCCACTATCGTTAATAGTCAGCTAAAGAAAAAAGCAATATCGAATTACAAAGGGGGATTAAAAGAATAAGAAACACGATTGACAATGAGAACGAAATGCATAGTGTCAGAGACTCGTTAGTAGCAAGTAAGAAGGAATTTGCCTTCATTGGTGTACTAATTGCGCTCTATTTTTACTGCAGATTCTCTGGGATTAGTACTGTTGTTGTCATGATTCTTGGTTTCACTGTTGGAGTGTGGTTAGCCTTCAGACCTTCAGAATGGGCTGTAGAAGGATTTGAAAGCGCAGCTGGGTACTTGGGACTTACGGCCTACATGGCAGGTATACTGTCAAGTTTAGCGAGTAACATGCCGGAGGCTGTAATAAGTGGTATTGCAGCCTATAGTGGGTGGGTCAGTAATAGACCGGAGTTGTTGGACATAGCAATACTATCTGTCCTGATAGCGGGAGGTTTCAATATGCTCCTTCTTGGTCTGACAATTGTGATTTCAACAAAGGGAAAACATGCCATAGCTGTGCCCGAGGAAGCAATAAAGAAGGATTCAGTTCTTATACGTTGGACTATTGTTGCTCTCATTAGTATGTTTACACTAGGAATTCTTGACATGGTTGGTCCAAATCCTCCTATCAATCCAAAATTCCCAGCTGTTGCAGCTTTTGTTCTCTTTCTCTCCTATATCATATATTCATGGGCACTTGCTACTGGAGATGTTGCAAAGGACTCAGAAAAGGCTAAACCGAATCACCATAGAAAGAGTGCACTAATACTCACGCTGATGGGTTTAGTCGGCATCTTCTTTGCAGGAGAAATTCTTACAAATTCAGTCGAATTATTTCTTGATGAATATACTTTAGTGATTGGTCAAGTAGGAATAAATCATATAGCCATTGCTGCTCTAATACTTGGTGCTGCAGGAGCTTTACCAGAACATGGAATAGCATTGATTGCTGCCGCTAAAGGGAAAATTGGACTCGCAATAGGAAATCTCATTGGTGGAATCCTTCAAATCGTGCTTCTCGTAATGGGAGGTATAGGCATGTTCGTATTAATCCCATTTGATAGATATGTGCTATTCCAGATTATTGTGATAGCAGGAAGTCTGTGGTTTCTCAAAAGAGCGATAACTGACGATCATAAACTGGATATATTCGAGGGACTAATGATAATACTTCTTCAAATCTATGTATTTGTTCTACTCATTGCTGGAACACCTATATGATGTGATTCAGAATTGCTCGAAGGTCGTTTTCACGAATAACAACATCAGCAGCATCAGCGACATCATCATCTTTTGGATTGAAAGCAATTGATAGACCGACAACTGAAAATACACTCAAATCATTTCGACCATCGCCTACAAATGCAGTCTCAGCTAAACTTACTCCAAAGTGATTAAGTATGACATGTATATGTTCAGCCTTGTCAGCCCATCCAACAAGATTCTCTACAGAACCTGTAAGTTTGCCATCATTATGCAATAGCTTATTTGTCAGGACAAAATCAATGCCTACTCTTTTAGCAATGCTATTAGCCATAACATCAAGTCCACCAGAAAGAATTGCAGTATATATCCCTCTATCTTTAAGAACTTGAATTGCTTCTTCCGCACCAGGTACAAGCTGAGTAGCCTTCACTGCATTCTCTACTGCAGAGAGAGGTTTTCCTTTCCAAAGAGCTGCATCCAAATCGGACCATTGTTGATAATCAATTTCTCTGGCAAAGTATTGATCAAAGTATATACGACCAGCCTCAGTAGTATCAAATAGTTCATGTATTCTCCACCAAATACTACTATGTTGAGTGAGCGTTCCATCAACATCGAATACAACTAGCTTGAAGTTCAAAATAATAAGCACCTATCAGGTAATTTGAAGTTCACTAGTCTAACCTTCTGCTTCCCTCTCGCGTTCCTCACGAGCCTCCTTCTCAAGATCAGCAAGAAGATCATCAATCCGTTTTTCACCAGTCTTCTCAGCAATACCCTCAGTAGGTTTCTTGCCTTCTTCTACTTCGAGAGGGGGAAGTACTCCTTCTTTCTCGAGTAATACCTCAGCCTCCATCGCGTCTAACTGCCTGTCAATGCGCTCCTCCATCTCAATTGTAGAATCGGCACCCGTAAGATCTTCTGATAATAATTCACCTGCAATTGAAATATGTTCAAACGATTCTGATAACCTATCTAATTGCATTTGAATTTCTTCTGGGCTTAGAAGCGTTCTCGCTTCAGTTAATGCGTCATTTGCAATAGTGAAGGCTCTTAGAACTTCAGATTG